>NZ_LT559262.1:2964323-3264323 GCF_900083545.1 Alistipes provencensis | reverse complement strand
TCGGTGCCTTTCAACGCGCTGTTCCTGCTGCGCCATGCCGCGGTGCATTTCGCCGCCATCAACATCGGACTGCGGCATGTGCTGGACTGGTATGTCTTCATCGAGCGCAACGCCGGCAAGATCGACTGGGAAGAACTCCATGAGCTGGCCCGCGAGGCCAACATGGACCGTTTTCTGGAGTGCCTGAACGCCATCTGCACCGAAGAGCTGGGGCTCGATCCCTCGCTGCTGCCGCCGTTTGCCGTCGATCCGAAACTGAAGGAGCGGGTGCTGAACGAGATTCTCTCGCCCGAATTTTCGGCCCCGAAGCCGACCGGACTGCTGCCTAATATGTGGTTCAAGACCCGCCGCTGGTGGGCCAACCGCTGGAAGCACCGGATCGTCTACGACGAGGGACTGGCCGGGGCTTTCGTGAACTCCGTGAGGGCGCATCTGAAACGTCCGAAATCCATCTCCGCATAAGACAATCGGGGCCGGTCATGCCGGCCCCGATTCGTTTACAGCGAGATCGTCCGCGTGATGCCGACGTCCTCGGCGAAACGGCTGTCGTGGGAGATCAGCAGCAGGGTCCCCCGGTAGTTGCGGATCGTGTCGGTCAGGATGCCGAGGCTTTGCAGGTCGAGGTTGTTCGTCGGCTCGTCGAGGATGAAGAGGTCGGGCACCTGATTTTCGATCATCAGACAGCAGAGACTCAGCCGCATCCGTTCGCCGCCGCTGAGCGTGTCGCACGCTTTGTCCCACGCCGCTGCCGGAAACAGCGCCCGGTGGAGCCGCATCTTCAGCTCGTGTTCCTCCAGATGGCTGCGGTTGCATGCCTGCGCGGTTTCCAGCACCGTCGCTGGGGTGTCGAGACGGCTGTACTCCTGATCGAGACAGACGTGCGAAAATTCGCTCCGGCGAATCTCCCCTTCGGTGGGTTCCAGCTCCCCGGTCAATAGCTTTACGAGGGTGGTTTTCCCCGTTCCGTTGCCACCCCGCAGACGGATGCGCTCCCCGCTGCGGATCGCCGTGTCGAGGGGCGCACCCCAGAGCGGCGCGCCCCCGGGATAGGCGAAATTCACGCCCCGGGCCTCCGCCAGCAACTTGCCGTTGTGGAGCTGCGCATCGTCGAAATCGATCCGCAGCAGGCATTCGCGCTGCTGTAGGGCACGCAATTCGGCGATCTTTTCGCTGTCGCGGCCGATGAGCGCGGCATGCTGGTCCCGGAGCCGCGAGGCGGTCCGCTCACCGCTGTCCTTCAATCCTTTGCGCAGGATGCGCGGTGACTGGTCCTTCTTCTTCTCGCCCTGCGCCGCACGCTTCTCCTGCCGTTCGCGGACCTCCTGCGCCCGCCTGCGGGCTTGTTTCAGGGCGGTCTGCGCCGCGTCGAGGTGCTGTTCGATGGCCTGTCGTTCAATTTGTTTCTGCTGACGGTAGAAATCGTAATTTCCGCCGTAGCGTTTCAGTCCCAGCGGCGAGAGCTCGTAGATCGTTTCCAGCAGGTTCAAAAGCGTGATGTCGTGGCTCACGACTACTACGGTAGCCCGCGTGTCGCGGACGAAGGCATAGAGCTGCCGCCGTCCCGCTTCGTCGAGATGGTTGGTCGGCTCGTCCAGCAGCAGGATTTCCGGCTGGCGGAGCGTTGCTCCCGCAAGGAGGAGTTTGGTTTTCTCCCCGCCGCTCAGGGCGTCGGCCGGGGCGTCCGGCGCGACATGGCGGAGGCCCCAACCGTCGAGCGCGGCGCGGCATTTCGATTCGATTTCCCAGTCGTCGCCCAGCGCGTCGTAATGGGCCGGGTCGGTGCTTCCGGCGCAAATGGCGTGCAGTGCCGCGAGTTTTCCGGCCGCACCCAGCGCCTCGGCGACGCTCGTTCCGGCCAGATCGGGCTGTTGGGGGACATAATAGGGGCGTGCGGCGCAGGCGATGCTGCCCGACACGGGTGCGAGCCGTCCGGCCAGCAGTTTCAGGAGCGTGGATTTTCCCGTTCCGTTGCTGCCGACGATGGCTGCCTTTCCGCCCGGCGGCACGGAAAATCGGATCGCTTCGAACAGCGACTGCCGGTTGGTATAGTGATAGGTGAGATCACTGACGATGATATGCATGATACACAATAAATGGGGGTCTTGCGTGAAGACCGGTTAAACCGATGTTTCGTTCCGAGCGGATACGGCGTCGGTCTGACTGAATCCGACCCGTTTATTGTTGTATTCTCATCGCAGTAATTATTGGTGATGGCGCGAAGATACGGAAAATTTCGGGATTTCCGCACCTTTGCGCCGTCATTCGTTCTCGGAGTGCCTTACAGGGCTGTCAGCCGGTATTCCCCGGCTTCGGCTACGGCCCGCTGCAACTCCTCGTCGGAGTACACGCGGCCCGCGAACTCGACCGATGCCACCGGCGGGTCGAGCGTCACCGACGCCGATACGCCTTCCAGACTGTTGAGCGCTTTTTCCACATGCATGCGGCAATGGTTGCACATCATGCCTTCCACTTGATACTTTTTCATAATCCGTTGTTTTTTACTGGTTTTTTCCTTGTGCAGTTTCGCGCGTTTCAGGCGCAGGCTGTTGGCCACCACGCTGACGCTGCTCATCGCCATCGCCGCCCCCGCGATCATGGGGTCGAGCTGGACCCCCAGCAGCGGATAGAGCGCTCCGGCCGCCACGGGTACGCCGATCAGGTTGTAGATGAACGCCCAGAAGAGGTTCTGCCGAATGGTGCGCACCGTGAGCCGCGAGAGGCGGATGGCCTCGGCGATCTTCGTGAGCTCCGACGAAATGATCGTCACCGGGGCGGCCTCCATCGCAATGTCGCTGCCGCGCCCCATGGCGATTCCGAGGTCGGCACGGGCCAGCGCCGCGCTGTCGTTGATGCCGTCGCCCGCCATGGCCACCGTATGACCTTCGGCCTGAAGCGCTTCGATGAATTCGGCCTTCCGGTGGGGGAGCACCCCTGCGCGGTAGTTGTCGATGCCCGCCCTGCGGGCCGCTTCGCGGGCCGCCGCCTCGCCGTCGCCGGTCAGCATCCAGACCGTGATGCCCTGTTCGCGCAACTCCCGGACAGCCTCCGCCGAATGCTCTTTCAGCCGGTCGGTAATCCCCGCCACGGCCAGTGTCCGCTCCCCGTCGGCGAACCGGATGACGGTTTTGGCTTCCCCGGCCATCCGTTCCGCTACCGTGCGGAGTTCGTCGTCGATGGCGATGCCGTGTTCGTGCATCAAGGCTTCGTTCCCGGCATAATAACTGATGCCACCGACCGTGCCGCTCACGCCCCGCCCGGTGATGCTCTCGAACCCCTCGACCGCCACCGGGGCGCATGCGCCGAGATGCGTGGCGACAGCCTCGGCCAGCGGATGTTCCGACAGTTTTTCGAGGGCGCAGAGTGTGTTCCGGTGCGTGTCGTCGCCCCCGGCCCATACGAGGTCCGTCACCTCGGGACGCCCTTCGGTCAGCGTCCCGGTCTTGTCCAGCACCACGACATCCACTTTCACGGCTGTTTCGAGACTCTCGGCATCCTTTATCAGAATGCCGTTCTCGGCTCCTTTGCCGATTCCGGCCATGATGGCCGTGGGCGTCGCCAGCCCCAGAGCGCAGGGGCAGGCGATGATGAGCACCGTGACCAGCGCCAGCAGGCCGTGCGAAAATCCGTTCTCCGGATCGAACAGCATCCACGCCGCGAACGCCGCGAGGGCGATGCCGATGATTACGGGCACGAAGATGCCCGCGATGCGGTCCACGAGTTTCTGCACCGGGGCTTTGCTGCCCTGCGCCTCCTGCACCAGCCGGATGATCTGCGCCAACAGGGTTTCGCCGCCGACCTTCGCGGCCGTGAAGCGGAAACTTCCCCGCTGGTTGACCGTCCCGGCGAACACCGCGTCCCCGGGCCCTTTGGCCGCCGGCACGGGTTCTCCGGTGAGCATGCTTTCATCGACATAGGAACTGCCTTCGGCGACGGTTCCGTCCACGGCGATCCGTTCGCCGGGACGTGCCAGCAGCAGGTCGCCGGGCCGTACCTCGCCGACCGCGGTTTCGTGTTGCTGCCCGTCCGCGCCGATGCGGATTACGGTCGCGGGCTGGAGCCCCATCAGTTTGCGGATGGCCTCCGAGGTGTGGTCGCGGGCGCGGGCTTCGAGCAGGCGCCCCAGCAGGATAAAGGCGATGATGACGCTCGCCGCCTCGAAATAGACGTGGGGATGGATGCCCCGGGCCTCCCAGAATCCGGGAAAGAGCATGTTCGCCACGCTGAAAAGATAGGCCACTCCAGTGCTTCCGGCCACCAGCGTGTCCATGTTGGCTGAACCGTGGCGGAGCTGCCGCCATGCGTTGATGAAGAAATCGCGCCCCAGCACGAAGACCACCGGCGTCGACAACAGCCACATGAACTCGTTGGCATAGGGCATCCCCATCCCGAACATCCCCACGACGACTACCGGCACCGACAGGGCGATGGCCCACGCCGTGCGGCGTTTCAGCGTGCGGTAGCGTTCTCCGGCGGCCTTTTCGGCCTCTCGGGCGGCATCCCCGGCCCCGACGATCAGGTCGTACCCGGCCTGCCGCACGGCTTCCCGCAGCGCGGCGGGCGAGCATTGCGCCTCGTCGTACTCCACCAAAGCGGTCGCCGCCGCGAAATTCACCGCGGCCCGGCTCACGCCCGGGACGTTGTTCAGGACCTTGTCCACCTTCGCCGCGCACGCCGCACAACTCATGTCGGCGACCGGGAAGGTCTGTTTGACGGTATGATTCGTTGCCATGTCGTTACCTTTTTTGCTTCGTTGCAAAGATAACGCCGCGGGGCCGCGGGGCTGTTACAGAATTATGGAATAGATTTACAAAATTCCGCCGTTATACCTTGTCGAGGGGTTTCCGGCGCCCCTCGGCCTGTTCGCGGAAGCGGGTAGGGGTCATCCCCGTCTGGCTTTTGAACTGCGCGCTGAGGTGGGCGGCGCTCGAATAGTTCATCAGGTCGGCTATCTCGCCGAGCGACAGCTCGCCGTAGGCCAGCAATTCCTTCACCCGCTCGGTCTTCTGGGCGATGAAATACTTTTCGACGGTCGTCCCGGTCGTCTCGGAGAAGAGTTTGCTGATCTGGCTGTATTCGTGGTGCGTGGCTTCGGTCAGCCAGTCGGAGAGGTTGACCCGCAGGGCCCCGTTGTCGCGGTGCACCAGCCGGATGATTTCGGTCTTTACCTGCTCGACGATCTGTTGCCTCGGCTCGTCGAGGAGTTCGAACCCCAATGCCTGCAGCCGTTCGCCCAGCCGTTTCCGCACCTCATTCCCGACGGGGCCCGCCGTGCGCACCACGCCCAGCTCGACCGAGCGGGTTTCGATTCCCAGCTCGGCGAACAGCTCCCGCACGACCATCCGGCAGCGGTCGCACACCATGTTGCGGATATATATGGTTTCGGGCGTTTCCATCACTTGATCGTCAGCTCCTCCGGGCGGACCTTGGGGACGTAATGCGTGCCGTTCTCGCGGTAGTAGGCGCGGTCGCCGTCCGCACCGATCGGCACCAGTTCGATCTTTTCGATGCCCCGGCCGATGGCGAGGATCAGCAGCGGTTCCGATTCCAAACCGAACTCCTGCCGGATGCGCTCCCGGTCGAAAGCCCCGATGCAGATGCCGTTCAGCCCGATCTCCGCCGCCTGCAGCAGCATGCTCTGGGCCGAGATGCCGAGGTCGATGTCGACGTAACGGTCTTCCGCTGCGGTCGAACAGATGATGATGAAGGCATTGGGTTCGGTGCCCGGCAGGGGCAGATGCAGGTGGGGCAGGGCCCCTCCGAGGCGGATGTGCGGCAACACTTTCTGCGCTTCATCGGCCAGCACGGGCCGGAACCGCAGCACCTGCTGATTCCGCGCCGAGGGGATTTTGGCGTTTACTGCGATGATGCGCCGGAGCTGGTCCTCGCGGACGATGAAATTCGCATCGTAACCGCGGTGGCTGCGGTTTTTCAGCAGCAGCCGGCTCAGCGTCACCAAGGGCCTGCGCCCTGCGGAGGACGATGCCGTCCGGGCCCGGTATTCCTCCATTTTCCGTTCCAGATAGTTGTCTGCCATGTTTCGGTTTTTTGATCTGTCGTCTGCAAAGATAACGCAAACCGGCTATATAGACAAAAAAAGGAAGGTCTTAACCTTCCTTTTGGTGATCCCCGTGGGGCTCGAACCCACGACCCCAACATTAAAAGTGTTGTGCTCTACCAGCTGAGCTAGGAGATCTCCGCTGCCAATTGGGAATCGCTTCCGTTTTGGTGGTGCAAATGTACGGAATTATTTTTAATTTACAACACCCCGCCCGCAAAAATTGCGCAAAACCCGCATTTTCCGTTTTCGTCGCACCGGGCCGTGAAAAATGCGGCGCCGATTTTGATTTGCCGAAATAAAAAGATATTTTTGTAGGCGTTAACGTGAAATTAACTTTAAAAATCCAATAACTCTATGTGTAAAGCGCTGATTATCGGTGCGGGAGGCGTCGGCACCGTGGTGACCCAGAAGATCGCCGCCAATCCCGTGTTCACGGATGTGATGCTGGCCAGCCGCACCAAATCCAAATGCGATGCCGTGGCGGCCGCCATCGGCGGCAACCGGGTGAAGACCGCCGAGGTCGATGCCGACAACGTGCCGCAGCTCTGCGAACTCTTCCGCGCGTTCCGTCCCGACATCGTAGTCAACGTCGCGCTGCCGTATCAGGACCTCACGATCATGGACGCTTGCCTCGAGTGCGGCTGCAACTACCTCGACACGGCCAACTACGAACCCAAGGATGAGGCGCATTTCGAATACTCGTGGCAGTGGGCCTATCAGGACCGTTTCAAGGCCGCGGGCCTCACGGCAATCCTCGGCTGCGGCTTCGATCCGGGCGTGACGGCCATCTTCACGGCCTATGCCGCCAAGCACCATTTCGACGAGATCCACTACCTCGACATCGTCGACTGCAATGCCGGCAATCACGGCATGGCTTTCGCCACGAACTTCAACCCCGAGATCAACATCCGCGAGGTGACCCAGAAGGGGCGTTACTACGAGAACGGAGAGTGGGTCGTGACCGAGCCGCACGAGATTCACCGGCCGCTCAACTATCCGGGCATCGGCGAGCGCGAATCGTATGTCATCTACCACGAGGAGCTGGAATCGCTCGTCAAGAACTATCCCACGATCAGGCGGGCGCGTTTCTGGATGACCTTCGGACAGGAGTACCTGACACACCTGCGCGTGATCCAGAACATCGGCATGGCGCGTATCGACCCGATTATTTATAACGGTGTCGAGATCGTCCCCATTCAGTTCCTGAAGGCGGTTCTTCCCGACCCCAAGTCGCTGGGCGCCAACTACCACGGTCAGACCTCGATCGGCTGCCGCATCAAGGGCGTCAAGGACGGCAAGGAGCGTACCTACTATATCTATAACAACTGCGACCACGAGGAGGCTTTCCGTCAGACCGGCACGCAGGCCGTGTCGTTCACGACGGGCGTTCCCGCAGCGCTGGGCGCCTCGATGTGGGCCAAGGGGCTGTGGCGCGGCGCCGGGGTGTTCAACGTCGAGGAGTTCGATCCCGATCCGTTCCTCGCCGAGCTGGGCGAGCAGGGACTGCCGTGGCATGAGCTGTTCGACGTGAACCTCGAAGTGTAGGTTTCGATGATTGCGGCGCGCCTGCCGCACATCCCTCAAATCCCCGAATGGGACGTACCTGAGTACTACCCGTCCGGGGGTTTTCACGATGTACGACATCTGCACCGTACTGATCGAAAACTCGGCACTGCATCCTGCTAAGTATAAATGCGTATTTTCCCGAAAACCGACGCCGCGCAGCATGGTTTTCAGGAGGTTTTTGCTATTTTTGCAACTGTTTTTAGCTAAAAACGATTCGATGATTGACTTTCTGAAACTGCCTTCGCCGTGCTACGTTCTCGACGAGGAACTGCTGGACCGGAATCTGGCTGCTGTCGACCGCGTGCGCCGGGAATCGGGCGCCGAAATTATCGTGGCCCTGAAGGCATGCGCCATGTGGAGTATTTTCCCCGAGCTGGCGCAGCACTCCGACGGAGCGACTGCAAGTTCTGCTGCCGAGGCGCGCCTCGTCTTCGAGGAGTTCGGAAAGCCCGCCCACACCTATGCCCCGACCTATACGGACCGCAATATCGACGAGATACTGCGTTGCAGCGACCATATCACCTTCAATTCCGTCTCCCAGTTCCAACGCTTCGGCCAACGGGCGCTCATCAGCGGCCTCTCGTGCGGCCTGCGGATCAATCCGCAGTATTCGCCCGTCGAGACCGACCTCTACAACCCCTGCGTTCCCGGCTCCCGGTTGGGTGTCACGGCGGAACAACTGGCGGCGCACGGCGGCCTTCCCGACGGCGTCGAGGGACTCCATTTCCACGTCCTCTGCGAGTCGCGCCCGGAACACCTGCAAAAAGCGCTGGAGGCCGTCGAGCGGCATTTCGGACAATACCTCGACCGGATCAAATGGCTCAACATGGGGGGCGGCCACCTGATGACCGCCTCGTGGTACGACTGCGACGCGCTGATCGCCCTGCTGAAGGGTTTCAGGGCCCGGCATCCGCACCTGCGGCTGATCCTCGAACCCGGCAGCGCCTTCACATGGCGCACGGGCTATCTGGTTTCGACCGTCGAGGACGTCGTCGAGAATGGCGGGGTGCATACGGCGATGCTCGACGTGTCGTTCGCCTGCCACATGCCCGACTGCCTTGAAATGCCCTATAAACCCGCCATCATCGGGGCGCACGATCCCGCCGAGGGCGAAAAACGCTGGCGCATGGGCGGCACGAGCTGTCTTGCGGGCGACTTCTACGGCGACTGGGCCTTCGACCACGACCTGAAAGTGGGGGAGCGCGTCGTTTTCGAAGATATGATCCACTACACGATGGTCAAGACCACGATGTTCAACGGCGTCCAGCACCCCGCGATCGTCATCGCCCGCCGCGACGGCCGCACGGACATTATCCGCGAGTTCGGCTACGAAGATTTCAGGAACCGCATGTCGTAAACAATACAAACACAGATAAATGAAAGATTTTACACCTACTTCCTACACTTTGGAGTGTGTCGCCACGGGGCGCCAGTTCGAAGATACCGGGTGGATGCTCACCGACCCGCAGTATAAGGAGCCGTCGCTCATCCGCGCCAAATACGCCAGCAAGCAGCTCGACGTGAAACCCGCCGACTGGGGCCTCTACCGCTTCGCGGACTGGATGCCCGTGCGGCGTATCCTCAAAGGTTCGTCGGCCCCCGTGACCTACAAGAGCAAGGGGCTGGCCGAGTACCTCGGACTGAAAAACCTCTGGATCACCTTCAACGGCTACTATCCGGCCATCGGCGCCACGATGACCACCTGCTCGTTCAAGGAGACCGAAGCCTACTCGGTCTGCGGCCGCGCCGCTGCCGACGAACAGCGCGTGCTGGTCGTGGCTTCGGCCGGAAATACGGCCCGCGCCTTCGCCAAGGTCTGCTCCGACAACAACATCAAACTGCTGCTGTCGGTTCCCTTCGACAATATCGACGCACTGTGGTTCGACCAGCCGCTGAACCCTTGCGTGAAACTCATCGCGTGCGATAAGGGCGGCGACTATTTCGACGCCATCTACCTGAGCGATCTGGCGCTGAAAGGCCCGGGCTTCTATGCCGAGGGCGGTGCCAAGAACATCGCGCGCCGCGACGGCATGGCCTGCACGGTCCTCTCGGCCGTGACGACCATCGGCCGCATTCCCGACTACTATTTTCAGGCCGTGGGCAGCGGCACGGGCGCCATCGCTGCTTGGGAGGCCAATATGCGTCTCATCGAGGACGGACGCTTCGGCTCGAACACCATGAAGATCATGGTGTCGCAGAACGCCCCGTTCGTCCCGATGTACGACGCTTGGCGGGCCGGTTCGCGCAAGATGCTGCCTTACGACGCCGACAAGGCGCGCCGCGATGCGGAGATCATCGACGCCAAGGTGCTGTCGAACCGTCATCCGCCCTATGCCATCGCCGGCGGGCTCTACGACGCGCTGAAAGCCACCGGAGGCGATTTCTTCGTGGCCACGAACGCCATGGCCCGCAAGGCCCGCAAACTTTTCCACGACCTCGAGGGCGTCGACATCTATTCGGCGGCCGGCGTCGCCACGGCGTCGCTCATCAACGCCGTGAACGCCGGAAAGATCGAGAAGGACGCCACCGTCATGCTCAACATCACGGGCGGCGGCGAGGAGCATTTCAAGGAGGGCAAAGAGCTCTGGTACCTCAAGCCGAGCCACGTCTTTCCGCTCGACCCCGATCCCGCGAACGTGGTGGAGACGGTCGAGGCGCTGTTCAACTGATACTTTAAATAATTGGGCTTATGAAAAAGACAATCATAGCTTTAACACTCGGTATTGCGGCCTTTTCCGCCGCTGCCCAGTCGCAGCCGCAGGTTTCGTCCAAACGTTTCGCCGATGCCGTGAACCACTGGAACAAGGAGCACGGCAAACAGACTTACGAACGCTATAAGCCCGACCAGTTCCGCGAGATCGCCGACAACATCGTGGCCTACCAGAACGCCGACGGCGGCTGGCCCAAAAACCTCGATGTCACGGCCAAACTCGACCCCGATTCGGTGAAAGCCTCGCTCAAGCCGCGCCACCGGCTCTCGACGCTCGACAACGCCAATGTCTATACGCAGGTGGAGTACCTTTCGAATGTCTTCGAGCTGACCGGCGACAGCGTTTACAGCACCTCCGCCCGCCGGGGCATGGAGTATATGCTTGCGACGCAATATCCCAACGGCGGCTGGCGGGGCTGGGACGCCGATGCCGTGACCTTCAACGACGGCATCATCTACGGCGTGCTCTCGACTTGGCAGGAGGTGCTGACGGGAAAATCCCGCTATGCATGGGTCGACGACGGCCTGAAATCTCGCATCCGGGCGTCGTGGGACCGGGGCATCGAACTGATCCTCAAGACCCAGTGGGTGCAGGACGGCGTGAAGACCGTCTGGGCCCAGCAGTACGACCACGAGACCCTCCAGCCCGTCAAGGCCCGCGCCTACGAACTCCCGGCGCTGTCGGCCTCCGAGAGTGCCGACATCGTGATGCTGCTGATGCGCATTAAGAAGCCCTCGCCCGAGGTCGTCGAGGCCGTCAAAGCCGCCGCTGCGTGGTTCGACCATACGAAAATCACGGGCAAGAAGGTCGAGACCGTTTCGGTGCCCGGGGGGCTTGCCGAGGACCCGAAGATCAAGAAAGACCGGATTCTGGTCGATGACCCCGAAGCCGCTCCGATCTGGCCGCGTTACAGCGAGCTGTCCGACAACCGGCCCTTTTTCGCCACGCGCGAGGGCGTGAAGGTCTACGACCTGCGCGAAGTCCCCGCCGAACGGCGTGTGGGCTATTCGTGGTACGGGACGTGGGGCGGCAAGGTGCTGAAAAAGTATCCCGAGTGGCTCCGGAAATTCGGAAAATAACCTGTGCCTCGGACGCAATTTCTCAAAGCGGGTCTTTACGGCCCGTTTTTTTGTACCTTTGCGGCGGTTTGAATCCGGAGTGTGCAGCCGGGCCGGTTCGGACCGCCGTTCTTTTTATTAACCCAAATTTCAAACACATGGAAAACATCCAAGCAAAGCAGTACCCCTGCTTCAAGCGCTGGAACCGCAAGGGCTGGTCGGTCTTTGCGAGCCTCCGCCGCTATGTAACCATCGGGGTTCTCTCTGCCGGGATGTCGATCCTGCTGCTTGCGACGCAAGGTGCGTCCGCGCAGAATGCCGACACGTCCGCTGTCCTCAAGACCTTGAGGATCCGGGAGGTAGGCATCACCGGGAGCCAGATGGCTCCCGCGCGCAACGCCCAGTCGCACACCCCGCTTTTCGACCGGAAAGCTCAGGCCCCGGCGCCTCTCCAGACGCTGGAAGCCGCCCTGCGCCTCGCGCCTTCGGTCGATGTCCGCGAACGCGGAGGCAAGGGTGCGCAGGCCGACATCTTCATCCGGGGAGGCTCTTTCGACCAGACCATGGTCCTTCTCAACGGCATCGATTTCACCGATGCCCGCACCGGGCACCAGTCCCACGCGCTGCCCGTCGATCTCGATTGCATTTCGTCCGTCGAACTGATCGACGGCGTGCCGGGCGTCGGCGCCTATGCCGGGGCTGTGAATGTCCGCACCGCGCCGCTGCGGCCCGCGTACCTGCGCTTCGAAGGCTCGGGCGGTCAGTATGGCTATGCCTATACGAATCTTTCGGGTGCGGTGAGTGCGGGCCGCTTCTCGGTGCTCGGCGCGGTCTCGTACCGCCGCAGCGACGGCTACCGGCACAACACCGATTTCTCCAATTACAACGCCTTCGTGCGTGCGACCTGCGACGGCGGGCGGGCCGGGTTCTTCGACCTGCAGGCCGGGTGGCAGGACCGCGATTTCGGCTCCAACGGCTTCTATGCGGCCTACAATCCCGACCAGTGGGAGCATACCTCGACGGCGCTGGCCTCGCTGCGGTGGCTGAAAACCGCGGGCCGCTTCTCGCTGGGGGCTGCCGCGAGCTACCGCAAGAATTTCGACCGCTACGACTGGACCCGCGGCACGGCGATGAACCGCCACAATACGGACAACGCCGGAGCGAAGCTCTGGGCCGACTGCCGTTGGGCGGCGGGCGTGACCTCCGCGGGCGGCGACTGGGCCTTCAACCACATTTACAGCACGAATCTGGGCGAGAAGCTCGCGGTTCCCGAGGGGCACTACACCCACGCCAAGGCGCGCCATACGGGCAACCTCTGGCTGCGGCACGCGAAGCAGTGGCGGCGTTTCGACGCGGCGGCTTCGGCAGGCGTCAGCCTCACACCCTACGGTACGTCGGCGCTGTGGAGCCTCTCGGCCGGGTGGACACCCGCCGAGGGCCTGCATGTCGGGGCCGGAGCGTGGCAGTCGATGCGCCTGCCGACCTTCACGGACTTGTACTACACCTCCCCGGCCCAGATCAACAACCTCGATCTTACACCGGAACACGCTGTGACATATCGCCTTGGCACGGATTACCTAAAGCGTTGCTGGAACGTATCGGCACAGGCTTACTACCGTGCCGGACGCGACATCATCGACTGGGTTTGGCGCGAGGACATGGACGGCAAGTGGCATTCGGAACAGTCGAGCCGTCTCGACACCTACGGTATTGAACTCGCGGGCGGCTATGCGGTTCCGGAGGGCTTCCTGCGTCGCGTGACGCTCTCTTACGGCTACATCACGACCGACCGGAATGCGGATGTCGTGGCCAAAAGCGCCATGGATTTCATGCGCCACAAGGCGGCCTTGGCCGTCGAGGTGTGTTTCCTGCGGCGGATGTCGCTGGCGCTGACCGGTTCGGTCTACGACCGCAACGGCAGTTATGCCGACTATCCCCGGCCGGGCGACTCCTCCGTCAGCGAGGTGCGCGACTACGAACCCTATTTCCTGCTCGACGGACGTCTGTCGTGGGAAAAAGGCGCCTGCCGTCTCTATGTCGATGCCACGAACATCACCGACGCCCGCTACTGCGACATCGGCGGCCTTCGCCTGCCGGGATTCTGGTGTACGGGCGGGGTGGTGCTGACCATCGGCAGGTAATTCCTCCCGGGGCATAGCCCTTCCGGCTGCAATCGGGGTCCGGTGCATCGTGCACCGGCCCTTTCTGTTTTTTGGAGAAGTGGGTCGTTTTTGTTACAGTTCTTTCGGAAAATTTCGGAATGTTTGTTACCTTTGAAGTATAAGAACTCCAAAGCAACGATTCTATGACAAACCGAATCATCGAATGCGTCCCCAATTTCAGTGAGGGATGCGATAAAAACGTGATCGGACAGATTACCGCGGCCATCGAGGCGTCCGGCGGCGTGAAACTGCTCGATGTGGACCCCGGCGAGGCGACCAACCGCACGGTCGTCACCTTCGTCGGCGAACCCGAAGCGGTCGTCGAGGCCGCTTTCGCAGGGGTCAGGCGGGCCGCCGAACTGATCGACATGCGCCGTCACAAGGGCGCGCATCCCCGCATGGGGGCCACCGACGTGCTGCCGCTGATCCCGATCGCCGGCGTCACGCTCGAAGAGTGCGCGGCGCTGGCCCGCAGGCTGGCCGAGCGGATCGCCGCCGAACTGCGCATCCCGACCTACTGTTACGAGGCCGCCGCCTTTGTCCCCGAACGGAAAAACCTCGCCGTGTGCCGCGCCGGGGAGTATGAGGCCCTGCCCGAAAAACTGGCACGCAAGGAGTCGGCACCCGACTTCGGGGCCCGGCCTTTCGACGAGGGCGTCGCCCGCACGGGCGCCACGACCGTCGGGGCCCGCGACTTCCTGATCGCCGTGAATTTCAACCTGAACACCACCTCCACGCGCCGCGCCAACGCCATTGCGTTCGACGTGCGCGAGAAAGGGCGCCCCGTGCGCGAGGGCGGTTCGCCCGTGGGCAAGCCGCTCAAAGACGCCGCCGGAAACCCCCTGATGCAGCCCGGCACATTGAAGGCCACGAAGGCTATCGGCTGGTTCATCGAAGAGTACGGCATCGCTCAGGTCTCGATGAACATCACCGACCTGTCCGTAACGCCTCTGCATGTTGCTTTCGACGAGGTGTGCCGCAAGGCCGACGCCCGCGGCGTGCGCGTCACGGGCACCGAAATCGTGGGGCTGGTCCCGAAGCGGGCGCTTGTCGAGGCGGGCAAATACTATCTCCGCAAACAGCATCGTTCGACGGGTATCGCCGAGGAGGAGATCGTCCGCATCGCCGTCAAGTCGATGGGATTGGACGACCTGAAACCGTTCAACCCTGCCGAAAAGGTGATCGAATACCTGCTTGAAGCAGAGGTTCAACAGAAGCGGCTTATCGACATGACCTGCAAGGCGTTCGCCGAGGAGACGGCGAGCGAATCGCCCGCTCCGGGCGGCGGCTCGATCGCGGCCTACATGGGTGCGCTGGGGGCGGCTCTGGGGACGATGGTCGCCAACCTCTCGTCGCACAAGGCGGGGTGGGACGACCGCTGGGAGAAGTTTTCCGACTGGGCCGGGCAGGGGCAGGCCGTTCTGAGCGAACTCCTGCGCCTTGTGGACGAGGACACCGCGGCGTTCAACCGCATCATGGCGGTCTTTGCCATGCCCAAGTCCACCGACGAGGAGAAGGCGGCCCGCAGCGCAGCCTTGCAGGAGGCGACGCTCTATGCCACGGAGGTGCCCCTGCGGACGATGAAGGCCGCGTCGCGGGTCTTTGCGATCGTGCGCGCCATGGCCTCGGAGGGCAATCCCAATTCGGTCTCCGACGCGGGTGTGGGCGCTTTGGCGGCCCGCAGCGCGGTGCTGGGGGCCTGTCTCAATGTGAAGATCAACGCCGCGGGATTGAAAGACCGTGCGAAGGCCGATGCGCTCGTCGCCGAGGCGAATGCGCTGGCCGCCGAAGCCGTGCGCCTCGAAGCGGAGGTGCTGGCGATCGTCGAATCTAAAATCGGATAGCATGACACGCGAAGAGTTTCAGAACGACATTCGCGCGGGTATTCCCGACCGGCTGCCCGCCGCGAAACCTTATGACAAACAGATCAACCATGCGCCCAAGCGCAAGGAGATACTCACGGAGGCCGAGAAGGCGCTGGCGCTGAAAAACGCCCTGCGCTACTTTCCCGCCAAGCACCACGCCGCGCTGGCGAAGGAGTTCGCCGAGGAGCTGCGCCGCTACGGGCGTATCTATATGTACCGCCTGCGTCCCGACTACGAGATGTATGCGCGGCCGATCGACGAATATCCGGCCCGCTGCCGGCAGGCGGCGGCCGTGATGATGATGATTCAGAACAACCTCGACCCGAGGGTGGCGCAGCATCCCCACGAACTGATCACCTACGGCGGCAACGGCGCCGTGTTCCAGAACTGGGCGCAGTACCGGCTGGCCATGCAGTACCTCTCGGAAATGACCGATCACCAGACGCTGGTGATGTACTCGGGGCACCCGCTGGGGCTGTTCCCGTCGCACCCCGACGCTCCGCGCGTGGTGGTGACGAACGGCATGGTGATTCCCAATTACTCGAAGCCCGACGACTGGGAGCGGCTCAACGCCCTCGGGGTGTCGCAGTACGGGCAGATGACCGCCGGGTCGTATATGTACATCGGGCCGCAGGGCATCGTCCACGGTACGACGATCACGGTGATGAACGCTGCGCGCAAGCGCTTCACGGCGGGGCGCACCGACACGCGCGGCATGCTGTTCGTCACCTCGGGTCTCGGCGGCATGTCGGGCGCCCAGCCCAAGGCGGGCAATATCTCGGGCGTGGTGTCGGTCGTCGCCGAAATCAACCCCAAGGCGGCGCAGAAACGCTACGAGCAGGGGTGGGTCGACGAACTGCATGAAGCGCTGGATGAACTGATACCGCGTATCCGTCAGGCTGTCAAGGCGAAGGAAGTCGTGTCGCTGGCCTATGTGGGCAACGTCGTGGACCTCTGGGAGCGGCTGGCCGCGGAGGAGATCGCGGTCGATCTGGGTTCGGACCAGACCTCGCTGCACAATCCGTGGGCAGGCGGTTATTACCCCGTGGGGCTGAGCTACGAGGCGTCGAACAAGATGATGGCCGAGGAGCCCGGGCGTTTCCGCGAATGCGTGCAGGAGTCGCTGCGGCGGCAGGTCGACGCCATCAATAAGCTGACGGACAGGGGAATGTATTTCTTCGACTATGGCAACGCATTCCTGCTGGAAGCCTCGCGTGCCGGGGCGGCGGTGACGGGCGAGGGCGGACGCTTCCGCTATCCCTCCTATGTGCAGGACATCATGGGGCCGATGTTCTTCGACTACGGCTTCGGGCCTTTCCGCTGGGTCTGCACCTCGGGGCGTCCCGAGGACCTCGAAACGACCGACCGGCTGGCCGCCGAAGTGCTGGAAGAGATTCGGAAAACGGCTCCCGACGATATCCGGGGCCAGTTGGACGACAACATTCACTGGATTCGGGAGGCCGGACGCAACAAACTCGTCGTGGGTTCGCAGGCCCGCATCCTCTATGCCGACTGCGAGGGCCGCACGAAGATCGCCGAGGCTTTCAACCGTGCCATTGCCGAGGGCCGTATCACGGCTCCCGTGGTGCTGGGACGCGACCACCACGACGTTTCGGGCACCGACTCGCCGTACCGCGAGACCTCGAACATCTACGACGGTTCGAACCTCACGGCGGACATGGCCGTGCAGAACGTCATCGGCGACGCCTTCCGTGGTGCTACATGGGTCTCGATCCACAACGGCGGCGGCGTGGGCTGGGGCGAGGTCATCAACGGCGGCTTCGGCATGGTGATCGACGGTTCGGAAGATGCCGACCGCCGCATCCGCGAAATGCTGCTGTGGGACGTCAACAACGGTATCGCCCGCCGGAGTTGGGCCCGCAACGAAGGGGCAGTCGAGGCCATCCGCCGCGAGATGGAGCGCACGCCGGGACTGCGCGTGACGCTGCCCAATTTCGCCGACGACGATGTCATTCTCAATGCACTGAACGATAATAATTAAACGCAATTAATTATACCAACCCTCCTGAGCGTACGCCATCTCCCTCCCTGAGGGAGGGGCGGGGTGGGGTCAGATTTGGATACGCCGCCGCAGGCGGCGAGCAACGGCCCTCCGGGATGATAAGCGGTAGGTATAAAATGATCATAGTTACCTGATTAAATTCTGTTATTTCAAATGGAACATCACCATATCACGGCGGATCATCTTTCGATAGATCGTGTCCGCGAAATCCTTGAACACCGCCTGCCGCTCGTGCTGAGCGACGATGCCCGGGCGCGCATCGTCCGCTGCCGCGAGTACCTCGACCGCAAGATGGAGAACCCCGAGCGACCTATTTACGGCATCACCACCGGTTTCGGGTCGCTGTGCGACATCTCGGTGGGGCGCGACGAGCTGTCGCGGCTGCAGCAGAACCTTGTGATGTCGCACGCCTGCGGCACCGGGGAGCGCGTGCCGTCGGAGATCGTGCGGCTGATCCTGCTGCTGAAAATCCAGTCGCTTTCCTACGGCCATTCGGGCGTGCAGTTGGCGACGGTCGAACGTCTCGTGGAGTTTTTCAACCGCGACATCCTGCCCGTGGTCTACCAGCAGGGATCGCTGGGCGCTTCGGGCGACCTTGCGCCGCTGGCCCACATGAGCCTGCCGCTGCTGGGGCTCGGGGAGGTGGAGTACAACGGGGAGGTCCGTCCCGCGGCCGACGTGCTGGCCGAGGTGGGGTTGGAGCCGATCCGGCTGCAGTCGAAAGAGGGACTTGCCCTGCTGAACGGCACGCAGTTCATGAGCGCCTACGGCGTCTGGTCGCTGATCCGGGCCCGCCGGCTGAGCGAGTGGGCCGACCGCATCGGGGCGCTGGCGCTGGACGCCTTCGACGGGCGCATCGAGCCTTTCTGCGACGAGGTGCACCTCATCCGTGCCCACCGGGGACAGTTGGCCACGGCCCGCGCCATCCGCGGCCTGCTGGAGGGCAGTGAACTGATCGTCCGCCCGAAAAAGCATGTGCAGGACCCTTATTCGTTCCGCTGCATGCCGCAGGTGCACGGGGCGTCGAAAGACACCATCGACTATGTGGAGAGCGTGCTGACCACCGAGATCAACTCCACGACCGACAATCCGACGGTCTTTCCCGAGGAGGATATGGTCGTTTCGGCGGGTAATTTCCACGGCCAGCCGATCGCCTTGGCGATGGATTTTCTGGCAATAGCTCTGGCCGAGCTGGGCAACATCTCGGAACGCCGCACCTATAAGTTGATTTCGGGGGCCCGCGAACTGCCGAAATTCCTTGTGGCCAATCCCGGGCTGAACAGCGGCTTCATGATTCCGCAATATACCGCCGCGTCGATCGTGAGCCAGTCCAAGGGGCTCTGCATGCCCGCGTCGGTCGACTCGATCCCTTCGTCGCAGGGGCAGGAGGACCATGTGAGCATGGGCTCCAACGCCGCTACGAAGCTTTGGCGCGTGGTGTGCAACACCGAGCGGGTGCTGGCCATCGAGCTGTTCAACGCCGCGCAGGCCATCGAGTTCCGCCGCCCGGCGCACACGTCGCCTGCGCTGGAACGCCTGCTGGCCGACTACCGGCAGCGGGTGCCATTCATCGACAACGACGAGGTGATGTATCCCCATATCGAAGCCTCGATCCAATTCCTGCATACGCTATGAAACTGCTGGTGAAGAATATCGGCCGCATCGTCGGCATCGAATCGACGGGCCGCCTCCGGGTCTGCGGTGCGGAAATGGACCGGCTGGAATGCTTCGACGATGCGTGGCTGCTGGTCGACAACGACCGTTTCGCGGCTTACGGACGCATGGACGAGCTGGGCGAGATCGCCGCCGACCGGGTGGTCGATGCCGAAGGGGGCATGCTCTTTCCGTCGTTCTGCGACTCGCACACCCATCTGGTCTATGCCGGGAGCCGCGAACAGGAGTTTCTGGACAAGATCAACGGCCTCTCCTACGAAGAGATCGCCCGGCGGGGCGGGGGAATCCTCAATTCCGCCGACCTGCTGCACGAAACCTCCGAGGACGACCTCTATGCGCAGGCGATGGAGCGCGTGCGCGAGATCGCGGCGATGGGGACGGGGTGCGTGGAAATCAAGAGCGGCTACGGGCTCTCGACCCAAGACGAGCTGAAGATGCTGCGCGTTATTCGCCGCATCCGCGAAACGTCACCGCTGGAGGTGCGCGCCACGTTCCTCGGGGCGCACGCCGTGGCCCGGGCCTACCGGGGACGGCAGGGGGAGTATGTCGACCTGATCTGCAACGAGATGCTGCCGGCCGTGGCGGCCGAAGGGCTGGCCGATTTCGTCGACGTCTTCTGCGACGAGGGCTTTTTCACCGTCGAAGAGACGGCCCGCATCCTCCGGGCCGGGCGCAGGTTGGGCCTGCGGGGGAAAATCCACGCCAACGAACTGGCCGTCTCGGGTGGCGTGCAGGTGGGGGTGGAGCACGACGCCCTTTCGGTCGACCACCTCGAACGCATGGGGGCCGAGGAGATCGAGGCCCTGCACGGCGCGGTGACCATGCCGACGCTGCTGCCCGGTGCGGCGTTTTTCCTCGGCATGAGCTATCCCCCGGCCCGGGAGATGATCGGCGCGGGGCTGGGCGTGGCGCTGGCTTCGGACTACAATCCCGGGTCGTCGCCCTCGGGCAACATGCGCATGGTCGTTTCGCTGGCCTCGATACGCATGAAGATGACCCCCGCGGAGGCCATCAACGCCGCGACGCTCAACGGAGCCTATGCCATGGGGCTGAGCCGCGACTACGGAAGCATCACTTTAGGTAAAGTGGCCAACTTCTTCATCACGAATCCGATGCCGTCGGTCGAGTTCTTCTCCTATGCCTACCAGACGCCCCTTATCCGGCGCGTTTTCTTAAAGGGAAGCGAGTTTCCTGTTCAGGCTTAGTTTTTGGATGATGAGAAACAGGTGGTTGATAATTTGCCTCGCATTGTGCGGGGCCGTAAATGCACAAAATATGAAACCGTTGACACCGGAAGAGAAGCGGGTGATCGTCGACAAGGGCACCGAGGCGCCCTTTACGGGTCGCTATTACAAACACAAGGAGCCGGGGACTTACGTCTGCCGCCAGTGCGGGGCGCCGTTGTACCGCTCGGCGGACAAGTTCGATGCCGGATGCGGCTGGCCGAGTTTCGACGACGAGATTCCCGGGGCCGTGAAACGCACGGTGGATGCTGACGGGCGGCGCACGGAGATCACTTGTGCCAAGTGCGGCGGTCATCTGGGCCATGTATTTGCGGGCGAGGGTTTTACGCCCAAGAATACGCGCCACTGCGTCAACTCCCTCTCGCTGGAGTTCGTGCCCGAGGCCAAAAAGGAGCAGACCGAGACGGCGATTTTCGCCGGAGGCTGTTTCTGGGGTGTGGAGCACCTGCTTTCGAAGGAGCCGGGGGTATTGGACGTCGAGTCGGGCTACATCGGCGGCCACACCGAGAATCCCACCTACGAGGAGGTGTGCAGCCACCGCACGGGGCATGCCGAGGCGGTGCGCGTGACGTTCGACCCCGCGAAGGTCTCCTACGAGCGGCTGGCACGGCTGTTTTTCGAGATTCACGACCCCACGCAGGTCGACCGGCAGGGTCCCGACATCGGCGACCAGTACCGTTCCGAGGTCTTTTACACCACGCCTGCCCAGCGCGAGACGGCCGAAAAGCTGATTGCCGAACTGCGCGCGAAGGGCTACGATGTCGTGACCGAGGTTACACAGGCCACGACTTTCTGGCCCGCCGAGGGGTATCATCAGGACTATTACGACCGCAAAGGCACGCAGCCTTATTGCCACGCTTACACCAAGCGTTTCTAAAATGAAAACTCCCGGCCATGCGGCCGGGAGTTTTCATTTCAACAGGTTGTCCTCTTCGTCCTTGTATTCCGATTTTTTGGAGAATATCCCGCCGAGACCTTTCAGGGCTTTGACAGCCCGCACACGAAAGCTGTCCATCAGCGACCCGTCCTTCGAAACCGTGCCGTAACCCGTCACGGCGCGCGCCCGGCGTTTGCGGACGAAGGCGATGCGGCCGTAGGGTTTCAGTCCGAGGGCCAGCGAGCCGTCCTCGCCGCGGATGATGTCGGTGCGGATGCCCACCTTGCGGGCCAGTTCCGTATTGTAGGCGAAGACCAGTCCGCGGACGCTCAGCTCGGGCCGCTTGAATGACTGGAGCCACAGGTGCGTGTCGCGGGCCAGTTCGTAGAACCAGAGCCCGAATGCCGAATGCGAGGCGTCGGGAATGTAGCTCCAGAGCGAGCTGACGGCCACGACGCCCCGGCGTTCCAGCGCGTCGACCATCGTCTCGACATAGCGCGGCGGGTACATCGTGTCGGCGTCGATGTTGATATGGTACTTGCCGCGGGCGCGGCCCAGCCCGCAGAGGCGTGCATGGCCGCATCCGGGTGTCGTCTCGCGCTTCCACGGCAGGCCGACCGTCTCGAAAATCTCAGCCGTGCGGTCTTTCGACATGTTGTCCGTGCCGATGATCTCCATCGGGTAGCGGCATTGCTGTTCGGCGAGCGACCAGAGGCAGGCCAGCAGGCGCCGCTCCTCGTTGTAGGCGATGACGGAGACCGTCACCAGCGGTTTGTCCGACTGCCGTTCGGCCAGCTTCGCGCGGACCTCGGCGACGGCTGCCGCGGGGGCTTCGGCAAAAGGCTTTTCATAGACGGGGAGGTATTTGGCGTACCATTTCATGCGTGTGCGGATTTGATTATACAAAAGTAACATAAAAATCCGCTCGGCCAAACATTTTCGTCGGGATGCACCGGACGGGGCAGGCTGTGCGCAAAAACAGCCCCGGAGACTGCTTTTCTGCCCCTTTTCTGCCCTCCGGCGGTGCGGAATGCGGATATATTGTTTACTTTTGCGGTCGTAATCGGAATCGTATGAATCGCGTCAAAGGAATTCTCTGGGCGGCCCTCTCGTCGTCGACTTTCGGACTGGCTCCGCTGTTCACCCTGCTGCTGATCGGCGTGGGGTATTCGTCATTCGAGGTGCTGACTTATCGCTGGGGCGTGGCGTCGCTCTGTCTGGTCGCCTACGGGCTGATGGCGGGGTGCGATTTCCGTCTCGGCAGGCGCGAACTGGGCACGGTGTTCCTGCTGAGTTTGTTCCGGGCCACCACGTCGCTGAGTCTGGTGATCGCCTACCAGAACATCGCCAGCGGGGTGGCTTCGACGATCCATTTCATGTATCCGCTGGTCGTGGCGCTGGTGATGATGTGCTTCTTCCGCGAACGCGGCTCGGTGTGGACCTTTGCCGCCATCGGACTGTCGATCGTCGGAGCCGTGCTGCTCTCGCAGGGCAACGCCGGATTCACGCGCGGGGACACGACGTTGGGCATCGTGTCGTCGGTGGTGTCGGTCGTCGCCTACGGCGGCTACATCGTGGGCGTGCGCAAGAGCCGGGCCGTGGAGATCGACTCTACGGTGCTGACCTGCTATGTGATGGCTTTCGGGACGCTGTTCTTCATCGTCGGCGGGTGTTTCACGGGCGGCATCCGTCTCGAAACCGATCCCCATACATGGCTCTGCATCCTCGGCATCGCCCTGCCCGCGACCGCCGTGTCGAACATGGCGCTGGTGCAGGCCATCAAGAGCATCGGGCCGACGCTGACCTCGATTTTCGGCGCCATGGAGCCGCTGACGGCCGTGGTGATCGGCGTATGCGTCTTTGCCGAACCTTTCACGGCGCAGGGGGCGGGTGGCATCCTGCTGATCGTCGCGGCGGTGACGATGGTCGTCCTGCGCAGCCGGCGGCAATGACCTGAAATATGGAAAATCCCGGAGTTCAGGGCTCCGGGATTTTTTTATTTTACAGCGTGAAGGTCATGGCGATCGGGTAGTGGTCCGAAATGAACGGAGCCCCGTAGTTGCCGTCGAGCGTGGCGAAAGTCAGGCATTTGAGCTTGCCCCGGTAGTAGAGGTGGTCGATCACGATCGTGTCGGGAGCCGAGCCGAATCCGTTGAAAGTCCCTTTGCGGTCGGTTTCCGGAGCCTTGTCCCGGACCGACTTCATGTGTTTGGTCAGCGGTTTGAAGATCGGGCTGTCGACCGGAGTGTTGAAATCCCCGCCCAGAACCGCCGGGGCTTTCTGTCCCGCGATGCGCTGTATTTCGCTGACGATGAGTTTGATCGACTCTTCGCGGGCAACCTTGCCGCGGTGATCGAGGTGAGTGTTGAAATAGAAGAACTCCTTGCCCGAAGCCTTGTCGCGCAGTTCTACCCACGTCATGGTGCGGTTGCAGGCGCCGTCCCAGCCGCGCGAGACCTTCGCGGGCGTCTCGCTGAGCCACAGCGTACCGCTGTCCACCAGTTCGAAGCGGTCGCGGAGGTAGTAAACGGCCATGATCTCGCCGCCTTCGGCTCCGTCGTCGCGCCCCACGCCGACGCGGGCGTACTGCGGGCATTCGGTGTCGATGTATTGCAGTTGGTCGATCAGCCCCTCCTGCACGCCGAATACGTCGGGGGCCTCCTGACGGATCATCTGCGGCGTGGCCGGACGCCGTTTCGACCAACTGTTGTCGCCGTCTTTGGCGCCGCTGTTGCGCAGGTTGTAGGAGATGAGTTTGATCGGCTGCGGGCCGTCGCCGGCGAATACCGGCATGGAAAACATAGCTGCGAGGAGCAGCAGAAGTGCGGTTTTTTTCATATTATCGGGTCAGTACTTTTTTCAGTCGTTCGAGTCCGTCGATCAGCAGTGTCCGCGGGCAGGCGATGTTCAGGCGGATGAATCCCTCGCCCGCCGGGCCGTAGATCGACCCGGGGTTGATGAAGAGCCGTCCCTCCGTGAGCAGCCGGTCGGCAAGCGCCTCCGAGGTCATGCCCGTGGCGCGGCAGTCGATCCACGCCAGATAAGTTCCTTCGAGGGGCAGTACGGGGTATTGCGGCAGTTCCCGGGCGAGGAAGTCCCGCAGGAAAAGGTAGTTTTCGTGGAGGTAGCCGTTGAGTGCGTCGAGCCACTCGGCGCCTTCGTCGTAAGCCGCCGTGAGGGCGTCGATGGCAAAGGGGCTGATTTCGCCCGTTTCGTTCCGGTGGAGCGCCTCTTCGATGCGCTCCCGGATCGCGGTATCCGCGGCGAAGATGTTGGCGACCTGCAGTCCCGCGAGGTTGAAAGCCTTGCTGGGGGAGGTGCAGGTGACGGAGTGCCGGGCGAACTCCTCCGAAAGCGAGGCGAAAGGCGTGTAGCGGAAGCCGGGCATGATGAGTTCGCAATGGATCTCGTCGGCGACGACGAAGACGTCGTTGCGCAGGCAGATCTCGCCGATGCGCCGCAGTTCTTCGGGCGTCCAGACGCGCCCTGCGGGGTTGTGGGGATTGCAGAGGAGCATCAGCGTCACGCCCGGATCGGCCGCTGCGCGTTCCAATGCGTCGAAATCGATCGTGTAGGTGTTGTCGCGGTAGATCAGCTCGCATTCGGCGGCCTCACAGCCGCTGTTGGCGACGGAGATGAAAAAATGGTTGTAGACGGGAGTTTGCATCAGCACCTTGTCGCCCGGGCGGGTCAGGGCCCGGAGAATGGCCGACAGGGCCGGAATCACACCCGTCGTGGGGAGTATCCATTCGCGTTCGGGGGCCCAGCCGTGACGCCGGGAGAACCACCCGGTGATCGCCGTATAGTAACTCTCCGGAACCTTAGCATAGCCGAAAATGCCGTGCTCGACCCTGCGGCGAAGCGCCTCGACGACGGTCGGTGCCGTCCGGAAATCCATATCCGCGACCCACATCGGCAGCATGTCGGGTGCGGGTTGTTCGTCCCATTTCACGGAGTGTGTGCCCCGCCGCGGGATCAGTTCATCGAAATCGTAGTTCGTCATAATATGTAATACGCAAAATGGGGGTCAAAGGTTTCAGGCATCGGCAGCGGAACAAATCTTCAGATTCTCCGCATAGCTTTTGGATGCATCCAATCCGAAATGCGTGAATATTTCGTGTTTGACAGCCTTGTTTCCCGGCGAACGCAAATCCGGATCGTGTCTTTTTCCGGCGGGTGCGGCAAGTGCGGCAGGGCCTTTGTCGATCAGCTCCCTGATATTATCGTAGTTGTCTATCCCGAATCCGATACGTTCCATGCGGTAGGGATTTATGTCGTATCCGGACGGACAATCGGGATTTCGGCAGATCAGGTATTTATCGTACCGGTCGACGGTCGTTTCCCGGTATATCAGTCCGTATTGGAGATAGACCGTATTTTTATCTTCATGGTTGATGCTTTGTCCGTATGAAATGATCGGTTCCCACTCTTCGGGCGATACGGGTTTATGTCCGATGATCGGATATTCTCCGTAGTAAAAGCGGTTGTCCATGATGGCTTGCACGGGCAATGTATCGCATTGCGAAAGCTGATCGGTGTCGATATCCGCATAAGAGGTTGCGCGCTTGCGGTACAGCATGATGAGCAACGACTTACCCATCAGATTGAGCAGTCCGTGGTTCTTTCCCCGTTTCAACGCCTCGTGACGCGACACGATGTCCAGCACGATCCGCCCGAACCCCCATTCGCGACGTCCTATCCTGAACGCGAAAAAATCGCCCTCCCGATATTTGACGTGCTGCCGCTTCGCGTTCCTGAATGCTTGTATTTCTTCTATGTCCTTTGGCGTGGAGTTGCCGATCCAGTCGTTTATCCACTCTTTCAGATCGATGCCGGCAGCATTGGCATCGTGAAAAAATGTAGTCTGTGTGGTATAGTTGGCTATCGTCACGTCGTTTGCACCGAAATAGAAGTATACCCCGAAAGGACTGAATGACAGGGAGGCCGTATAGTTCATTTTCTTGGGTTTGCCCCGCTCGGTTTTAGGCAGAAGGATTGTCCGGTTATCTGCGGTGTGTTCGCACAGCTCGGCTTCATAATAGGAATCTTCCGTCGCCACGATCTTTTTGCGAATCGTATCTTTGTCATAATAGAGATACATTCCCTCGAAAGAGACCAGCTCCCAAGACTCTTCTACGGAGGCAAGTCCTAAATACGATCGTTGCTCGTTCGTCAGTTCAACAGGCGGGTTCGGTTTCATGCTGGTCGTTTCTCACGAAAATACGGAGTTTTTCGGAAAATTCAAAATGTGCGGGAATCCGCTGGCGCGAAGATTCCCTGAAACAAAAAACGGAACGGCATCGAAGCCATTCCGTTTTCGTTTTCAGCGGTGCGTAGGGGACTCGAACCCCTGACCCCGTGCGTGACAGGCACGTATTCTAACCAGCTGAACTAACGCACCATTCCGGTTATTGCGAGTGCAAAGATACCGTTTTTTCTGAAAACCGCAAATATTTGCGGCATATTTTTTTAGTTTGCCGTGCCGAAGCC
Source organism: Alistipes provencensis (assembly GCF_900083545.1). Taxonomy (NCBI): domain Bacteria; kingdom Pseudomonadati; phylum Bacteroidota; class Bacteroidia; order Bacteroidales; family Rikenellaceae; genus Alistipes; species Alistipes provencensis. The sequence continues at coordinate 3,237,595 of NZ_LT559262.1, read as the reverse complement.
CCGTATTTCGTCGGCCTTGTTTTCCGTCCATGCCGAATAGTTGCGGATGCAGGCCCTCTGGGCGGCCTGTCGGCAAATGGCCGCTTCCTCCCCGGTCAGTTCGTGGGGAGTTCCCCGCAGGCGGCATTCGTTTTCGGCGACGGTCGTGCGCAGGGCCGGAGCTACGAGCGTCTCGAACCAAGTGCTGGCTGCGGTGTAACGCCCGGTCTTGAAATTGAGGTGGAAGCCGTCGCGGGTGACCTCCGGCGCATCGGCCGGTTGCGTGCCGCGTAGGTTCTGGATCGCCGTCCCCGTCGGTATGACGACCTCGATGGAGGTTTCGTCCCTCAACTGCTTCACCGCCGCGACGATCCCTTCATACATCAACTGCTGGTTGCGGTCGTAGCGGCTGAAATCCCCGTGGTTCGAGTCGGGCGCATAAGCCCATGTCTGCTGCCAGCCGATGCAGGCTCCGGCGTTGGGGCAGTGCAGCCGCACGATCTCGACCAAGTGTCCGAGCCACGGCTCGTAGGTCAGGAACAGGCCGGCCTTTCCGGAGACCTGCTGGATGATGACGATATCCCACCGTTCGTCGGCGATGCCGTCCCGCAGACGGGCCTTTTTCAGGACGGTTTCCCAGCGGTTGTGCGTCGATTTGCAGTAGGTATAATAATCCGTGTCGGCAGCGTATTCCTGACAGTGCCGCTCCAGCGAGCAGCCTCCGAGGGTGATGCGGCCCAGAATGACGTTCCCGATTCCGGCCGCCTCAAGCAGGTCGGGCAGGTACTCCGTGCCGTCCTCGGTGAAGCTGTTGCCGATGCCGAGGATGCGCAGCGTATCGGGACGCTGGGGGATCGGGTAGTTGGGGAATTTCCGGGCGAACGCATCGCTGCAAAGGATGCACAGGCCGAGGAGCAGCAGGAGACGGGACAGTCGTTTCATGAGAATGGTAATTTTTACGAAAATAGGGTATTTTTTCCTAAAATCCAAAGTGTGCGGAATCCGGCTGCCGTGGTCCGATGCCCTGAAACAAAAAACGGAACGGCTCAAAGCCATTCCGTTTTCAGCAGCTATTTCGTTTGATTCACCTTTTATCTGGACCGGATTTCCCGCCGCATGAACAACACATATGAACCGGCGAAACAGATCGTCGTGGCGGCTATTAACCCCGTGAGCTGTCTCCATACGATCAACAGGCTCTGTCCCAGCGGGAGCGGGCTGGGAATGGCTCCCTGTACCTCCATCATGGTCAGAGGCCCGAGACTTCTGACCGAAGGCATCAGCAGGGTCGTCACGGCATCCCCGTAGAGTTCGCTGGGAGCCAGTCGCATCAGCGCGAGAATAAATCTCTGGTAACCGATGATCTGCGACTGTGAGGCCATCGGCGAAGGGCTCAGCGCATTGGCTACGACATTGACGATCATGGCATAGAAAACCGTGAAGAATATCCAGACCGCTATCGCCGCCAGAGCCGAAGTGGTCGCTTGCCGGAAACACAGGGAAAACAGGATCGCCAGATTCAGCCAGAAGGCCACATAGAAAATGCTGACGACGATGAAGAGAATGATTCGCAGAAATTCATCGGCGGTCGGCGGAATTCCGATGGCGACCAATCCGCAGCCCATGACGAGCAGTCCCAGAACGAAAAACAGAATGCTGACGACGATAAGCGCCGCGAAAAATTTGGCGTTGATGATATTGTCCCGGTAAATCGGCTGAGACAGCAAGCGGCTTAACGTTCCCTTGTTCTGTTCGGAATTGACGGCGTCGAAGCCGAGCGCGATGCCCAGCAAAGGTCCGAGAAAGCTGACGAACATCACGAACGACGGGAGCGTTCCGTCGGAAGCCGTGAACAATTTCAGGAAAAGAAACCCTCCGTCGGGATCGTCCGGTTTGATGGCGGCCCCTATGTTCGAGAGAGCCGTGTACAGGGACCCGAGACAGGTGAGGGCGATGATCGAGACAAGGATGATGAATCGCCAGCTTTTCACATGGTCGGAAATCTCCTTGTTCACGATAACCCAAAAGGCATGGTTCTCCTTACGCATTTTCAGCACCTCCTTTCGTCATAAGCCGGTTATAGGTATCCGCCAAATCCCGGTCGCATCGTCTTAACTCCCCGATATCGATCAGCGATAACAGTTTTCCGCGGTCGAACAGGGCGACTCTGTCGCATACCTTTTGCACTTGGTCCAGATTGTGGGATGAGAACAGAATCGTCAGATTCTCTTCCCGGCTCAATGTGTGGATCATGTCGATGAACTCCTGCACGCCTGCCGGATCTATTCCCGAGGTCGGTTCGTCCAGAATAATGATTTCCGGATTCTTGATAAGGACGTCCGCCAGCCCCAGACGCTGCCTCATGCCGCGGGAATATTTGCCCGCCTTCTTTTTCCGTTGCGTTCCGAGTCCCACGCGGTCCAGCAGTTTTTCCGCCCTGACAGCGGCGTCCGACGCCGGGATTCCGTTCAGGCGTGCCGTAAAAAGCAGGTTTTCCAGCCCCGTCATGTCATCGTAAAAGCCGACGTCCTCCGGGAGGTAACCGATTTTCCGCTTTACCTCGATGGGGTGCGTCGTCGAGTCGATACCGCAGATCTCCACATGCCCCGAAGTCGGCTCGGTCAGCCCCAGCATCATTAGGATGGTCGTAGACTTTCCGGCGCCGTTGGGTCCCAGCAATCCGAATATTTCACCTCGCTGAACGCTCATGTCGATGTGGTCGACGACTATGGACGTCCCGTATTGCTTGGTCAGTTCCGTAAGAACAATTACCGGTTCGCTCATGGTTACCTCCTTCCGTATTTACGGAACAGCCAGATTACGATGCCTATTGCGGTGAGGGTGATCAGCACTCCGACCCATCCCCATAACATCGGGGTCCTCACGGAAATCCGGAACTGGGCGGACGCGTTCACTTCGGGAGTCGATGCCTTGATCGTCGTGACATAATCTCCGGGCAGCGCCTTTCCGGAAGCCTTCATTATGGCCGTCGCGTTGGCAACGGCGCCGGCACGCAGCGAATCGATTTTCGAGGGTTCGAAAGTCACCTCCCAGTTGGCCGGTTTGCCGGCCGTCAGGTCGATGTCTTTCAATGTGGACGATCCCGTATTGCGGATTACCAGTTCGAGCCGTTTGGTATCTCCCGCCGTGATGTCGGAGCTCAGCAAACCCTGCGGTGTGGTAAGTTCCATTTGGAAAGACCCGGTAATGACGATCTCGAGCTGTAATTCGGCCGAGGTCGAGCCCGATGCCGCCCGTACCGGAATATGATAAGCCCCCGCCTCTGCATTGGCCGGAGGCGTGATCTCGATTGTGAGGTTCTCACTGGAATTCGCTGCGATCTGGGTCGAGGTCGCCTGTTTGTAGTTCGGCTTGAAGATCACGTTCCAGCCTCTCGGGGCGTCGGCGATCAGAGCATAGGACTGCTGGTCCGCCGTCTGGTTTTTGAGGGTCGCATTGAATGTAAACGACGATTTGGTGTTGCCCTGCATATTGGGCTGCTCCGTAGTGAGCTCCGTCTGGTAAGTGCCCTGCTGCGATACGACGATGTGTAACGGCAGCTTCGTTTCCCCGGCGAGAACGGTGAAGGCATAGCTGCCTCTGTTCACTTTGAGCGGGACGCTGACACTCAGGTTGAAACTTTTCTTGTCGTTCGGCAGGACCGAAAGCTGCCGCAGGTTCCAGCCGCCCGATTTGAATTCATGTTTCCATGCCGTGGAAAGTCCCTCGAGCGATAGTTTCTCATCGACCAGCGTCCCGGAATTGTTGATTAACTCGATGTCGTAATTTACGGATGTTCCCGGTGATACGGCAATTTTTGTGTACGGGGTGTAGAGCATGACGTGCCCACTTTCAGGAATGGAGTCGTTTGCTGAAAGTCTGCCTCCGGAAATAATCCCTGCTAAAACGGCGAAAAGGAAAAAACAATTTGTTCTCATAATCATAAAAAATAAATAAACATTTGATATGAATATAATCTAAACTTGTGTCCGTGCCGGGGAGGTGTACTGTGTTATTCTTCGATATGGAATTTGATGATTTGCCGATTTGAAAATTTTGGTGTTGCCATTTTCCTTAACGATTCCGATCGGTTGCTTATTATTTGGTATAAAGAGTTTTAATGAAACGGTGCAGTAGTATTGAATCTGTCTATAATTGTGCTTGCATGCCTTTTCCGACAACTTCTCCTCTTGTGGATGTATAAAAACAAGAAAGCCTTATAAACGATTCGTCTACAAGGCTTTTGCTTCACTTGGCTCAACTTTTGGTCGGCCTCTTGCGGTGCGTAGGGGAACCGAACATTTCCCGGACACCGTTGGTTATCAATGGAATTATACAGTCGCAAAATTTAGTACACCGAATCGGCCACAGCCATTTTGCATCGTATTGCCCTTGAATCTGAATACAAAGATACGGAATATAATTTGAAAATACAATTTTCTGAGCAAGAGTAAATTGTATGAGTTTTCTTGCTCATATATGGCATAAGTTTCTGGTAGAGGAACTTTGTGTGAAAATATAATTGATTCAAACATTGATAATCGGGTGATGCTTTCATCCCATCTTTGCGCTGTAAACTAATATTCGCATTTATGGAAAATCAATCTGGAGACAGCATTTCTCGTATTCTGACAATCGTTTTGGAGATTTTGGAAGATGTGCGTTATCTGAAAGAACATCGCAGTATGCTTGACGGTGATCCGATGTTGGATTTTTCGGAAGTTTGTCAGATTCTGCATCAGAGTGAGCGTCAGGTTCGGCGCTATAGGGAACAAAGCCGGCTTGTCGGCTTTAATTTCGGGCATCGCAGAATGTATCTGCTCTCCGAAGTGCAGGAGTTTATTCGTAAAATGCGCAAACAGGGGAAACTCGAAGACCTGAAAGACTCGAATCAATAAAGATCAATTATGGATAATCCGAAAAATGCCCAGACTTATGTACTGGTGGCTCCTGAAAAACTGGAAAGCCTTGTCAAAACGAACTTCATGTTGAGTAAAAGTGTCCTGCTGTTTGAATATCTGTGTAGTCAGAGCAGATATCCCATGTATCTTTCGGCCCGAGCCGCCTGTGAGGTTCTTGGCATCTCATCCGAAACACTTATATCATGCAGGCATCAACGACTGATTCGTCCTAAAATTTATCGGAAACAGTTCCTTTACAATGCCTATGATCTGCTGGCGTTGTGTCTGAAGCTCAATCAGCGAAATTTGCAGAACGCTTTACGCAAGGCCCCTCGTGTTATTATCCGATAAACGACCTGTGCTGTTTTCATGGTTTTTAGGATTGCCCGAACTACAGTTACGGGCAATTTTTGTTTTGGTCATGTTAAGAGCTATTCAAAATTATTTTTGAGGTCGCCGGCCCGGGGCAAGATAGTGTCAGGCGCTTACGCCCTTGTCGTAATTTTTCGCACGATCTCCACCCTTCGGGTCGTATCGCACGCAAAATTGCGCCTGCAGGCTGCACCTGCCACTGAAAATCCCGCCCCGAAGCCGGCGAACCCCTATTCAAAAAAGCGGGTGTACCGGCGGTATGTCAAACCAAAACAGATTTCGAAGATGAAAACCACGAAATTCGAGATTGCGGTGGCGGGCTACGCCTACCGCTTCAAAACCTACGCCCGTGACGGCGTGGAGGCATCCGTAAAGATCAAATGCTTCCTCGGACAACCCGATGCGGAGTGTACGATCCTGACCCCTGCGTTGAACGATTCATATCAGCAGTCCCTCCTTGCCCCATTTCAGTTCGATGCCGAACAGTTCGGAGGCCGTGCGTACGATGTCGAATCCACACGCTTCGGGCGACGGTCTTACCAAATCGGGATGACGGCAGGGTTCTTCCTCAGCGCGCGTGCAGGTTCCCTTCGGGCGATAAAAACAGTTTCAGATATAGGTGAACGCTCGTCCGTCGCACGCACGGTCCATTGTCCGTCGGCCGGTTTTCCGTGAAGCCCGGCCTCCATGCGCGTGGCGTGGATATCGCCGTTCTGTCGGTAGGCCGTCGTGTCGTAGGCGATCTCGCCCAGCGTGTTGCGGCGGCGGCAGCGGATTTGTACCGGCCGGTGGCGTTGGTCCACTCGCCGTATACCGTTGCAGTTTTTCGAGCAATCGTGTCACCTGCCCCTCCCCTGCGATAATTTCGTTGTCCGTATCCGGTCTTGTCCGGTTCACGCTGCTACCCCCCCCCGTCACACGTCGTCTTATTCCGACTCCGGGTACAGAAAAGGTCGCTTAATTTGCTGATAATAGCGAATTAAGCGATTATTATTTTGTCTGTTTTCCCCGCATTTTCCCCATTCTGCCCACTCTCTCCAAAAAATAGCAACAACTCGAGAGTCAGAGATAAATCGTTGTATGGCAGACAACTTTTTACCAATCTCTAAAGACTCCGCTCTCGAATTGCTGCTATAAAAGAACGGCGGCGGGATTTAAATGCAGGAATGTTTGCAATGGTTCACCGCGATCAAAGGACCCGCCGCCGATTGACTATTTGTAAATCGAAATGAGTTTTCGAAATTCAGAAAACCTGAATTGCCTATTATTTCGGTCTTTATCGCCTTGTGTGTATTTCCTCTTTGAGCAAATGCAGGTCTTCAACCCCCATTATTTCGGTCGAACATTCCCCAAGCCAACCGTTCTCCTGGTTGACTCCGGTGTATATTTTTATATAATCGACTCCCGGCAGGTTGACGCTGTTTCCGCTCGCATCGACAGCCCAGCTTATATCGATCGACGAATCGTCATAGCTGTTGATTTCATTGTCCGCATAGCCGTAGCGGAATTTGTAAAGAACGAAATAGGTGCCCGAACCGCTCTCGTCAATGGCATTCTGGGGCAGACATGTACCTGTAAACGTCAGCGTATTTCCGGCCCAAAGCGGATAATACGGTTGTGAATGGTACTGATTTTTCACTTTGTAGCCGGAATTTCCCTGATTATCCTCCCATTTTATATAAGTATCCCATTCGTCTCTCGATGCCGGTTCTCGGTCAGGGCGGTAATAGGTTATCCGGTAATCGAAGTAAATGTTTACATCGTTACCATTGATCTTCGCCATTTCATACCACGGTTCCTTGGTAGGATCTGCGTGGGCGCTACCTTGTATTTCATACCATTGTACGTTGTCCGGCCCGAGATTGTCGGGATCATAGGCCACCATGATTACCCCGGGCTCACAGCTTCCGCCCTCTGGAGCATCCGGATTGGGATTGGCATTTGCATAAAAGGCATTGCCTAAAACCCGGAAGTCGCGCAATCCTTCGACATTCTGGATTGTATGGTCGAAACCGACCGTTACATAGCCGCCGAATCCGCCGAGGGTGATCATTCCGCGTTTGTTATTGCCGATGGCGTCCAGCACTTTCTGATTCATTGTCTCCTGCGTATCCCCCTCCTCGTACAGCGGCAGCGTATTGGTAAATTGTCCGACTGCCGGCATGTAGTCGAAGACCTTGGTGATGTAGGGATTCGCCCCTTCCGCAGGCGGGTCGATAGGAGCGTATTCGACAAAAACAGTGAAATAATAATTAAAGGAGATATCCCCTTGCGATACTGTTAATGTCAAACCGATAGCGCCGCCATGTGAAAACATGTGCTCGAGATTCTTGGTTTGAGAGACAGGCTCCTCATCCTCGAACCATAAGTAAGAAACACCGTCGTCGGACACGCTGCTTACTTCTATCCGAAACAGTTGGTCGACCTTGGCCCTGAATCCGCCTTCCGGCTCTTCGACGGTTATATCTTCCTGTTTGAGTACATAATCGGTGGTTACTATGACCTCGAAATCATAGTCGAAGACGGTCGTTCCCTGGCTGACATGCAGCGTCAGGGTGAATGTTCCCAACGAAGTGAAGGTGTATTCCAGATTCTTCGAATCGGCTATTTTCGAATCGCCGAGAGACCATTCATAGGAAACGCCCTCATCCGAAACGCTTTTCACTTCGATCCGGAAAGGCTGGTTGACCAGAGCCTTAAATCCCCCGTCGGGCCGGTTTACGGAGATATCTTCCTTTTTCAGGAGATAACTGCCGTCTCCGTTATCAGCGTCGCTGCACCCGGCAAGAAATCCGACCGGAAGTAACGCCGACAGAAGCAGTAAAACGATTCGCGCGTAATTTTTTTTCATATTCAAGTGTGTTAAGTTACTCTTCCAGAGGTTGTAATTTTTTACGGGTGAATACGATATGTGCCGGTATATTCCCGGTGCTTATCGACCATTTTCGTATGCCGTCCGGCCCGAAGCAGTGCAGGGTGCCGGCACGGACGTAGTCTTTGGCGTCGGTAACCAGAAACTCTCCGGTGTTTGGGTTAACGGCAATTCCGTAAGGTGTCTGGATCCGCTTTTCAGTGCCGTCTTTGATAAAGTTGCGCGTAACGATCTCCCGTGTGCGCGTGTTTACGATGGCATAGGATACCGTCCAATCGTTCGTTATATAACTCCATTCGGTACTGTACAGGAACAGCGAATCCCGACACAGGGTCATATGTGTGTTGGGCAGGTCTTCGAACTCGTATGCAACCTCGTCCGTCGAGGTGTCGATTATGAATGTTTTGGAAGGTATTTCATAATAGTCTCCGCGGGAAGAAACATACAGGTTGCCGTAATTGTCCGGCTGTATCCGGTGAAGGTTGATAGCGACGTCTATTTTTTTCTCTTCCGTAAAAGTTTTCAGGTCGATAACCGACACGGTACGGTCGTAATTCGGAACACGGTAACCGCCGGAATTGGCGACATAGAGTTTATCGCCCACAATGGCCATCTCTTCGGGCTGATAACCTACGATGCACTCATCGACGACCTGAAGACTTGCCGTATCGATTTTTGCTACATACCCGATCCGGGCGTCCGGGGCTATCTGCACGGGACCTGCGTAGGCGCTCACATAGGCGTATTTGCCTTTGAATGCGAGGTAACGGCAATTGGGAATCGCTATTTTGGTGATATGTTTGGCTGTATTGACATCCATCACCTCGACGTAATTGGAACAATTGATAACCGCCCAGAGTTTGTCGCCGTAGATTTGAATGTCGTTTCCCACGTCGCCGAGGTCTTTTACTTCATACGGGTTGCGTTCGCCGTAAATATTTCGCGTGTAGACGCCTGTCTCATAGTCGTAATAGTCGAGCGAAGCCTGATTCGTTCCCATATTGCCTTCGTTGAGCAGAAAAAATCCGTATATATCGCCAGTAACCTGTTCCCACGGATTCACCAAGGTCGGCTCGGAGGGCAACACCGGGTCATCCTTGCGGCAGGAAGCCGCAAGTGTGAGAACGCCGATGGAGACTGCAAGCCATTTTAAATAAAACCCTTTCATCATAATGTAAGACTTAGAATAATCTTGAAATTGGTTCCCGGCATGGGATACCATTTAACCACTTCGTATTGCTGGTTGAAAATGTTATTCACCTCCGCGGTGATACGAAGCTGAGCGTGTTTGAATGGAAAATTCCGCGACAGCGACATGTCGTGCGTGTACCACGGCTGGATATAATTGGCCGGAGTATTGTTTCCGAGCATATACCGCTCGCCCGTGTAGATAAAACTGTAGTTAAAATCCCACTTTCGATAGGAGGCGTTGAGAATCGCGGAGCCGCTGTGCCACGGAATGTAGGGTATCTGGTCGCCGTATCCGTCCATAACGGTTTCCTCCCAACCTTCATCTTTCTCCTTGGTGAAGTCTTGCGCCTTCTGATAGGTATAACTCAACCGGGCATCCAATGCCACGCCGCCTATATTGAAACAGGGATTGAGCGTCACATCCACGCCGCGTATCTCCACATATCCGAGGTTGACCATCGTCCAGACGAGCTGGTTGGAGGTCGGGGTGGCGATTATCTTGTCTTTTACCTCGTTGTAATAGGCATCCACCGTAAGATTGAGCGACGACAGCACTCCTTTGCCGAATTGTTTGGAGTAGGCAACCCCCACATTGTATTGGGTGGCGTATTCCGGCTTCAGAAGCCGGTTGCCCAATTGCACATAATAGAGGTCGTTGAAAGTTGGCATCCGGAATATCTCTTTATAAAAGGCTCTTATGTCAAGACCGATCTTTTCAAACGGACGGTACGATGCGACTACCGTGGGAGAGAATACGTTTTTATCAGGCGCGGTTTCCATCCTCCGAGCGCTCCGGTCATGTACATATGTGTAAAGCAGGCTGGCTTGCACGCTGAATCGTTTGAGGTTGACCGATGTGGCTATGGCTCCCAGCAACGTATAGCGCCTCGGTTCGATGAAATGCGCATTGAACATATCGGTGCCGTCCGCATCGAGTTTGTTCCATTGGAAATCCGTAGACAAATTCGCTGTCCACCACGGGGTGAAAGCGAACAGATTGGCTGCCGTAACATAGACCTCCTGCTGCCAATAGTGATTATCCATCGGTTGTACGGTACTTTCAGGCGGCATGACGTAATTCATATAGTCGTTGGCGTATTTGGCTTGGATTTTATAGCTGTAGAAATCCGTCACCTCTTGCCGCAAGGAGCCCTGAAAGAAAAAATTACGGTCTTTCTGCCGGTCTTCGTTCAGCAATGAAATACCGTAATCCTTTTTTACGGCTGCACCGGGATAGCCCCGCTCGGAATTGTAGAAATATCCCTTCGCCTGCCATTCTCCGCGCTTTACCTTGCCGAAAAGAGCAGCCTCGGCGCGAAGAAACCAGACATCCCCGTTGCGCCTGACTTCGGTGGTGTCATAGCCGCCGTCCTTATGGTAGCGAAATTTGTATTTGCCGGAAGTGTTCAGGTATTCGATATTGGCCGACGACGAAAGGTTTTCGCTGATCCGGTGCTCCCAAAGGGCGGAAACGTCGATAAGGTCGAAGGAACCGCCTTTGAGTTTCACATTGAAACGGTTTCTGCGTCCGCTCTCGAAAACAGGTCTGCGCGTCACCATATATACCGCACTTGCCGAGGCGAAATCGCGTGCGGACTGGAATATGTCGCTTTTCTGGCCGTTATAAACGGATACCAATTCCATGTTGTCGAGCGAGAATTTACCGAGGTCCACCGTCCCGTTCTGAGCATTGCCGATCTGTATGCCGTCGTAGAATACCCCCACATGCTGGCTGCCCATACTACGGATGTTAACGGTTTTCAATCCCCCGATACCTCCGTAGTCCTTTATCTGCACACCGGAAAAATAGCGCAACGCATCCGATACGGAGTGTGAGTTGAGCCTTTGCAGCTTCTCGCCGGAGAGGATCTGTGCCGGGACAATAGCCTTGTTCTGCTTTCCGAGCACCGTCACCTCGTCAATGGCCAAAACCCGGACCGAATCCGGGATTTGACCTTTTTCGGCCTCTTGAGCATTGGTAGTGCCGAAGGCGAGAAAGATGTACAGTACTGAAATTACCGATATTCTTTTCACTTCGTGATAGCGCTTGTTAATTAAGGAGTGCCGGGATTTTCTTACCCCGGCACTCCGGGTGTTGTCGCAAATGAGGGCCGGTTATTCGAACCTCACCGCCAGATCGTCCCACGCAAAATATGCCGGCTGGCTGAACCCATAACCGTTATCGCTGTCGCCTGTGACGTTGAATTCGATGCGGCTGACTTTTCCGAGTTCGGAAAGATCCCATTTCTGCCAGTCGATGACGCAGCAGCGACGCTACCACTCGACGGTAATGTCATCCACTGCATAATACGCAGGCAGCGAGTAACCGTAACCGTTATCGGCGCCGCCAGCCTGGTTCAGCCGAAGCGAAACGATCGGCCCCAGTTCGGAAAGATCCCATTTCGTCCATGTTTTCGTGATGGCTTCGGGCGTAGCGAAAATCATCGTAATGGTTTTGATTTCGTTGCCGTCGGCATCGAACCCCGTAGCGTAGAAGGTTACGTCTTTGGTCAGTTCGGGCGACAGTCCGTTGCCGGAGGTAGCAACCGAGTAGAAATAGCAGGTCGAATTGACGTACAGGCTTCGGATCGTCCGTGCTTTATTGTCGGCAAATTCGAGAATGGGACGTCCATCACCGTAAGGAAAGTCAAAATCCAAATAGCCGAATGTCGTCAGGAAATTATCGGAACCATTGCGGCCTCCGCCTGTCATACTATCCTCTACTCCGTCGGGATTGTACACATACAGATCGTATAAATAATTGCCATATTTACTCTGATCCAGCGAATTGGAATTATAGGAGCATACGAACCAAGGATAGCCCCATCCGTTCATGAAGCCGGTAGGACGGCCAGTAGTGAGCTGCGTGGTTTCATCGACCCAGGCATAATCGTCTGGACTCCCTAATTGTGTCGTTGAATATTTTCCGGGGTTATAGTTGCAGGCGACCCATTTGGCCCAGTCGTTACCCTCGAAGGTAATTGTATAGCTATGCGTATCCGCCGCACTTACTGTCAGTTCTGCCATGCACGAGAAATTCCCGGCCATTCCGATCAAGGCGATCACACCCTCCGTTTCTGCATAGCTGTTCGCTTTGGCCGGCGCTACAACCGTCAGTACATTGCCTTCGACCGAAACTTTCCATCCGTCGGGTTTAGTCCATGTCATCCGTTCGACACCCTTGCTCTCGATCGTAAAGGTCTGCGTCTCATCGTAAACGAATATGCCTCTCTTTGCGGAAATCGCGAGATTCAACGCACCTTGCATGGGAATTTCGAGTTTTCCGCCGTCGGCAAGCGTAAAGACCGCCATACCGGGGGTCGAGACCGTATCCACCGACTCGAACATCGAATCGCCATCCGTTCCTTCAGCCCTGACACCCATCGAAGTCCATGTAGTACCATTGTCGATCGACATTTCCCACTCCTTGGTTTCGGTATTGATACGCAATTTCGGGGACACGGCATTCTGTCCGGGGGCGCCGTCCTCACCCTGCGCCTTGATCTTTTCGCCGTCGACCAGTATGAAATCGCCATCGAGCGTCCAGTAATAAAGGCCGTCGCCATCTTTTTTCACCGAGATAGCGGGAGCATCAATTCCATTTTTTCCGTTGGTGATCGTGGCGGTTTCACCATTGGAGAATGTAATTGTGTATCCGTCATTATTTTTGATGACGGAGGTCACAGTTACATTCTTTTGTAAAGCATCGACCAGTTTTTGGAGTGCATAGATATCGGTGTTAGCACTCTTCATGGCCTGCTCCATAGCTTCCATGCGCGAATCGAGGTCATCGACCGCCTTCCACAAATCGTCGTCGTCATACGAGCAGCTCCACATCGCAACGCCGAACAGGGCGATTGCCAAAAGGGTAAATAGTTTTTTCATTCCTGTTGTATTTTAAGTTTGACAAATAAAAAATCAACCGTATCCTTTCGGGATACGGCACAACAGAAATTCAAAACGGATTTACACCTTGGCAAGGCTGTCGGAAGCCTCGTATTAGACCGGAATGCCGGATGCAGGGGAAATCGCAGTTTTGATTTTCACCCGTACACCCGCAGGTTGCAAATCTTATAAAGGCATCGGCAGGTCTTCTGACTTGTTCCGGTTTTACGCCTTCCCAGCCTTGCGGCCAGTGGCAAAGATTGTAAAACCTTTTGCGCCCCATGTCCGGGGCAGGAACTCACAGCAACGGGTATTGTCGCAGATTCTCACTGCATTCCCTTTTCATTCCTCATCGCGCAATCGGCGATTCGGAAACCTTTGCGACGGCAAATATACAAATATTTTTTAATTCGGTATCCTCGATACAAAAAAATGCAATCCTGTATTTTGGGCATTTTACAGTTATGAATCATACTTATCCGATTTGAGATTTTTAAGAATAATTACTTTTTTCTCAATTGCTCTGCATCTTGGAGTAGCTCATACGCTTTGCGCTCCTTGACGGTTGCCTGTTCCAACTGTTCGGCCCGAATTTTCACCCTCGTTTCATACCGTTCGACCCGATTACGAATCGTATCGCGGATGGCCTTGCGCTTGTCTTCGCGGAATATTGCTTCCAATTCCGTCAGTTTCTTTTCTCCGACCCCCCCCCGCACATCTTTACATAACGGTATTTCAGGTCGTTCACGGCCAACAGCCGATTGTTTTCTGAAATTCGGTAGATGAATGCGCCTTGCAGGAAAATACATTACCCGTGCAGGAGCATCGACATACCTACACGCTCGGCATTAAATCCTCGAAAACCTTACTGACAATGTTTGTCAGATCTTCGAACCGGAGAACTCGAAGCCGTTTTTCGAGAACAGAACACCATGTTTCAGGTCAGTATTTCCGCAATATTTATAGCGGATGCCGATACCCTGTTCCCATAATTTGCCGTCCAGTTTGATCGCATCGTAGATTGCGTATCTGGCCTTGTCCGGTTCGCATGGCCGCTCCCTCCGCACGTCGTCTTTCCCGGCGCGGGATATAGCCCGTATTTCCCGGTCAGCTCCCGGCGGACCTTGGCGTTGTGGAGCTTGATATTCTTGTCCGAAATGGTCTGTCCGTCATTTCCGACCTTGTTGTAGACTAGGTGGCAGAGCGGATGGGGCTGGTCGAGGTGGCGCACCAATAAATACTGTGTATCGGTGATACCCATCTTCTGCATATACTCCTTCGCGATCTGCGTCATCAGAGCGTCGGTCATGCGCGGAGCGTCCTTGGGTGAAAAAGAGAGGAGGATATGCCCGACGGTGTTTTTCAGCCGCGGGTTAAGAAAGATCTGGTCTTTGAAGTCCTGCACCATGTTCTTCACTTCCGGGGGCATGACGCCCTCGGCGTCCAGTATCCGGGATTTCGGACTACGTTTGCCGATACAACAAAGGCACGATATTTTCGTTTGTATTGCGAACGAACTCCGCAGGGAGTACCGAGGAAACGACGCAATTTCACACTACACAGCCGGCAGAGCCGGCAAAAGCCCCGCTTAACAATTTGTCGAAACGACGACACGATGCCCGACGGCATTGCGTGCCGACACCCTCGTATGCCCCTGCTCCTTAATTATGCCCGATGAATACGCATTTCGATATATACGGTCTCATGACGACAACCGTCGAACCGCTGCCCTACGTCAGCGAGGGCATTCCGGCGGGATTCCCTTCGCCGGCCGCGGACTATATCGGTGACCGCATCGACCTGAACGAAGTCCTCATCCTGAATCCGGGTGCGACATACTATGCCCGCGTTCGGGATTACTATCTGGTCGAGGAGGAGCTGGAGCAGGGCGACGGCATCCTTTTCGACACGCGGCTCTGCTGACCGTATACCCCGAAAAGAGATGACGGCGTGGCCCGTCAGGCCGAAGTTCAACTACGGAGCCCCTTGCGACGAAAGCATCATAGAGCCGGTCGCGGAAATGCAGAAGCCCGGACTCTGAGCGCAAGGCCGCATGGGCTTCATGCAAAAAGAGGGGAGACCGATAACGGCCTCCCCTCCGGCAATGAGTCGCGTCACTCTTCTAATACATGAACTCTGCCAGTGCTTCGACGAGCAGTTTGAGGAGCTGCTCGGCCGTCAGAGGGTGTGACGATTTTCTGAATATGCGATCCATCTTCGTCCGGAGCAGTTCGAAGAAACGGTTGGCTTCGTGAGGCGGCATTTTCTTGACTGTCATCACCATCAGCCAGAGCGGAACTTCGATATAGGGCGGCTGGATGAAGAGCTCGAGCAGTTCGTCGGAGTGATGCCTGTAATCCAGATAACTGTTTTCACAGACTCCGTACAGCGGCAGAATGATTAACTCGTAGACGTTATGATGCGTTCTGCGCATATCGCCTTCTTCATAATACCATACGTCGATCTTTTTGGCCCCGACTATCCGGTACGGATTATAATTATCCCTGCTCATAGTACGATAAGTTTTAATGAGGACACTATTATCCTAATTAAAGTTACTCATTTCCGAGCAGATGCTGTTGGTCATATAATCGCGTAATTCGCCGCGGGTCGAAAGCCGGCAGAACCGGTATTGCGCCGGCAAACGCCGACCTTTCGAGAAGTTCTTCTGGTCCGTCGAGCACGATTCCAGTCGGATCGAGTTCCCGTCGTGTCTGTCGTAAAGACCCCATAAGGATTCCGCATCCGGACATCGGGGATCGTCGGTATGGAAAAGATATACCTCTCCGACTTTGAAATTGCAATGTTTCACCGTCATTCGTTTGGGCTGTTTTATAGTTTGTGCGGCAAAGATGGATGAAACGCAGAGACCTTGCAAGAACATGTGGAACCATTCCAATATTTTATTTTAGCAGATACTCCGAGTTGCTAATAAAAAAGCAACTCGTGGATGTCTGTACGACTTTATCGAGCTCTGATCTTTAGGTGCGGGTGCCGGCCTTAGGTTCCAAACTTCGAGACAATACGGAAAATCTCGAATAGGGGAATTATGTAAATTTAAGATAAGGATAATGTCATCCGGCTTAAAACTTTACAGTTATGAAAAAGGATAACGAGAATCCCTATCGCCCTTATCGTGTGGTAAGCGTCAAAAAGATCGACCGCTGGTTTTTCGAGAAGCGCGACCATCGCAGAACCCATGCGAAAATCTATCATTCAATCATTCGGCCCAAGTTCGGGATTTGCGAAAACACGTTTCTCGACTACCGCCACGAGTCCGACGAATTGCTGGAACTGTTCCGGCAGTCGGTCAACATCGAATTCTCGATGTGGCTTCCGACCATGGAGGTCAAATACATGGGACCGGTCGAAGCCGACCGGTTCAGTCTGATACTTTGGGATGCGTTCGACAAGGCTTTTAAGCGTATACACAACAAGGAATCGGCCTGCCGGATAGATGCTGAAAAGTTATTGAAGCATCTGATAATCTGTTTAGAGGAGAAATCACCCGCCGAGGTGCGGTGACGCGACTCGTTAATGAAGGGAGGGGGCTGTCCGAAATTTCGGACAGCCCCCGGTGTTTTCACGGATCAGTCTATTTTATATTATAACACCTTGGCATTCGAAAGTTCTCGGCTCATTATTTCGGTAGTCTGATGCCGGGCTCCGTTTTTCTCGATGATTTCCACTAAAAGTACCTTGTCATCGGAGATCGTGAGTTTAGGAAGCGCGAATACCGTCCGCTGACGCTGATGCCCCCTCAAGACGGTCGGATCATTGCATGGATCGACTTCGGGAAAACGTTCTATCAGTCCCATCCGCTGGATCCGAAACGGGGATTCCGGAGTAAGCGGGTGGTTACGGCACGGTTTCGGACACGTCCTCGTCGGCATCTCCGATGCTGAACTCCTTGTCGGCGAAGAGTTCGGCGAGGCCCGTGATCTGTTTCAAACGCAGCAGCTCGTCGCGGTCCATGCCGATATGACGCATGATCCACTGGTCGGACATCCGGGCGCGGGTCAGTTCGGCGACGATCTCGCTCATCAGCTCGACATTGTGCGTCCCCCGCGCCCGGTTGTGGCGGATGGTCGAGGCCATGCGGTTCGAAAGGTCCTTTTCGATCACGGTGACGGGCAGCAGCCCTCGTTCGCGTTCGTAGATGCGCTTCGAGGTTTTGAGCACCAGATAGCGGTGGTAGCCGTCCACCAGTTCGTAACGGTCCCTTTCGGCGTCGTAATAGCAGACGCACGGCATCGTGTAGCCGTCCTCCCAAATAGACAGTTCCAGCAGTTTCATTTCGGGCGGTGCCACGACGTTGGGGTTGTAGCTGTTCGCCACGATCTTCTCCACCGGTACGGCGCGGACGTTATAGACAGGGCTCCGGAAGTTTTTCTCGGTCGGATGTTCGTAATAGCGATTCATATTTTTCCATGATTTTCCTGCGGCGCTGCGTTTCGCTTTTGTTGGGCGAAAAACCCATGTATTTGCAGGCGTGGTCGTTTTTCAGGATGCAGATGCAGATACGCTTGAACGTGGGCAGCTGGCTGAATTCCGGCAGGTCCGTGTCGTCGAGATACTCCATGCGCACCGGACGCTTGTCGGTGCGGTAGGCGCTCCTGTCGCCGACTTCGATGCGGATGCCGGCCTTTTGCAGTCTGGCGATGGTCTCCTCGGAGAGACATCCGCCCTTTTCGCGCCAGAAGCGGATGCTCACGGAGAGTTTTTCCAGATAGTTGCGCCGCGTCGGCCCCGGAAGGGTCGAGAGCAGGAAGTGCATGTAACGCTCCCACGTCATTCCCTTCGGCAGACGCACCGACTGCCAGCCGACTGCCGCCGTCCTGCCGTACAGCGCCGCGAAATTGGCTCCGTCGACCCGGCCGACCATGCGTCCCCATGTGTCCGGATCGATGGCTTTGTAGAGGTGCAGGCTGGCGATGGCCGGCGAGATGAACGGACTGGCCACGCGCTGACTGTCGAGCGGCACGCCGGCCCGGTAGAAAAGGTCGTACAGCCGGTTGTAGGGCCAGCCGAAACGTCCGTTCGCCGTCCAGATATCGGTCGTCAGCCAGTCGTAGAGCGGATAGGCGTTGCAGATGCCGCCGCCGACCCATTGCCGTATCCACCGTTTTCCGCCGAACCGGTGGTGGTTGCGGTCGCTGTATATCGTGCGCCAGCGGTTGAAGCTCTCCTGCGTGCGGATGCCGATCAGACAGCATGTGCGCGCCGCGCCGCTGCGTGCGTGGAGCCATTCGGCGAAGCGGTTCTGGAATTCGTAGTCCCACATTTCGTCAGTGAAGAACGGGAAGTCGCGCCGCGTGAGAGATCCTTCGGGCATCTCCCGTACCCAAACGTCCCGCTTCGACTCCTCCCACGGCCGCCAGTACTGCCGGAACATCGAGGTGCAGGTCTGGACCTTGAACGGCACGCAGACCCGGTAGACATCGAGAATGTCGGCGTTCGCGGCCAGCGTCCGGTCCACATAATCGAGCGTGTCGCGGTACTGGATTTCGTAATCCATGTGGAATACCCCGATCCGGCGGTGCAGTCCGTGATGCCGGACGTAGTCGATGCAGAGGTTGAGCAGCACGCCGCTGTCCTTGCCGCCGGAAAAGGAGACGTAGATGTTGTCGAAAAGGTCGAAGACCGTTTTCAACCGCTGCTGTGTCCGCTCGTAGACGTTCATGGCTGCCGTTTTTTCCCGTATTGCATCGTCACATACTGCGTCCACTCCTTCGTGGGGACGAAGCCCTCGGTGCGGAATACTTCGGCGTGGCGGAGCAGCGTCACGGAACGTATCGTATAGTCGCGGTGGTAGTATCGGATGATTTCGCGCAGGAAGCGCGACAGCAGCTGCGGGTCGTCGCCCGAAACGTAGTAGTTGTTGATCTTGGCCACTCCGCCGTCGGTGATCTCCACGGGCATGAACCCGAAGACGGTCTGGCCTTCCCACGCGACGAACCATGTGTGCGCACGCGAGGTCCAGAATGGGTAGTTGTTGTTCTGGCGTAGCACGCTGCGCCGCATGACCAGCGGAGCGACGAGTGTATAAAGGCGGGGCGAAGTGCCGTCCAGTTTCTCGATTGTCATATCCGAAAGGTTATAAAACGACCGAATGTTATATATCTGAAACCAAATGCATTAAAAATGCATTCAATCCTTACAAATATAAAAAATATCGGTCGTTTCCTCAAATTTTCAGATCGGGGCAATGGGCAATATCGTACTGTTTTTCTTTTGCAATAGTGTATTTTTTCTGTTGAAAAGATTATTTTTGTACTGGAACTATTCGTCCTGATTTATGAATTGTGCAAATCACCCTACCCAAACAGCAGTCGCCCAATGTACGGAATGCGGAAAAGGACTGTGTGTGCAATGCGTACACAACCAGCAAAAACCTCTATGTGCCGCATGCCGTGAAACATTAAAAAGCCAAGCTACCGGTTCAACCATCTTTCATTTGCTTGTCTATGTCGGATTATTTATTGGGGGATACAAATGGAATTTCATGGAAGGAGATGGATTTCCAGACGGGAGATTAGCCAGCGGTTATATGTTGATGGCCATAGTTTCCGGCTGGCAGTTTTTGAATTCAGTCGTTGGATGGCGTCTGGTACAGGGTGAGTTGACGACTTGGGCGATCTATTATGTGCTCAAATTGCTCCTTTCCGTGATTATCGGTTTTTTCACAGCCCCTTTCACGATCCTGTGGAACTTGATAAAACTGATACGTTTCCTGATTCGACGATAACGATCTTCTAAAAAACAGAGGATAGCTCAATACTCCGGAATGCATTCGACAAGACTTTCAACCGTATACTTAAAGAGCAACCGGCTTGTCGGAAAGATGGCGAGAAATTATTGACGCATCTGTGTTTGGGAGAGAAATCACCCATCGGGGTGAGGTGACGCGACTCGTTAATGAAGAGAGGGCTGTCCGAATTATTCGGGCAGCCCCGGTTATATTGCTCCGTCAGAGTTATCTCTCCCACATTGTTTACATATCGGAGCATATTATCACTCAGCATCCACCGAAACTTCTCCATAAGTTTTCGATCCTCTGGATTGGAGATTTTCACAGAACATAGACCGTCATTCAGTTCGCTTTCACCCTCCAGCAATTTTAATTTCTGAATAGTATAGTATCCCCGAATGAAATCCGCATAACTCATCGGCAGCCCGTGTGCCAAATCGAAGCCGTTTCCGATCAATATGATTCTGTTCATCGTCTGTTTTGCATTTTGTGGTGCATAACAAAGATAAGAATTTATCCTGCCGTGAACAAGTCTATCAAATACCAAGAGCTACCGGCCCAGCCAGCAAGATAGCTACAGTAGGCGACACTCCTATTTTGCCGATAAATACGTTGAAAACTATTTAACTACAATATTTTGACAGTAAATAAATGACAAGGAGCAGCGAGGCTTTCGCTGCTCCTTGTTTACTGGATTGTTTCGATCTGATTCTTTTTTAGTATGTTCACTATTTCAGACAGTGGATAAAGAATCTTTCCTCCGATTGTCGTATAGGGGATCACTCGCTCATCTCTATAATTCTGAAGCGAGCGCTTGCTCAATCTAAGCATGGTGCAGACTTCATTTGCTGTTAAATAGGTTTCCGTACAGAGACAGGAGGGTAGGGTATCCATCATATGGTCGATTCTTTCGAGCGCTTCCATTGCTTTCTCTCGCAGTTCCATGTATTCCGGACTGCTTCGGGTAATCCAATCATTCATCATTGCTTGGGTTTGATCAGGTTTAACTTGAGCATTCGTTTTATATCCGCTTCTCGAAAAAAGACCTTATTTCCGAGCCTTGTATAGGGAATTTTACGCTGTTGCCGAAGGTATTGCAACGCCCGTTTTGTGACATGCAAAATACGACATAGCTCTTCCTGTGTCAGCCACCCATTCGGGGTGCCGGGTGTGGTATGAACGGCCAGGCGAGTTGCTTGGGTATGCAGCCGATTGACGATTGATTTCAATTCGTCAAAGGCTGCAGCTTCAATCAGTTTGCATTCCATCTTTTTTGTTTTGAGGTTCAACAATTCCCCGACTTATCGGAGTGAACTACAAAGGAAATATAAACCTCTGAAAATGATTCGTTTGGTCCTGTGCAGGCCTACTATGGCCGGTAACCTTTCTACATGGCGATATTTTTTGCTACGATTTGCATGTCCCTCATGATCGAAGAGTCCAAAATGCGTGCGTAATGTCTTGTCATGTTGGTATTGGTACGTCCGAGCATTTTGGCCACATTGTCGATTGTGGCGCCGCTGGCGAGAGTCAGCGTTGCGAATGTGTGGCGTGCAGTGTGTGTTGACAGGTGTTTTTGGATACCGCATATGTCCGCCAGTTCCTTCAGATACATATTCATCTTCTGATTGCTGCACACGGGGAGAAGCACGCTGTGCGCCTGACAATAGGGATGTGCTTTGTAGCGGTTCAGAATCTTTCGAGCTTCCTCCAGCAAGGGAATGTTACACATGTTTTTGGTTTTCTGCCGCGCCTTTCGAATCCATTCCATTCCGTTGATATCCTTGACAATATGTTCCGGCTTCAATTGTTGTACATCCGCAAAGGCTAATCCTGTCAGGCAGCAGAAACAGAAGATATCCCGAATCTGACCAATCCGTGGAATGTCGATCTGTTTATTCAACACCTGCAGGAATTCGTGTTTTTCCAAGAAAGCCCGTTCGACCTTTTCCATATGGATATGCTTTTCCCTGAACGGATCTTTTTTCAACCATCCGTTTGTCATGGCTATGCGTATGATTTTTTTGAAGTTTTTGAGATTCTTCATCACTGTATTATGAGCGCATTTCCGGTGAATCTTCATGTAGAATTCGTAATCCTCTACTAACCGTTCGGGTAACTCATCCAGATAAAAATCCGTTTTCCCGTCCTGTCGGTTTAAAAATTCTTGTGTAATACGCAAAAGACTGTCGTATCGTTGGACGGTTGTGGGTGAAAAATCAATTCCGGACAACGCCCGGCATTTTTCATTATGCTCTTTAAATACCTCTATTAATGAATGTCGCTGAGGAGCATCCTTACCCAGATAGCGGAGTAGGACGGCCGATGCTGATATCTCCTGTCCTTCGGACTCCAATTGTCTTCTGACCTGCGTGATATTAAAAGAAATTGCATCCAACAAGCGATTGAGTTCCTTGCCTTCCTTGCTGTTTTCTACGGCCCGTCCTTTTGCAGTACACCAAAGTCGTAGCGGAATGTGGTATTTTATACTCGCATCCGCCCGTTGTCCGTTTACCGTAATTCGCATGAAGACCGGAGCCTTACCGGTCTTGTCTAATTTCGTTCTACGAATATAGAACGTCATACCGAATGTTGTTCTTTCCATAGCGCTGTTTTCACCGTTGCAAAGTTAGTTTTATAAACATCTTCTGTCAAGATGAAATACGTTGCAAATCAATGAACTAACGCTCTGTTCGGTGTACTTTCTCCGGTGCCTGAAAAGTACACCGAATAGGCCACGGCCAAACTGCTTTAAACAACTCTTTCTTGCGTATGTATAAAAACAAGAAAGCCTTATAAACGATTCGTTTACAAGGCTTTGCTGTTTTGTTCCACTGAACTCTGCGGTGCGTAGGGGACTCGAACCCCTGACCCCGTGCGTGACAGGCACGTATTCTAACCAGCTGAACTAACGCACCATTCCGGTTATTGCGAGTGCAAAGATAATGGATTTTTTTAAATCGGCAAATGCTTTTACGGCTTTTTGAAGAAAGAAAATTGCACGCTGCCGTAACTCCTTAATTGCCAGAACTCGGGATAAGCCGAAAAATCCATTTTTTTCGAGTGTTCGAAGACGAGAATGCCGCCCGGGCGAAGCAGGTCTCCCTCGAGGACCAGTTTCACGACCTGTTCGCTGCCCTCCAGATCGTAGGGGGCGTCCGAAAAAATGAGGTCGAACTGTTTGGGACAACTTTTCAGGTAGAGAAACACATTGGCTTTCACCGGGTATAGGTTCTCGATCTCCAGTTGCGCGGCAGTCTGCCGGATGAAATTGTAATGGACGGCATTGATCTCCACGGAGGTGACGCTCCGCGCCCCGCGTGACGCGAATTCATAGCTGATCGACCCCGTGCCGGCGAAGAGGTCGAGCACGTCGCACTCCTCGAAATCCACCATGTTGCCCAGCACGTTGAAGAGGTTCTCTTTGGCGAAATCGGTCGTCGGCCGCGCCCGCAGGTTCCGGGGCGGATTGATCGCCCGGCCCTTGTATTTTCCGCTTACTATTCGCATATCGCCTGTTTGAAACGTTTTCCCAGCAGTTTGCGCGCCGCTTTGGGAGCATCGCCCGTGATACGCAGCTCGAACTCCGCCAGCGGGAAACAGCCGTTCAGCCGCTCGAAGAAGTAGGCGAGGTCGGCATCCGTCTCCGCGGGCACCACCTCGGCCAGTTGCAGGGATCCGCCGTCGTATACCTTTATATATAGCAGCTCTGCGCGGCGGCACATCCATACGGTTTTGGTCGCATTGCGCGGCGTGCGGAGCAGCGGGGTGGTGAAGCGGGCCCGGTTGCCCAGTTTCGCCTGTACCAGCCGCAGGGCTTCGCGGTTTATCGCCGCGACGGCCGCATAATCCTCCTCCCGGCCGCAGCATACGGCGCATTCGTCCGCCGCCGGGGGCATACCGTTCGCCGCAAGCAGCTCTGCGGCGTGCTCCTCGTCGAACAGCTCCGCGGGGACGAGCATCGTGCGGGGCAGCAGCAGCTCTACCTGCACGGGATCGTGGCCCGCGGGTACGTCCGACAGTGCAGGGACCGAAAAAGAGTGTCCATCCAACGATCGCTGAATGGACACCGTATTGCCTGCCTGCGGCGTGTTACTCCCAGTTACCGGCCTCATTGTTTCCGGATTCCATCGAGCCGAACTTGACACCGGCATAGCGGTTGAAGTTGTTCTCCTCGTCGTCGATCAGGTTGATGACCTCCTGACGGTAGTTGATCGTGTCGAGGAACATCTTGTAGGGAGCGCGGCACTCCACGACCGGGATCACGACCTTGGATTCGGTGGTGATAACGCCGGCTTCCATGATGAACTGTGCCTTGTTATCGGTTCCGGGGATGTAGCGGAGATTCTCGACATCCTGACGGCTCACTTTCTTGGGGGCGAAAATGGTGTCGATCACGGCTACCTTGAACTTCTCAATGTTCTTCCTGCCCGACTTCTTCAGCATGGCCATCGCCACCGAGTCGTCCTCGTCCACGATCTTGCGCTCCATTTCGAGCGTGTCGGAAAGTACGAAGGCGGTCAGCGAGTCGAAGCTGCCGGTGAAATGCTGGTACTTCGACTTGAAGGCGCGCTGCGCGGTGCGGATGTCCTTGATGCGGTCGATAACCTGCGCCTTCTTCGCCTTCATTTCATCGTCGAAACGAATCGGGGTGGAGATCTGGACGTAGATAACGTAGATCAGGCCTACGATAGCTACGGCAAGAATGATTTGAAAGAGTTTTTTCATTTTAAATAAATATTTGTTATTAATTTTGCACCAATTAAAAACCGACGCATGCTCAGCACACATATCGCGACCCAAATTTACGCTAAAATTTGTTTCGAAACAACTCCCGGACAAAAAAAAATCATAGAAAAGTTGTCCGAATATCTTGCAGACGACGATTTTTCGAGGATTTTCGTGCTGAACGGCTATGCTGGCACCGGAAAAACGACGCTTATCGGAGCTTTGGTCGGAGCGCTTAAGGATTTGGGAATCAAACCCGTGCTGCTGGCGCCCACGGGCCGGGCCGCCAAGGTGCTGGCCCAATACGCTCAGGAAAAGGCTTTTACCATCCACAAACGCATCTACCGCCAGCGCACGAACGCCGATTACGAATCGAAATTCTCGCTCAATTTCAATCAGGAGCGCGGCGCGGTGTTCATCGTCGACGAGGCTTCGATGCTCTCCGATTCGTCGGGCGGCGGAGCGGTCTTCGGGAGCGGTTCGCTGCTCTCGGATTTGGTGGAGTATGTCCGCAGCGGCCGCGGGTGCCGTCTGGTGTTGGTCGGCGACAGCGCCCAGCTCCCGCCCGTGGGGGCCGATTTCAGCCCGGCGCTCGATCCCGCGTCGATGGATGCCTATGGCGACATCGTCTACGGCACGATGGACGAGGTGGTGCGGCAGGAGGCACAGTCGGGTATCCTCTTCAACGCCACGGTGGTACGCTGCATGCTCGAAAACGGCCTTTACGAGATTCCCCGCTTCCGGCTCGATTTTCCGGATGTCGAGCGGGTCGATGGCGGCGAGTTTCTCGAGAAACTGCAGGACTGCTACGCCCTCTACGGCCGCGACGAGACGATCGTCGTCACGCGCTCGAACAAGCGGGCCAACCGCTATAACGAGGGCATCCGCCGCAACGTGCTCTGCGCCGAGGAGGAGATCGAGAGCGGCGACATGCTGATGGTGGTCAAGAACAACTACTATTTCCCCAAGCATACCGAGGACTGCCCGATGAACTTCATCGCCAACGGCGACATCGCGCGGCTGAAGCGCCTGCGGCGCTTCGAAGATTTCTACGGCTTCCGCTTCGCCAACGCCGTGCTCGAATTTCCCGACTACGACAATGCGGAGATCGAGTGCAAGATCCTGCTGGACACCATCGCCTCGGAATCCCCGTCGCTCACGCGCGACGAATCGACGCGCCTGTTCTACGAGGTTGAAAAGGATTACCTCGACATCAAAAGCAAGCTCAAACGCTTTCAGGAAATCCGTGAGAATCCGCATTTTAACGCCGTTCAGGTGAAGTTTTCCTACGCCGTGACGTGCCACAAGGCGCAGGGCGGCCAGTGGCGGGCGGTCTTCATCGACCGCTGCCTGTTCGGCGACGAACCCATGACGCGCGACATGCTGCGCTGGCTCTACACGGCCCTGACGCGCGCCACCGATAAATTGTATCTTGTAAATTTCGACGATCAATTCTATGAATAGCGAACAGCACCCCCTCGAACCGTTTCTCCCCGAAAACGCCCGCCTGCTGATGCTGGGCAGCTTCCCGCCCAAGCGCATCCGCTGGTCGATGGAGTTCTTCTATCCCAACCTGCAAAACGATATGTGGCGCATCGTGGGCTATCTGGCGACGGGCGACAAGATGCACTTTCTGGAGCCCGGCGGACGGCGTTTCGACAAGGGGCGCATCGAGGCGTTCTGCCGCGAGCGGGGCATTGCGCTCTACGACACGGCCGTAGAGGTTATCCGCCTGAAAGACAATGCGTCGGACAATTTTCTTCAAGTGGTGCGTGAAGTGGATTTAGAAGCCCTGCTGGCCCGCATCCCGGCCTGCGGGAACATCGTCACCACAGGCCAGAAAGCCACCGATACGCTGCGTGCCGTCACGGGCTGCGACGAGCCGGCGGTGGGCGAGTGGGTGGCGATGCGCTTTGCCGGCCGCGACCTGAAACTGTGGCGCATGCCCTCCTCGTCGCGGGCCTATCCGCGCCCCGTGGAGTGGAAAGCCGAATTTTACCGGAAAGTCTTCTCCGAAAGCGGGATCATTTAGCGCATATTTCGAAAAAATCCGCTATCTTTGTTGTATAAATTATACAATATTCTATTTTGACCTCAGATAAGAAAATCGACAAAAAATATGTCGAGACGCCCTTGATGAAGCAATATTACTCCATCAAGGCGGTGCACCCCGACGCCATACTGCTGTTCCGCGTGGGCGACTTTTACGAGACCTTCGGCGACGACGCGATCAAGGCCAGCGGCATTCTGGGCATCACGCTCACGCGCCGCGCCAACGGATCGGCGACGTATGTCGAGTTGGCGGGATTTCCCTACCACGCCATTGACACCTACCTGCCCAAGCTGGTGCGGGCCGGCGAGCGCGTGGCCATCTGCGAGCAGTTGGAGGACCCCAAGACGGTGAAGGGTCTCGTCAAGCGCGGCGTCATCGAGCTGGTGACCCCGGGTATCGTGCTGGGGGACAACATTCTGGCCAACAAGGAGAACAACTTCATCGCGTCGGTCTATTTCGGCCGGCAGACCACGGGTGTGGCTTTTCTGGACATCTCCACGGGCGAGTTCTATGTGGCCGAGGGTTCGGACAGCTATGTCGACAAACTGATTTCGAACCTCCAACCCAAGGAGGTGGTCTACCAGCGCGGCTATGAGGACCGTTTTTCCGGCTCGTTCGGGTCGAAACTCTATACCTACCGCCTCGACGAGTGGGTCTTTTCGGAGGATGTCAACCGCGAGAAGCTCTGCAAGCAGTTCGGGACCAAATCGCTGAAAGGTTTCGGCGTGGAGCAGTTCTCCAGCGGCATTTCGGCCGCCGGGGCCATTCTCTACTACCTCGAATTTACCGAGCACCGCGAGACGGGGCATATCGCCTCCATCGCGCGCATCGATCAGGACGACTATGTGTGGGTCGACAAGTTCACGATTCGCAATCTGGAGCTTTTTTCGTCGAACGGCGCGCGTGAGAAGTGCAGCTTCGCCGACGTGATCGACCGCACGCTGACCCCGATGGGCGGGCGCCTGCTGAAACGCTGGATCGCCATGCCGATCAAGGACCCCGCGCGGATCAACGAGCGGCTGGACGTGGTGGAGCGCTTCCTGAAAGATGCGGACTTGGCCGACGTTATCCGCGAACAGGTGGCGCTGGTGGGCGATCTGGAACGCATTGCGGGGCGTATTGCGGCCCAGCGGGTCACGCCGCGCGAACTGGTGCAGCTCAAGAATTCGCTGGGAGCCATCGAGACCCTCAAGGCCGCCTTGGAGTCGACCGACGACGACCGCCTGCATGCGCTGGCGGGGCAGATCGATGTGTTGGCTGAGGTCCGCGACCGTATCGCTCGCGAGATTTATCCCGATCCGCAGAACAACCAGATACAGAAGGGCGGCGTGATCGCCGACGGGGTCGATCCCGAGCTGGACGACCTGCGGCGCATCGCCCTCCACGGCAAGGATTACCTCGCGCGCATCCAGCAGCGCGAGAGCGAGACGACGGGTATTCCGTCGCTCAAGATCAGCTACAACAACGTTTTCGGCTATTATATCGAGGTCCGCAACGCTCACAAGGACAAGGTTCCCGAAGCGTGGATTCGCAAACAGACCCTTGCCAATGCCGAGCGCTACATTACCGAGGAGCTCAAGGAGTATGAAGAAAAAATCCTCGGCGCCGAAGAGAAGATGCTCGTTCTGGAGCAGCGCATCTATGCCGAGATCATGGCGTTCATTTGCGGCTCGCTGGCGCCGATGTTGCGCGACGCTGCCGCGGTGGCCCGCATCGACTGTCTGCAATCCTTCGCGCGGCTGGCCTGCGAGCGGCGCTATGTGCGTCCGGTGCTCGACGACGGCAAACTCATCGACATCCGGCAGGGCCGCCATCCGGTGATCGAGACCCTGATGCCCGTGGGGGAGGAGTATATCCCCAACGATGTGATGCTCGACGACAAGCAGCAGCAGATCATGATGATAACGGGTCCCAACATGTCGGGTAAGTCGGCGCTGCTGCGCCAGACGGCTCTCATCATCCTGATGGCCCAGATGGGGTGCTACGTCCCCGCGAAAGCGGCCCATATCGGCGTCGTGGACAAAATTTTCACCCGCGTCGGGGCTTCGGACAACATTTCGCAGGGCGAATCGACCTTCATGGTCGAGATGCTCGAGTCGGCCAGCATCCTCAATAACATTTCCGACCGCAGTATCGTGCTGCTGGACGAGATCGGCCGCGGTACATCGACCTACGACGGCATTTCGATCGCTTGGGCGATGGTCGAATACCTCCACAACCACCCCTCGGCCCATGCCAAGACGCTTTTCGCCACGCACTACCACGAGCTGAACGAGATGGAGCAGATGTGCCCCCGGGTGAAGAACTTCCACGTTTCGGTCAAGGAGATGGGCAACCAGATCGTTTTCCTGCGCAAACTGGAGCGCGGCGGTACGGAGCATTCGTTCGGTATCCACGTCGCCCGCATGGCCGGCATGCCGGCGTCGATCGTCTCGCGGGCCGACGAAATCCTGCGCAACCTCGAACTGGTCTACGGCAGCAACGAGATCGTGCCGAGCCGCAGCCTCAAGGAGCGGGGGCGCAAGCCCACGGCGCAGGCCGTGAAGGAAGCTGCCGAGAGCGCCGGACCGCAGAATATGCAACTGTCGATGTTCCAGTTGGACGACCCCGTGCTGGTGCAGATCCGCGACCAGATCAAGGGGCTCGACATCAATTCGCTGACCCCGATCGAGGCGCTCAATAAACTCAACGAAATCAAGAAGATAACCGGCATCTGATAAAGTATCGCTTCAGGTGAATATGCAACAGCCCCGGAACTCTCTCAGGAGAAGTCCGGGGCTGTCGTTTTGGCCGAAATCGGCTATCGGCTGCCCATGATCAGCGAGCGGATGTTCTGAATCAGCATCGTGACGGCTACCGAGTTGAAGCCGCCTTCGGGAATGATGACGTCGGCGTATTTCTTCGACGGCTCGACGAACTCGTCGTGCATCGGTTTCACGGTCGAGGTGTACTGCGTAATGACCGACTGCATCGTCCGTCCGCGTTCGCAGACGTCGCGCAGGATACGCCGTGCCAAGCGGATGTCAGCGTCGGTGTCCACATAGACCTTGATGTCCATCAGTTCGCGGAGTTCCCGGTTCTCGAAAATCAGAATGCCGTCGACGATAATCACTTTCGACGGTTTCACAAAGACAGTCTCCGCAGTGCGGTCGTGGTCGACGAACGAGTAGACCGGGTGCTCGACGGGTACGTTGTTTTTCAGCGCCTTGATATGTTCCACGAGCATCTCCGTGTCGAAAGCCTGCGGATGGTCGTAGTTGAGTTTCGTGCGCTCCTCGTAGTTGAGTTCGGGGTGCGCCTTGTAGTAGTAGTCGTGGCAAAGCGTCACGACGTCGTCGCCCACGAATGCCTCTTGCAGACGCTTGACGAGCGTCGACTTTCCCGAGCCGGTTCCTCCGGCGACTCCGATTACCGTTACGTCCATGGTTATCAGTAGGTTTTGTGTTGTTCAGTCCTCTTGCACAAACGGGCGGAAGCGCAAATCCGAATCGATTCGCCACGTCCGCCCGTTGCCCTTAAGCCCGCTTCCCGAGCGGGTTATGCGTCGATGTTCGCGTAATGCGCGTTCTTCTCGATGAACTCGCGGCGGGGCGGCACCTCGTCGCCCATCAGCATCGAGAAGATGCGGTCGGCTTCGGCGGCGTTCTCGATGTTCACCTGACGCAGGATGCGCGTGTCGGGGTTCATCGTCGTCTCCCACAACTGGTGGGCGTTCATCTCACCGAGACCTTTGTAACGCTGCACATGCGATCCCTTGCCGAATTCGGCCGTGATGTCGTCGCGCTCCTTCTCGGTCCAGCAGTAACGCTCCTGCTTGCCTTTCTTCACGAGGTAAAGGGGCGGGGTGGCGATATAGACGTGGCCGTTCTCGATCAGCTCCTTCATCTTGCGGAAGAAGAATGTCAGCATCAGCGTGGCGATGTGGCTTCCGTCGACGTCGGCATCGGTCATGATGATGATCTTGTCGTAGCGCAACTTCTCGAGGTTCAGGGCCTTGGAGTCCTCCTCGGTGCCGATCGTGACGCCGAGGGCCGTGAACATGTTCTTGATCTCCTCGTTCTCCCACATGCGGTGCTCCTGCGCCTTCTCGATGTTCAGAATCTTACCGCGCAGCGGCATGATGGCCTGAAAGTTACGGTCACGGCCCGACTTGGCCGTACCGCCTGCCGAGTCACCCTCGACGAAGAAGATCTCGGCGATCGAACGGTCGCGGCTCGAGCAGTCGGCCAGCTTGCCCGGGAGTCCGGCTCCCGACAGCACGGTCTTGCGCTGCACCAGTTCGCGGGCGTGGCGGGCGGCATGGCGGGCCGTGGCGGCCAGAATCACCTTCTGTACGATGGCTTTGGCGTCCTTGGGGTTCTCCTCGAGGTACTGGCCCAGTGCCGTGGTCAGCGCCTGATCGACGGCGGCCGAAACCTCGTCGTTGCCCAGCTTGGTCTTGGTCTGTCCCTCGAACTGCGGCTCCTGCACCTTCACCGACACGACGGCCGTGAGGCCCTCGCGGAAATCGTCGCCGTTGATGTCGAACTTCAGCTTGGCCAGCATGCCCGAATCCTCGGCGTATTTCTTGAGCGTGCGGGTCAGCGCACGGCGGAAACCCGTCAGGTGCGTACCGCCCTCGATGGTGTTGATGTTATTTACATAGGAGTGCACGTTCTCCGAGAACGAGTCGTTGTACTGCATGGCCACCTCCACCGGGACGCCGTTCTTCTCGGTGTCGAGGTAGATGATCTGCTCGACGATCGGCGTGCCGCGCGTGGCGTCGAGGTATTTCACGAACTCCTTCAGTCCCTCTTCCGAATAGAAGTGGTCCTCGCGGGTCTTGCCCTCCTCGTCGGGACGCTTGTCGTAGAGGTTCAGGCTGATGCCCTTGTTCAGGAACGCCAGCTCGCGCAGGCGGTTGGCCAGAATCTCGTATTTGTATTCGGTGGTATGCGTGAAGATCGTATCGTCGGGTTTGAACGTAATGGTCGTACCGCGGTCCGTACATTCGCCGACGACCTCGACCTGCGAGGTCGGGGCGCCCTTGCTGTACGTCTGGCGGTAGATCTTACCGTCGCGGCTGTGAATCTCGGCGATCAGCAGGTTCGAAAGCGCGTTGACGCACGATACACCCACGCCGTGCAGACCGCCCGAGACCTTGTAGCTGCCCTTGTCGAACTTACCGCCGGCGTGCAGCACCGTCAGTACCACTTCGAGCGCCGATTTGCCCTCCTTCTCGTGGTAGTCGGTGGGGATACCGCGTCCGTTGTCCCTGACGGTGATCGAGTTGTCCTCGTTGATCGTCACGTCGATGTCGGTGCAATAGCCCGCCAGCGCCTCGTCGATCGAGTTGTCCACGACCTCGTAAACGAGGTGGTGGAGACCCTTTTCGCCGATGTCGCCGATGTACATGGCAGGACGCTTGCGCACCGCTTCGAGGCCCTCGAGGACCTGAATGTTCGACGCAGAGTATTCTTCTTCTTGCTTTTTTACGTTTTCTAATTCGGTACTCATCGTAGTCTTTAAAATATCGTACAAATATACGAAATAATTCCGGATAAAACAAGTGTCCGGAAAAGCCTTTACATTCGATTTTTTCGCCTGTTTGTTCGCTTTGCGGCCGGCATGCGGAATTACGCCAGTTCGGCCTTGAGGTCCACTTCGCGGATTTTGCCCTGCGCGAAGAGCACGGCGCGGGCAGGGTAGTTCTCGATCAGGGCGGTGTTGTGCGTCGACATCACCACGGCGCAGCCCTGCGAGGCGATCTTCTGGAACAACTGCATGATGCCGTCGGCCGTCAGGGGGTCGAGGTTGCCCGTGGGCTCGTCGGCCAGCAGCACCTGCGGGTCGTTCAGCAGGGCGCGGGCGATCACCAGCCGCTGCTGTTCGCCGCCCGAGAGTTCGAACGGCATCTTGTAGCTCTTGGCGCCGAGTTCCACCAGCCCCAGCACCCGGTCGATGCGTTCGCGGATCTCCTGCTCACGCTTCCAACCCGTGGCCTTCATCACATAGTAGAGGTTCATGAAGACGTTGCGGTCGGTGAGCAACTGATAGTCTTGAAAGACGATACCGATGCGGCGGCGCAGGTAGGGGATGTCGCGGCGGCGCAGGCGGCGCAGGTCGAAACCGGCGACATATCCCTCGCCCGTGAGCAGTTGCATTTCGGCATAGAGCGTTTTGAGCAGGGAACTTTTTCCGCTTCCGACGCGGCCGATTAAGTATACGAACTCACCCGGTGCGACCGAGAGGTTGATCTCCGAAAGGACCATCTCCCCGTGTCGCAGGAGTTTTTTTTCCGGACGGCTCCCGAACGGATCGTCGGCATGGTAGATCGCCGCGTCGCGGAGCCGGACAACATATTTGTTATCTGTCTGCATGCTGATATTAAAGTGTCGTTGCGACACCAAAGATACGCAAAATATCGTCCCGTAAAACACCCCGGCACAAAAAAAGCACCGTCGGGACTTCTGTGCGTGTTTGGCTCGGATAAAAGGGCCGAATACGGGTATTTATGGACGTTTCTGTATAGAAAAACGCACGTTTTTATTTGCAAATCCGGTGGCGGATGCCTACTTTTGTCCCAATATCTGAGGGAATTATAGATGAAAGAAGAAGAGATACTGCGGGCGGTATTGAAGGATGCCAAGACCGGCTGGTGGGAAGCGGATATGACGCGGCGGATATTTCACATGTCCGATTTTTTGCAGAATATGCTCTGTTATCCCACTCCGGAGGTAGGATTCGACGAGATAAAAAGCCTTATTCCGGAGGCGTATGCGAAAATATCCGGCCCGGGTAATTGTCTGCTGCAGGATGCCCATACGCTGAAACGCGCCATTCCGCTGATCGCCCCCGACGGGCATCGGCTGTGGCTGCAATGGAAGGTGATAGGCCGCGAGACGACTCCCGACGGACGCGATGTCATGACCGGTTATGTGCAGCAGACGCAACTCGAACAGCCGGCGGACGGGCAGGACCGCGCCCGGATCGACGACCTGCTCTACCGGCTCAACAGCATTTCGCACACGCTGCTCGCGCTGCTGCACAGCGACAGGACCCGCGATACGGTCAACAAGATTCTGTACGAGGTGCTTACGATGTTCCGCGGCGACCGGGCCTACATCATCGAATTCGACTGGGAACAGCGCACCCACAACTGTGCTTATGAAGTGACGGCGGCGGGGGTTTCCAGTGAGCAGGACCGCCTCAGTTCGCTTCCGATGGAGGATTTCCCGTGGTGGACGGAGCACGTTTCGCAGGGTAATTCCATCATTCTTTCCGACATCAGCGACCTGCCTTCCGAGGCGGCGGGCGAACACGACCTGCTGATGGCGCAGGATATCAAGTCGCTGCTCATCATGCCGCTGGCTTCGCGGGACAAGGTCTGGGGCTATGCCGGCATCGACATCGTCGACGGACACCGCGAGTGGACCGACGAGGACTGCCAGTGGTTCGCGTCGCTGGTCAACATCATCGGGCTATGCCTCGACCTGCAGCGTTCCGAACAGGCGGCGCAGGCCGACCGGCTCTATCTGCAAAACCTCTACCGCCACATGCCGCTGGGTTATGTCCGGGTGAAGATGCTCCGCGACGAAGCCGGGAGACTGGGCGACTACCGGGTGCTCGACTCGAACGAGGCGGCCGACCGGATTCTGGAGCTTCCCCGCGAAGCCTATGTCGGACACTGCGCTTCGGAACTGGGCGGCGATCTGACACTGTTGCTGGATGATGCCTCGAAGGTATTCGAAACGGGCGAGTATGTCGACGGCAACATCACGCTGGAGCGCGTGAAACGCTACCTGCACTATGTTCTCTACTCCACCTGCGAGGACGAGGTCGTGGCTTTCTTCTCGGACCAGACCGAAGTGCATCAGGCTCACGAGGTGCTCTACCGCAACGAGCGTTTCCTGCGCAACATCTTCGACAACATTCAGGTCGGCGTGGAGCTTTACGCCCCGGACGGTTCGCTGGTCGACATCAACAACAAGGACATGGAGATTTTCGGCGTGACCCGTGAGGAGGCTCTCGGACTCAATTTCTTCGAGAATCCGCTCGTTCCGCAGGAGGTGCGCGACGGAGTTCGCGCCGGGCGCGAGCAGGCGTTCCGGATCAACTATCCGTTCGACCGGCTCAACGGCTACTACACGTCGGCCAAGACCGGCTTTCTGGAGATATACACCACGGTCAACATGCTCTACGACATCGAGGGGAACATCTGCAACTTCATGCTGATCAACATCGACAACACCGAGATCAACCGCGCCCACACGCGGCTGGCGGAGTTCGAGAGTTCGTTCGCGCTGGTCAGCAAACTGGGCAAGATGGGCTTCTGCCGCTTCGACCTGCTGGAGCGCGAGGGCAGCGGGGTGCCCCAGTGGTACCGCAACCTCGGGGAGCAGCCCGACACGCCGCTCAACCAGATTCTCGGCGTCTACAACCACGTCGATCCCGTCGACAAGGCGGCGATCCTCGAGAATATCGCCCGCGTCAAGGCCGGGACGTCGGACAGCTTCAACCTCGACCTGCATATCCTGAATGACGACGGCACGGAGAAATGGACGCGCATCAACGTGGTGCGCAACCCGATGAACAACGATCCGTCGAAGATCGAGATGGTCTGTGTCAACTACGACATCTCGGAGCTGAAGATGACCGAAAAGAACCTGATCGAGGCCAAGAACAAGGCCGAAGTCAGCGACCGGCTCAAATCGGCCTTCTTGGCCAACATGAGCCACGAGATACGCACGCCGCTGAACGCCATCGTGGGATTCTCGAACCTGCTGACCGAAGCCGAAGACCCCGAGGAGCGGCGCGACTACCTGCGTGTGGTCGAGGAGAACAACGATCTGCTGCTTACGCTGATATCCGATATCCTCGACCTTTCGAAGATCGAGGCCGGAACGTTCGACTTCAACTACGGGTCGGTCGACGTGAACCAGATGTGCGAGGAGGTGGTGCGCTCGCTGAGCCTCAAGGTGCAGGGGCGTCCCGTCGAATTGCGCTTCGTCGGTCCCGGCGGCCCCTGCTTCATACTGGGCGACAAGGGCCGCCTGACGCAGGTCATCACCAACTTCATCAACAACGCCGTCAAATTCACCGCCGAGGGCAGCATCACGCTGAGCTACACGGTCGAGGGGGATCAGGTGCGCTTTGCGGTCGCGGACACCGGTTCGGGCATCGACAAGGAGCATCTGGCCAACATCTTCGAACGTTTCGTCAAGCTCAACAGCTTCGTGCAGGGCACGGGTCTCGGCCTGTCGATCTCGAAGTCGATCGTCGAGCAGATGGGCGGCCGGATCGGTGTCGAATCGGAGCTGGGCAAGGGTGCCTGCTTCTGGTTTACGGTGCCGATGGGAATTCCCGAAGAGCTTCCGGGCTCCGAGGTCACCTATCCGCAGCAGGTGTCCGCACTGTCGGTGACCCGCAGCGGACACCGTCCCGTGCTGCTGATCGCCGAGGACACGGACAGCAACTACCTGCTGCTGTCGCTGATGCTCAAAAAGGAGTACGAGGTGATCCGCGCCAGCAACGGCGAGGAGGCCGTGCGGCTGTGCGAACAGCTTCAGCCCGATGCCGTGCTGATGGACATCCAGATGCCCGTGATGGATGGTCTGAAGGCCACGCGGCAGATCCGCGGGACGGGAAGCCATGTGCCGATCATCGCCGTGACGGCCTACGCCTACGACCGGGACCGCCAGAAAGCCCTCGAAGCCGGGTGCAACGAATACCTCGCCAAGCCCCTCACGGGCGACACGCTGCGGCAGACGCTGCGCAGGTTGCTTTCGGGCGAATAGCGGGGTTGTCCGGCGGGCGCGGTGCGGAATTATTTCCGCCGTGGCGGATATTTCGAAAAAATGCACTATCTTTGTCACAGTTTCCGATTGGCTTTGTGCCGGAAAGACTGGGGGTGCCCGGTTTTGACAGCAGGCAGAGTTTGATTGTAAGCACGTCGAGCGCTGTGCGGCGGCTCGTTAATCCCGATGCTCAAACTACAAATGGCAATAATCGCCTTGCACTCGCTGCCTAATTTTCAAGGAAAATTGGCTTAATCGCCGAAGCCTAGGCGCTTTGGCGACGAGTATCCCGAAGGGACGTTCCGCTCTTTAACGGCTCTTCATACGGGGTATCATTCATTGAGAGATAGTGCGACGGAGCGTTCCGGCCGGCGTGCGAAATTTTAGGAACTGGGCCCCGTGTTCGGTTGCCGCCTGCCAGACATGGGGAGAAGGATCAAATTGCGGATAAACGTGTAGAAAGCTTTCGGGTTCCCTGTTTGGACGCGGGTTCGACTCCCGCCACCTCCACAAAGTGTATTGAATATCAGTGTTTTATGGTATTTACACACTAAATTACACACTTTCGAAAGAAGGTGTGTATTTTTTTGGCGTTCTTGAAGAAGTTAGATGGAAGAAGCTTTGGAAGGAAGAAATCAGATCTTGCAATGAGTAATGGAGCGAGTTCACTACCAACTTTTGGGGCTAAATACTAATATGGTATAGCGTCAAAATAAATGCATACTCATTGCGTTATTCTACAATAATCTCTGTATTTTAAGGATATTCAAGGTAACCATATATGGTGGTTTCTGAATAAATTAGTGCAATGTTCATAGGTTGCATAATGAAATAGGGTGGTAAGTTGTATAAATTCAATACGATATAACGATGGATTTTTACTCCTCAATAACAGAACTGACCGTTACTTATGAAAGGCTCATTGAACAGCTGAACTCCGATCCTTGTGAGACAGACGCATCTCAGGTTTATTACCAACAGGCATATCGGGATATTTGCGTTGTATTACGAAGCACGCCAGTGGAACCAATCGCCCTGCGTCTTATTGCTGAGGGGATTAACGATCGTATATTGACCCGTCTGCGGGACTTAATACGAACTACTATCCATATTTGTGAAACCCGTCGTGAGGTTTTCGGACAAATTAATTTTGGTGATCTTTGTCGGCTTCGGGAAGATTATCTGTTTGCCGGAAAACGAGCTTTGTTGTTAAATGACCAAAAACAGATCGGAGAATACCCTTACCCGGATGAGAAGGTCCGTGAACAACTCTTGCGGGAAAATCGCATAGAATTGGATGGAGTCGACAATGAACGTAATGCGTATCATAAGGAAAATGCTGATTGGATCAGTACGGACTATTATACCCTTATCTATGAACTGAGTTGCTCTTCAGCCTCAATTCTCGATAGTTATTTTCCCGTTGAAAAGGAAACAAAAATAATCACACCAATAGGAACAGATTCCGATGAGCAGATGCCTGGGGTTAAGAACATTTTGCCTGACGAAATCTTCCGCTCGCGGATGTTCGACAAATTTCGCGAATTGGAAGAGCGGTTGGTCAAATTAGGTGATCTGGACGTGGAGTTGCGCTGGCAGGCGAAGCACAAAAATGATAAACCCGATATCAAGCGGCTTGTGACATTTCTTACGGGTTTGCTTGATAATGGTTATTTTCTTCCCAAACGTGATATGGCGATTAAGCGTTTTTTCGAGATGCGTTATCGAATTGCGATAGGTCAGAATTTTGAGCGTCGCCGCCGCGAACCATTAACAAAAATCTACCATACGATTTTTTACAACCTTCCTTTTTAATAATTTCACTACGACCGTAGTACGATTTTGTATTAAATGTGATTTTTGTATAGCATTTATAGTCAGTACATAATGAATGTATTGGTTACGATTGTTGTTCTCTTATTTTAACTGAGTTACATTTGTGCTATAATTGACTGGTCAACAATCTCATGTCTCACCAATGTAATTTGTATATGGATATAGAAACATTGAAATCGAAACTGTTGTGGCAGATGACAGGAGAAGAATTTCTCTTTCTTCAGCAGAATGGCGTGGAGCAATCAGAGCGGCAGCCTTACATTGTCGCTCCACCGAAAAAACACGTTTACGGAATTCGGGGCATCGCCGAATTGTTCGGGTGTAGTATTCCGACTGCTAACCGTATAAAGGCGAGCGGAAAAATTGATCAAGCGATTACGCAAATCGGTCGCAAAATCATTGTGGATGCGGATTTGGCGTTTGAGTTGGCAGGACGTAAAACCGGTGGCAGGAAAGTCCGTTCTCGTGATATCCTATAAAACGAGGCTTCTTCGCAGAAAAGTTATTTCGACAGTTGGAAAATCCAGTGTTCAAATATCCGGGAAAATAGTTATTTTTACGTTCGGTGTTCTCGGCTTGTTGCTGGAACCGCAAATGATACCTATTAAAAGCTAACGTTATGTCCATACAACCGTTATTCGATCTCACGGGCAAGGTGGCCGTGGTCACCGGCGGCGGCAACGGTATCGGCCGCGCCTGTTGCGAAACGCTCGCCGAAGCGGGAGCCACCGTCGTGGTGAGTAACCGCACGCCCGAAACCGGCGAAGCCGTGGCGCAGGCCATCCGCGACAAAGGAGGCAAGGCCCTTGCCATCGCATGCGACGTACTCGACGACCGGGCGCTGGAACAACTCGTTTCCCGTACTGTCGAGGAGTTCGGGGCGATACACATTCTCGTAAACAACGCCGGCGGCGGCCGGGGCGGTCACGAAAATCCGTTCGAACTCAGCGCTGAAGAGTTCGAGGCGATTTTTCGTCTCAATGTCTTCAGCGCGTGGAAACTCTGCAAACTCGTGGTGCCCCACATGGCCCGGGCGGGTTACGGCAGCATCGTCAACATTACCTCGATGGCCAGTATCAACAAAAGCCCGAACATGAGCGCCTACGCCTCGTCGAAAGCGGCGCTCAACCACATGACAGCCAATCTGGCATTCGACTTCGGGCCGATGAACGTGCGTATCAACTGCGTCGGGCCGGGTGCCACGCGCACGCGGGCCCTCTCGACGGTACTGACGCCCGAGATCGAGAGCCGCATGCTGGCCCACACGCCGATTCACCGGCTCGGCGAACCGTCCGACATCGCGGGTGCCGTGCTCTACTTCGCCGCGCCGGTCTCCGAGTGGGTCAGCGGTCAGGTGCTCTTTGTCAACGGCGGCGGCGTGCAGACGCTCGACTGACAGTCGGCAGTTTTGTTCCTGCACCTGCATGACGTTTTTACTTGATATAAGCAGAGCATTCCGAAAAATAAAAATCGCCCCGACACAGAGTTCGGGGCGATTTTATTATAGCGTTTTTGGAAGCAGAGATTACTCCGGCTTTTGCAACAATCCTTTGATATACGTTTCAATCTCTTCCGCACCGATGGAATATGCGGGTTCCAGCTGGCTGAAATTACGATCCTCGCCGAAACGCCTGTAATCTGTCAGCATGGTGAGAATATGCTTGCTTTTGAGCATATGGTTCGAATAATCGCCGGCCCTTTTGACGTACTTCATCACATCGGGGTCTTCGCGGAAAATGCAGTAAAGATCGTAGTAGTCCCGGAACTTGCTGCGCCGTAGCATCACTTCCATTTTCATTACGGCAATGGATGCGGCATCCGCCAAAACGATGTTGTTCATAAAGGGAATCAAGGTCATTTCCGGGGCTTTGCTCTCCCGTGCATAGAAGGAGAACTTCACGCCCGCGACGACAAATTCCACATGGTTATGGTCGAGAATATCCATCGATTCCACTTTGCCCACCGTTTCCAGCTGTTTGCGAATCGTCGGCCAATCCACATCCATCCGCTCGTCCCTGCGGGTCTGCCAGCGCATGAAATCCAAATCCTCACTCAGCCTGTGGCCAAGTTGGATGGCAAGGGCCGTTCCTCCGACCAACACCCAGCCTTTCAGGCAGTCGAGCCGTGAGGCCGGTTCGATAAGCGCTTCGGTATGTCGTGCGATTCCTTTCATGCCGTCAGTCGTGATAAATGGCGCGTAAGCATTGATTTCAGGTAACGGTCAGGATAACGGACATGGAAATAATACCATGCGTAAAAGCGGTTCAGCGAGTAATAATAATCTCCCTGAACGACCATCGTCTTCAGCCAGACGCTCTTGATTTTACTATTGGGGAATAATTTGAAAAGCAGGTCGATATCCTCTATATCCAATTTGACGAGTACCGCTTCGATCAGTTGGTTGTCCGATATGGAATCCCGGACGGAGGCTTGGTCATACGGCCAGAACGCCCCAGCCTCGATCAGTTTGTCCACGAGATGATTCCGAATATCCATATTGCAAAGTTAGCAACTTTTCTTAGATAAAACGTATTCCCGACACCATTTATTACGCGCATTACCTGCAATTTATGGGCCGTGTGGCGTAGCACTATACGCCTTTTTATTCCATAGGCTTCTTCTCTCCGAGCTATACAGCCATCAACTCGTATTTCGATAGAGTGCCTCGTAAATTTACAGCATAGGAAGAGCTTTTATTAAAAAAGTATAATCCGGATTGTTATTAGGTCAATGAAGTCTTTTTTGCAGGCCGATATAGGAGTGCGTCGGATTTTTTGCTTTCTTTGCTCTCAAACATAATACAACCATGAAAAAGAGTTTGATTCTCCTGACGGCTTTATCCGCCGTCGGATTCGGGGCCGAATCCGTAACCGCCTGTACGGGCATCACGCTGACGTCCGGCGACGGCGCCTGCGTCGTGGCACGCACGATCGAATGGGGCGGCAGCGACCTTCGCAGCCAGTATGTGGTCGTTCCCCGGGGTTATCGCCAGCAGTCGTTCGTTCCGGGCGGGAGCGACGGCATGGTCTTCACGGCGCAGTACGGCTATGTCGGCTTGGCGGTCGAGCAGCAGGAGTTCGTGGCCGAGGGACTCAACGAGGCCGGGCTTTCGGCCGGACTGTTCTATTTTCCCAATTACGGCAGATACGAAGACTACGATCTGGCGCTGAAGAGTTCGAGCGTCGCCGATCTGCAGCTCGTGCCGCTGGTGCTGAGCACCTGCCGCGATGTCGGGGAGGTGGAGGAGCTGATCGGTCGCATCCGCGTGATCAATATCGACCCGCGGGCTTCGACGGTTCACTGGCGCTTCGCCGATCGTTCGGGGCGTCAGGTCGTGTTGGAGTTCATCGACGGGAAGCCGGTTTTCTATGAAAATAAACTGGGGGTGCTGACCAACTCACCCGGATTCGATTGGCAGCTCACCAACCTGAACAACTACGTCAATCTCTATGCGGGTTCGGCTCCGGATCACGATATGGGCGGTGTCCGGCTGGCGGCTTTCGGGGCCGGAAGCGGGATGCTGGGTATTCCGGGCGATGTCACGCCTCCTTCGCGGTTCGTCCGTGCGGCATTCTACCAGACGACGGCTCCACAGCAGGCCGAGGCCGAAGCCACCGTGCTGCAAAGTTTTCAGATACTCAATAATTTCGACATACCGGTCGGCGTCGAGTTCGCCGCAGGCAAGGTTCCGGCCGACATTCCGAGCGCCACGCAATGGACGTCGGCCACCGACATCACGAATCGGCGCATCTACTACCGCACGATGCACGACAGCGCGATCCGCTGTTTTGATTTGGAAACGATAGATTTCACGAAAGTGAAATACCGGGCTTTGCCGCTTGACGAGGTGCGGCAACAGCCTATTGTACGGATGAAGGTTCGGTAAGACCCTTTGCCGATAAAAGGAAAACGGTCGGAAACAGCTCGTCTGCTCTGGCGTTTATGTCATATTGGGAAGGCACAATGCAGGCTCCGCTGTTTCAAAACCAAATAAATGGAGTCGATTGCGATCTATGCCCGGCAGGTCACGGAGGAGGTGATATCCATCCGCTTTCCCGATGTCGGAGCCGGAGCACTTCCCTGTCCCAAATGCCATGCGGGAAAGATGATCCTGCGCCGCAGATTCGCTCAATGTACCAATCCCGAATGTGCCCATATTGTTCCTCGACGGTTCCTGAATATGGACCTTACAGATACCCATTTCGAGCAGCTTTTCACTGCCGGAGCGACAGAACTGATTCGGGGACTCAAAGACAAGGATGGACAGAGTTTCGACGTCTTTCTCAGTTTTGCGGCCGACTGCTCGCTACGACCCGTTTTTCCCGAAAAACCGTTACCATCGGGCACAAAATAATAGCAAGCGTATATACTTTGAGCGCAGGAGAAAATCCTGCGCTCATTTTTATTGGGGCCAGACGTTCGTAATACCAGCAGACAATATTTTCTGAACAGAAGGGCGGGCCTGTATTCTACCGATATCTCCCGTGAAAGGAAGCGGGACAAAGGGAACATCTGACATCTGCTTTTTTAGGGCAAATTTCGCGGCGTGCCGTGTCTCCCGGCTGCAAGGTCGGAGCCTTGCGGTTCCGGAAAAAATCATCCTCGCCTGTGGCTGCGGTATTTTTCCCGGAAACCTTTTGCCGGGGGCCGCCGCGGGATTGCCCGAAAAAAGCAGATATACAGATGTTCCACATCATAAATATAAAAAAATGAAAACGTCAAACCTCCTTTCGGCACTCGTTCCAACCCGTAGATTCTGGAAACTTGCCCTGCTCCTGCCGCTGGCCTGGATCGCATTCTCCTATCTGTACACCCGAGGAATCTCTCCCGTAGGTGCGGCTCTCCTCGTCGTCCTTTTCCCGGGACTTTTCCGCTTTCTCTACCGCGTCGCCTGCCTGCTGACTGCCGTGGCGCTATTTGCCGTAATCCTCGCTCACCTCATCTATTGACCGTATGGAACTCATCCCGATCGAACCCCGTAAAATCCGCCTGTGGCTGCTGGGACACCGTGTGGAACTTACCGTTACGGCGGCATCCAGCCCCGATGCCCGCGATTGGCTCTCGACGCAGACCGTTACTCCCGAAGAGCTGGGTGACATCTGCTGCGAACTCTGTCTCCACCATATGCAGGGCACATTCGAAGTCGCCTCCGGCCAACTCTTCACTCTCAATAACCGCGAGCCGGTGCGCTATGCAGGGGTTTGGCAAGTCATTCCCGACTACGAACTCTTCTTCCGTATCTACCGGTGGTGGTACAATTTCGACCTTTCCGAAGCGCTTTCAAAACAATCCTTCGAGGAGACATTCGGGGCATGGATGGGCGGACACTATTACGAAAAATGGCTCTCCAATGAGCGGAGCATTTCCAGAATGATCGGCTATTTCGGCGAAGACACCGCCAAGGGTCGCCAGTTCCTCGATATGGTCATGGAAAAGGTACAACTTTACGAACAACGTTCTGCCCGTGGAAATTGATCCATAAAAAGAAGTCGCTGTTAAGTTCGGTGTTTTTTCCGCTATGGCATCATTCCACTGGTGGGAGTTGATCGAGCAGCACACCGTCGGGTGGGGCTGCTTGCTCTTTCCGGTGAATAGCGGGTGAACGTCTGAAAGACGCAGATATAATACCGGGGTTCATGGGAGTCCTTTTCTCAAGCACAAACAAAAAATAACCATCAATGATGGTGTTCTGCTTCCATGGCCTCAGCCTGGGTCTTGTGGACCGTGCCGTGCGGGTGCTCTACGGGCGCATAGATCGAATAGATCTTGAGCGGCTCGCTGCCCGTGTTGACGATGTTGTGCCACTTGCCGGCGGGTACGAATACCGCATGGTCGGCCTTCGCCTCCCGCACGAAGTCGAGCTTGTCCTCGGCATCGCCCATCATCACGCGGCCCTGTCCCTGTTCGATGCGCAGGAACTGGTCGATGTCAGGGTGCAGTTCGAGACCGATATCGCCGCCGACGGGAATGGTCATCAGCGTCACCTGCAGGTTCGTGCCCGTCCACAGTGCCGTGCGGAAATTCTCGTTGCCCACGGTGTAGGCCTCGATGTCCAGCACGGTCGGGGCGTTGCCGTAGTCTTTCAATACGATTTCGGTTGCGCTCTCTGCCTCGGTGGCTGCCGCATCGGCGGTTGAGGCGTTGTTCTGTCCGCAGGAAACCGACAATACGAAAGCGGCTGCCAGTACTCCTGCCTGAAAAAGATGTTTGTTCATGTTCGTATGTGATAAAGATGTGTGTGTATTGATCGTCCGATGAGTAGAAGGGACGCCCCTTTCAAGGCATCCCTTCTGTCGGTAGGTACCGCGTCTTTACTTCTTCTTGTAACCGCACTTGGGACATACGCCCTCTTCGTTGAGCGAAATGCCGCACAGCGGGCAGCGGTCGATGTCGTTCTTGGTCTCGAACTCGGCAGAACCGGCGTTCACACCGCTGGTGAAGGTGATCTTGGCGAT
Source organism: Alistipes provencensis (assembly GCF_900083545.1). Classification (NCBI taxonomy): domain Bacteria; kingdom Pseudomonadati; phylum Bacteroidota; class Bacteroidia; order Bacteroidales; family Rikenellaceae; genus Alistipes; species Alistipes provencensis. The sequence continues at coordinate 3,192,796 of NZ_LT559262.1, read as the reverse complement.
GTTAAGCTTGTCCTTGAGCAGGTCGTAGACGATCTTGATCATGCCCTCGACGGTCATCGTCTCCTTCGTGACGACCAGACGGCAGTCGGGATAGGCCGTTGCAAGTTCGGTCTTGAACGCTTCGCCCTTCATCGTGTTCTGCGGGTGGCCGTTCTTGATGCCCTGCTTCTCGTATACGTCGAGAACAGCCGGCAGCAGCGGGTCGTCTTCGCGCAGGATCAGTGCGTGGTCGAAATTCTTCAGCACGTCCCAGGCCGTCTTCTGAATCTCGTTGCAGGGGAATACCATGTTTACCCCTTCGTTGACCGTGTCCTCGACCTCGATGGTCAGGACTCCCGTGTGGCCGTGAAGATACTGGGCCTCGCCCTTGAAACCGTAAAAGCGGTGTGCGTACTGCAAGTCGAATGTTGTGATGCTTCTCATGTTGATTTACTGTTTGTTTGTGAATGATTTGTTGAGTGTTATCTGTACTTGTATTTTCTCGATATCGGCAGCGGGTATGTTGTGGCTCTCCAGATATTGCCGGATCAGGCGGGTCAGCTCCGCATCGTCGTAATCCATGATCTGTTCTCCGTCGAATAGGTGGTGGTGCTCGTGCACCGTGATGTCGTAGTTGCATTTGCCCGTTTCCGGATGGCATACCAGCGATAGGATGCCGGCTTTGCAGAACGAGTCGAGGACGCGATAGATCGTCGAGAGCGTCATCTCCTTATCCTTCGACTGGACTTTGGCTATGATGGCTTCGATTGGCGCATGGCGCAGTTCCATCATGGCCTCGTAGACAGCCCTTCGCTGGGGTGTCATCTTCAGTCCCGCTTTGCGTATCGTATCTGTTGTCTCCATCTGTCGGTTGTATTGTGCTGCAAATATATTGCGAATAATTTATAAATGCAAATAATTCGCAACTAAATTTTAGGAGCAATTGATCCCAGCCCGAATTGTGCCGTAATTGTCTATATGTTCCGGCCACTATATTCCGGTAGGCGGAATTAACAAAAGCATATTTGTTATCGAAGGAATTATGGAGCCGTTATGCGAAGCTCTGCCCTTGGCGAGAAATGAAAGCAAGAAATTTAATGTCCCGTTTCATCCATGAACTAACACTCTGTTCGATGTACTTTTTCCGGTGCCTGAAAAGTACACCGAATAGGCCACAGACAATCTGCTTTAAACAACTCTTTCTTGCGCATGTATAAAAATAAGAAAACCTTATAAACGATTCGTTTACAAGGCTTTGCTGCTTTGTCTTATCTAATTGTGCGATGCGATCTGGACCAGAACCCATTTTACAATAGACGCTCCGACTAAAGCGGAAGCCATTGCAAAGGCGGCAACCCTTGTCGGGCAAGATGTCGAAGATACCGAGGCCGAAGATGAACAGATCAGCATCGAGGAGTCGGAGACGCTTTACGATACGATGGACGAAATCCCAGTTGAAGAAAGCGACGGCAACTCAACCATTGACATCATTTTTGACGACGGGGACGACCTTGCCGACAATGTGACAGGCGCAGTCTGAGACTACTGGTGGAAAGAGGCCGGCGATGAAGTGCTGGAATCTATTACGGGCCTGCGACGGTCGGACTTCGACCCCACGGACGGATGTCGGGCTTTCATGAAAGCTTGCGGGGAGTGGTGGAATAAGCACTCCGACCTGGAGAAAATCGAAATCTGGATGCAGCAGACTGCTGCGGCCCAGCGATACTGCCCGCACTGCGGGCGCCGCCTCTCCGGCTCCCATGCCGAGGACTATGCCTTTCAATGCAAGTACTGCGGTGAGGATTTTTACAGTTACGAGGTCCTCACTTCACCCTCGACACGACTGTCGGAATTAACTGAATAATAACTTTTACACAATGAAAACCTTAGAAAAAATTACAAAGCGCTATTCGCTGACGAACAGCTACTACAAACACCGGCAACAGGATGACCCGATACACTGGCAGAGATTTACGATTACCTTCAGCAGCACGGCGAACTGCCGTTCCGTTACGAAGGCGACAACTGGTCATACGATGCGCTGTGTGAGTGTCAGAAGCGCCCGGGCGTATACTTGTCGCAATACCTGACGCCGGATCGTACGGCGCGGCAGATGGCTGCATTGGCTGTACGGTATTTCGACAATGACAGTCGGATCGTCGATGCCTGCTGCGGCACGGGACAACTGACACGCGCATTGATTGCCGAGGGAGTACACCCTTCGGCAATTATCGGGTTCGATATGGATGGTGATATGATAGCTATTTACGAACGGCTATACCCGACCGTAGACGCGATGCAGATGCGGTTTGAGGATATAGATTTTCGCGGCGAGAATATCATTGCCAATCCTCCTTTCGAGACGGCGGAATGCATCTTCTTCTTTGACTGGCTTACCAAAGTACAAAGGTCGGGAGACTACGCGGTTCTGCTTTTGCCGCACGGTTTTATCGACAAGCAGCGACCGAAAACCGTGCAGGAAACGATACGGCACTTTATCATTCATCACCGGGCACCCATGCAGGAACTGTTCCTACGAACGAACTGCCGTGCCGAGATCGTTGTCTTGGAACGATTGTAACATCTTTGGGAGTAATCATTCTCCGGTATTATCCATTTGCTTCCCGTGAGGCGAAAAATGGTGTAAATATTAAGTTTCCAATGAGTTAACATTTATACATTTTTTCTTTTTCGAGGAATAACCGGCATAAAAAGGTAATTCCAGACGAGGTTTCGGTTTCCTGATTGTTACCTCGTCTGTTTTGTTGTATTTTGCATAGAACAATCATTTGCAGCTTCTTGCATTGTCCTTCATCTTGACAGACAACTCTGAGGAAATTAGTTCTGGGCTTGGGAAGAAAGTACAAACTTCTTTTGGAGTTATGCGATGAATTCTGCAAGGATTACAAGACCCGTGTAGGTGTCGACCGTGCTATTCACTCCTTGCCTCGTTATCAGACATTACGACGCGATTTGAATTTCTTCGTCTGCCAGAACTTAAAGTCAAGGATATCCCCCTTGCGGAACTGGATCAGTCTTTTGCAGAGAAAATCGCCGCCTATTACTATTATGTTGTCGAACAGCCGGCGATCGAATACTTCACCGAAGAGGATATCAACAGCCTGATAAATGGCAAAGTCAAGCAGCAGCGTCAGGATCGGACGCGGGATATGTTTCTGTTCTGCTGTTTTACGGGTCTGTCGTATGCCGATCTGGCCAAGCCCACATATGACGAACTGACACAACCCCCGGACGGAGAATGGTGGATAACCAGTATCAGGCAGAAGACGAAAGTCGCGTTCACGGTAAAACTGCTTCCGGTCGCAAAGGCAATCCTTGAAAAGCACCGTATTCCGACAAACCGGTTCAACAGACTTTTTTCCGGGAATTCGGACAAGGTCTTTCCGGTCGCTTCCTTGAAATCCTCGGATGCCAGCCGTTTGTCAAAATTTTCATTCAAGGTTTTCGGCATACAAAAATACAGCATGCTCTGCGAGGCGGGGCGTTCCCAAGTCACGCCATATCAATATGACCTGTAATATGGCAATAGTATAGATTCCAGTGTTACTAAATCGATCTTTTTATCAGAAAACCGATGTCGGAACTGAAAAAGTTTCAACATCGGTTTTCGGTCTGTTCCGATCTGTTAAAGAGATCGTCTATTTTTTTGCGGACTGTATCTGCATCAGGAGAGCCTTGTAGTAAGCTCTGTCGGCTATGTTGGCAGTCGTCACCCGGCTCTTGAGCAGCCGTTCGATGCGGTCGAGCGTTTCGCAGTAGTAGGCTTCCGATTCGTCGATCGTACTGATGTTCACCCTCGACTGGAATCCGTAGCCGTAACGGTCTCCGAAATTGTATGAAGCTTGTTTGGCAGTTTCGGTGGCGATATACCCGGCTCCGTGCTCCTGCTCGATTTCGCGCAGGCGGTCGATGTAACGGTCGGTCAGGCCCGAGGCATCGAGCCCGTAAGCCCGGATATCCTCGATGGTCGGAGCGTAGGCCGAGACAGGGATCGTGATGCCGCCGCTGTTGCCGCCCTTGCCGGAGTATTTGGTCAGAACCTTGATCATTTCGCCGATCATCAGACGTTGCATGAGCTTGTCCGTATTGGTAAGTTTGCGGCCCTTGATCGTGTTCTCCCAGAAACCGTTGTAGATGTCGTCGAAGAACTCGCGCGGCAGGTAGGGTTTGTCCGAAATATAGGCCGAGAGCGTGACGTTTTTGTACGTCGAGAGGATACTGGTCCCGAGGGCCGAAACGATCTTCAGCGAGGGATTCAGAGCTACCGGGAACTTGTCGGTCAGGGCCTTGTCATCGAGCCAGCCGCTTTCTCGGATCTGCTTGATCACCCATTGCAGCGATTTGCGCTGCGTGTCGCGCGGAACGGCGCGGAAACGCTCGCCGGGCGTGCCGTCCTTGACCTCGGTGAGGTAGATGCCGCCGACATTCATCAGCACGTTGCGCAGATAGCGGTAGTATTGGTTCAGGATGCCGGTGTAGAGTTCCTGACGGTGTGCCGTGGATTCATCGTCCGTGATCCATGTATTGAGGTTCTGGAGGATGTAACGCAGGTTGGCAATGCCATAGGTGCCGGCTTTGATCGGGTCGTCGCCGAGATCCTCCTCGAGGGCGCTCGGGTCGTAGCGGGCCGAAACCTGCTGGCGTCCGTAGCGGTAGAGGGGATCGCCGGCCTTCTCGTCCACCCAGCTCTCGAGGACCTTTGCCTCCTCTTTCACCGATTTGTTGCCGGGGATGGGCGAGTAGAGCCATTTGATGACGTATTCGTCGTAGCAGCCCAGGTCGGGAGGCGTCAGTTTCACGCCCTTGTCGCCGGGCTGTGCCACATAGTTGAAGCGTGCGTAATCCATGATCGAGGGTGTCGTGCCGTATTTCTGCGTGAAGGTGGCCGAACGCAGCGAATCCACGGGGAACGTGCTGGAAGCGGCCATGTTGTGCATCAGTCCCAGCGTGTGGCCGACTTCGTGGGCCACGACGTACTCGATCGACTCGGTCATCACATCCTCGGGCATCTTCTTGGCGCGGGCGCGGGGATCGATCTGTGCGGTCTGGATGAAACGCCAGTTGTTGATGAGCTTGACGATGTCGTTGTAGACGATGACCGAAGCGTTGATGATCTCGCCGGTGACGGGATCCACCCACGACGGGCCCATGGCATTCTCGACGCTGACGGGCAGGTAGCGGATGCAGGAGTATTTCAGGTTGTCGGGATCGAACTCGGGATCGTCCTTGGGGAAGTCGCGCACCTGAAGCACGTTCTTGAAGCCGATCTTCTCGAAGGCCTTGTTCCAACGGAGTACGGCCCGTTTGATCGGGTCGCGCCACAGGACGGGGAAGGCGTCGTCCACATAGAAGACGATCGGTTTTACCGGCTCGACCAGTTCACCGCGCTCCCAGGCCGCTTGGTCCTTGGGCTCGACGCGCCAGCGGTTGGCGAAGGTGTAGAGCTGAATCTGGTCCTCCTCGTTGGAGATGCGCTGCTTGCCGGTGAGGAACACGCCGATGCGGGAGTCGGAGATACGCGGCTTCATACGGTCCTCGGGCAGCAGCAGGATTGTGCGGTTGACCTTGGTCGAGAGTTCGCCCTTGCCGAGGTTGAAGAACAGCAGGCGTATGTCGTAGGAGTAGGTCTGGTAGGTCTCGATGCTGACGTTGTCGTCGAAGGCCTTCAGTTTGCCGAAAGCCGTGAGGTCCGACTTCAGGTTCGACGTGATCTGGTACATGCCGTTGCTTTCGAGCACCGGGTTGAGTTCGTCGACCTTGCTGTTGAACAGCGGCGTGACCTCGAATACGACGGCCGTGCTGTCCGGCGAGAAGGTCTCGATCTTGTACTTGCCCTTGAATGCGGACATGTAGTTCTTCTGGACGGCGTTGCGCATCAACGAATCCTTTTCGTCGTAGCTGACCATGGCGTTGACCGTCCGCAGGAAGATGGCGCTGTCGATCAGGTCGAAGGTGACGTGCATCGGGTCCTTGCTCTTGTAACCCACCGTGCAGATGTCCGAATTGCTCGACTCCACGGGCGTGGAAGCAATCAGCAGTTCACGTCCCAGCAGCCGGAGGGGATATTCGAAATAGAGTTTGCCGTTGACCTTATGCAGGGTGATGAATTTGCCGGTGACCGTTTCGCAGCCGGGTTTGTCGAACAGTTTTTCGTAAGGTGTCTGCTTCTTTTTGGGAGGCTGTTCCTTCGCCTGCTCGGTCTTCGCTTTTTTCTTGCGCTTGGATGCGGCGGCGCAGGAGGTGGGGATTGCGATCCCGGCCAACAAGGCCAGGATCGTACCCGCTAAAATCCATTTCTTCATGTTTTCTTTGTTGTTTATTGGGTGAAATTACTCTTCGGAATCGTCGCCGATCGCCTGCAGGTCGATGTTGTACCGCTCCTTGAAATGGGCGACGATCAGATCGTATTTGGCGCGGATACGGCGGTATTTGTCGAATGACGCATTCAGAATACCGCCTTCGGCCTCCAACTGCTCGAGGGTGCTGCCGGTAATGGCGTTTACATAGTCTTTCCAGTCGAGCATCTGGTCTGCGCGGGAACTCCAATTGATAATGCCCTGTTGACGCAGTTTCGTGATGTCTGCATCGGAGGGGTAGTCACTGGTCGTGGAGTAGGAGGCCGAATAGTTCGTCAGGTCGTGGAATTCCGAAGAGCGTTCGATCAGCTCCTTGTCCGCGAGCCGGTTGAGAAAGGCCGCACATCCCTTGCTTTTGAAGCGGGTGCGCATGGCGGGTGTGAACGCCTCGATGTCGGCATTGGCCCAGTTGAACGCAAGGTAGTCGTAGCCCGAATAGGCATCAACGGTCTCCCAGGTGATTTTATTGAGAGGCGAGATCTTGGAAGCGTATTCCAGTTTACTCAGCAGGAGTACCTTATGGGGCATTGTCCGGGTCAGTAGCGTGTCGGGAAAGTGGGCGATGATCTTCTCTTCGAGCAGCTTCACGAGCTCCCCGACGTAATTCTCATCGGCCGCTTCGGCCACATATCCTGCATGGAACGTGTCGCGTGTTTCTCCCCACCAGCGAATGTCGGAGGTGACGTTCCAATAGAACTCATTTATGTCGAACTTGTAGAGGATGACGCTGTTGTATTTTTCGGACAGCTCCACGATCCGCTGATCGTACTCGTGGTCGCCCTGCGGCAGATCGGCCAGCGACCAGAACGGTTCGGTCCCGGTGCTCGGCGTCGGCGTATCCTCGTTGGAGCAGGAACCCAGGAGCAGGGCGAGAAGCGCTGCTCCGAAGCATATGTTTTTCAACTCTTTTTTCATGTTTTTCCGTGTCTGAAAGTTTATGTCGGTTTACGGGACGCTTGTGTCAGGGATTCTGTACCAGTGCCGGGTTGCGCAGCATGACGACCTGCGGGATGCGCAGCACATAGCGGGAGCTGCCCTCTTCGAGCGTGTAGGTCTGCTGGGAACCGGACTCCATCGAGAAACTGTGCGTGAGCGCCGGTTTGCCGTAGCGTCGCAGGTCGAACCAGCGATGGTCGTCGAAACTAAGCTCGCGGCGCCGTTCGGCCTTGCAGAAATCGAGCAGCGCTTCGCCCGAGTAGTCTGAATCGCCCGGATAGGAGTCGAACCGGTATTCGCGCAGGTGGTTCAGGTCGGCGAGCGCCGACTGCCGCCGTTCCTCGCTGCCGTCTTCCAGATAGAGGCGGATGTTGGCCTCGGCGCGGTTCAGGTAGGCTTCGGCGACGCGGAATCCTTTCTGGTAATCGGTCGTTCTTACCGCTTGGGTCTGGTTCTTGAAAGGAGAGACCGGAGTCGGTTGGTCATAGTTGTTGTCCAGCTCATAGTAGTAGGTGTAACGCAGGTCGCCGGAGTACTCCTCATTCCACTCGTCATATTCGACCTCGTAGATGCCCAGCAGATCCTTGGAGACGAAAAAGGCATCCTGCCCGTTGTTCGAGCCGTAGAAGAAATCCTCGTATTCCATGAATGAACTGTAACCCCAGATGCGTTCGGGGCTGCCGGTGGCATAGACATTCATTGAGGCCGAACTCCAATAGGTACTGAGGTTGATCAGATTGGGACGTTTCTTGATGACGTAGTCGGCCTCTTCGATCACTTCGTCCCAGCGCTCCATGTAGAGATAGACGCGGCTCAGCAACAGGTGGACGAACAGGTCGGTGACCTTGGAGTTCCCGTTGTTGGTGCCGTATTGTTCCATCAGCGGCGCAGCTTCCAGCAGGTCGGCTTCGATCCGGGCATAGACCTCGGCGATGCTTTTGCGTTCGGGGAAATAGTCCGTGACTGCCGACTCCAGGATGATGGGCACGCCGGGCGATGTGGTGACATCGACGCCCGCGGCGTTGTAGGGCTCGGCGAAGACGTTGACCAGCATGAAATAGTAGTAGGCCCGCAGCGCCAACGCCTGCCCGCGCAGGTTGGCCTTGTCCTCTTCGGAACCCGTCACCTTGTCGAGATTGTCCATCACGACGTTGCAACCCGAAATCTGGTTATAGTAGTCCTGCCAGGTCGTGATGCCTTCGGTCGAGGCGGCGCTCATCTCCTCGAAAACGTCGGTGCTCCAGGTGAAGGGGGCGCGTCCCCGCCGGAGGTATTCGCCCTGCCGGGTATTGTAGGCGCTCTCCACATCGTCGGTCATCAGGTCCAGATAGCCGATGAAGAAACTGTTGCGGGGGTAACCTTCGCCCAGCAGCAACTGTGCGAGGTCGTTTGTCGAGCTGGGGCGGATTTCGTCCTGACTCGACTCCTCCAGAAAGGACGAGCAGCCGGGAAGCATCGAGGCCGCCACAGCCCAGCCAAGTATGTATGATAGGATCTTTTTCATGTCTTTCAAGGGTTAGAATCCGATGTTTACGGTAAGTGTGTAGGTTCTGATCAGCGGCTGCGATCCGGTGGCCACCTCGGGGTCGAGCCCTTTGAAATCGCTGCTGTGGATGGTGAACGGGTTGCTCACGCTGGCCGTAATGCCGAGGTTCTTCATCTTCCAGCGGTTGAGCAGCTTGGAGGGGAAGTTGTAGGTCAGCATGATGTTGTTGCAACGCATGTAGGAGCCGTCGACGACCCGCACGTCGGAGTAGTTGTAAAGTGCGTGGAGATACTCCCGGCTGCCGTTGGGAAGCAAAGCCTGATAGGCCGTGACCGACGGCGAGGTGCTCGAACTGATGTAGGAGGGCAGGGTCGGGATGTTGGTCTTGGCCTCGTCACCCGGCTGGCGCCAGCGGTTGAGCAGGTCTTTCGAGAGGTTGTCGTAGGCGCTCGGGATGTTGTTGGTGAGCCCGCTGTCGAAGAGCGGCGCAAGGAACCGTTTGCCGCCCAGGTTGATGTTGAACGACGTGGAGAGCGCAAACGACTTGTAACGGAACGTCGTGGAAAAACCGCCCGAGAAGTCCGGTTCGATTGATCCCATGTATTTCATGTAGAGCGTGGCATCGTACTGTGCCTCGGGCATCTCTTCGGCCGTCGGAATGTCGAATACGGGGTATCCCCGGTCGTCGAGATCTTTCAGTTCGAAGGCCCAGATGGCACCGACCGGATAGCCCTTCTTGTTGAGCGTACCGCCGGTTGCGGCGCGCCAATTGGCGTTCTCCTCGATCGTGGAGTTGACCTCGTTGTAGTTCTTCGACGTATTGAGCGAGAGATACCACGAGATGTTCTTGGTCTGGATGACGGTTCCGCCTACGGTAAGTTCCCAACCCGAGTTCTTCATGCTGCCGCCGTTGATCGGCATCGAGGTGACACCGAACGAATAGGGAATCTGCTTGTAGACGATCATGTCCTCGGTCTTACGGTGATAGTATTCGGCCGAAGCGACGAAGCGGTTGTTGAAGAGACCCAGATCGAAACGCAGGTTGACGCTCTTGACCTTCTCCCAGCGCAGATCGTTGTAGGGCAGGTTCTTGATCATCTGCAGGTATTCGCCCGTCGAGGTGTCGATGTTGTCGGAGGGGATGTAGGTGATCAGCGAGGGTCCGAAATTGTCGGCCAGGTTACCCTGCCAGCCGTAGGTGGCGCTCAGGCTGAGGTCGCTGATCCATTCCAGATTCTTGATGAATTGTTCGTTGTAGGCGTTCCAGCGCACACCCACGGACCATACGGGCAGGAAGCGGTTGCGCGTGTCCTGTCCGAATTGGTTGGAAGCGTCGGAGCGGATCGTGGCGTTGAAGACGTAGCGTTCGTCGAACGAATAGCTGACGTTGCCGAAATAGCCGACGGTATTGGTCCTGCGGTCGGTGATGCGCGTCGACATGCGGTCGTAGAGCGGGTTGTCCATCGATGAGGTGCTGGTCGCTCCCTGAATCTGCAGCGGCGGCAGCGTCACGGTCTTGCCGCGGTCGGGGAAATAGCCGTAGGTCGTGGCCGAGACGCCGTCGTATTTGTTGCTGGCCAGCTCCTGACCGATCATCACATAAATACGGTGCTTTCGGGCGAACGTATGGTTATAGGCGAGCATGTTGCGCCAACTGTAATTGATCTGGCGGTTTTCCAGCGTGTTCAGCTCACCGCCGTGGGGCAGATACGACTGGTTGTACTTGTCGTCCTCGGGACCGTAGGCGCCGAATTCGTAGTCACGGATGTCGGTGATGTAGTAACTGTGCTCGGTGGCGTAGGTCTCGCCCACGGTGTTGTTCGCGGCAAGGCCGAAGATGCTGGTGAACTTCAGTCCGGGAATGATGTCCCATTCGAAGTTGATGTTGGCGTTCAACGATTTGGTGTCGTTGGTGTTGCTGGTGTTGTGCAGCTCGTTGAGGATGTTGTAGCGGAACCCGTCGAGCTCTTTTTCGTAGTAGAATTCGCTGCCGTCCTCGTTGTAGGCGGGAATCACACGGCTGGTCGATGTCGCATAGGTGTAGGGGTTGACCGATCCGAAGAATCCCGAGGTATTGCCGACCGCACCGGTGATACCGACGCCGAGAGTGATGTTCTGGCGCAGTTTCGCCTGCAGGTTGATCGAGGCGCTGTACTGCTCCGAGTCGTTGCCGCGGGCCGAGCCGTTGTTGAACGTGGCGTTCAGGGAGGTGCGGTAGATGATGTTCTCCGAGCCGCCCGAGACGCTGACACTGTGGTTGTGGCTGACCGGGTTGGTGTAGAGCAGGTCGAACCAGTCGGTGTTGACCTGCTCCAGCATGCGGACCTCTTCGTTGAACTGGGCATAGGAGATCTCTTTGTTCAGGTAGCGTTTCAGTACGCCTTCGTAGCCGATATTCTCCAGCGGTTTCTGTCCCATCAGGCGGCGTTCGTAAATTTCGCGCGACACGTCGATGCGCTCTTTGGAGTTCATCAGGTTCATCTTGTCGTAGGTGAACTTGGAGCCGATCGACACGTTGCCCGAGTAGTTGACCGACAAGCGGCCGGCCTCTCCCTTCTTGGTCGTGATGACGATGACGCCGTTGGCGGCTTTCACGCCGTAGATCGCCGTCGCCGAGGCGTCCTTCAGGACGGTGATCGACTCGATGTCATTGGGGTTGAGCCACGAGATGGCGCTTCCCACGAAGTTCCGGACCATGTCGAAGTTGTCCTCCGAGATATTTCCCAGCGCGTCCAGCTCCTGCGTCTTGAAGGGCAGCGGGTCCTGCTGGATAATGTTGTCGACGACCCACACCGGCTCCCGGTTGCCCAGCAGCGTGGAGGTACCGCGGACACGGACTTTCTGGCGCGATCCCACCATACCGCTGGTGTTCATGACCACCGTACCCGAGAGTTTGCCCTGCATCATCTGTTCGATGCTGTTGGTTCCGTCGAAGTACATCTCTTCCCGCTTGATCGTCGTGCTCGAACCGGCCATGTTGGATTTGCGGATCTTCTGGTAACCGGTCACCACGACATCCTCCACGTTCTGGATCTTCTCGACCATCTTGACGTTCAGCGTGGCCTGTCCGGTGAACGGTATCTTGACGACATCCATGCCGATGAAGCTGAACACGGCGGTCGGTTTCCCCCCCCCGGTCAGGTCGGGGATTTGCAGTTCATAGTTGCCCTGCCCGTCGGTCAGCGTACCCTGGACGATGTGCCCGGCCTGGTCGGTCAGGTAGACCGATACGCCGGCCAGCGGCTGCGAAGGCGTTCCCGCAGAGGTCACCCGGCCCTTGAGCGTTTTCCGCTCCTGCGGTGCCGGTTTTCCCTCCTGAGCGCCTTTCTGTTTGATGACGATCGTCTCATCGTTGAGCGTATAGACGAGGTTCGTACCGTTCAGGCTTGCATCCAGCACCTCGGTGACGGGAACATTCCGTTTCTGGACGGTGATTCCCCGGACGTTCTTGACGAGGGCGCTGTTGTAGAGTATCGAATAACCGGTCTGGCTCTTCAGTTGTAACAGGACATCCTCCAGACTGGCATTGCGGAGTGAAACGGATACCCTGACGGGAGCCGGTTGGGCAGCCCGTGCATCCGGCGCGGCGAAGATGCCGCTCCATAGCAGGACCGCCGACAGAGCGGCTGACAGACTCCTGCGGGCCGTTCTTTCGATGGCTAAGTAAAATTTCCTCATATGCATGTATTTAAGATGAATAGTGTCGGGTAGGGTTTATTTGCGGGCGTGGACCTCGAAACGGCCGTCCCGCTCCGTGAAATAGATTTCGTCGGTCGAGGCCAGCAGTTCGGCGACCTTGTTGAAGGTCTCCTGCCGTTTGATGATTCCCGTGAAGCGGATGTTCCCGAGTTCGTCGGGGTCGGCCGCGATCTCGATGTCGTACCAGCGTGCGAGTTTCTGGCAGATCGGGACGACCGGTTCTTCGAAGAAGACGAACATGCCGTGCCGCCAGGCGGTCAGGAACTCACTGCGCACCTCACGCGACGAGAGGTGTCCCGTGTCGTCCACGGTAGTTTGCATTCCCGGCCGGAGCGTCGTCTCTTCGCCGCTTTCGCGGGCCGTCGTTTTCAGGCTGCCTTCAGTCAGCGTGATTTCCGTCTGTCCGGTTGTGGGGTAGCTATATACGTTGAACGAGGTTCCGAGCACGGTGAGCGTCGCGCGGTCGATCTCCACGACAAACGGGTGCCCGGGATCGTGCGCCACCTCGAAATAGACCTCGCCGGAGGCCGTCACACGGCGCTCCTTTCCGTCGAAACGCACCGGGAACGTGATGCTCGATTCTGCATTGAGCCACACCTGCGTCCCTTCGCAGAGTGTCAGCCGGTATTCGCCGCCGCGGGGTACGCGGACCGTGTTGACCGGAGGCGTTTCACGGGCGGCCGGGGCTGTTTCCGGGACGAAACGTGCGCTTCCTTCTTCGACGTGAATGGCGTTATCTGCGGTTTTGAGGGTATGGCCCTCTTTTTGACCGTCGAGCGCGAGGGTCTCTCCCGTGGAGACCTCCAAGACCGCATTCGTTTTGCCGGGTTCCACGATGGTGGCGATTCGGTTTTGCTCCGGGACATCAGTATCGACGGACAGGAACCGGGCTCCGGTCCATGTAAGGGCTGCGGTGACGATGGCTGCTGCCGCGACTGTTGCGGCCCGGCGCAGGAGGTGCATGCGGTATTTCCGCTGCATTTTCTTCCTTATCGGCTTCCAGACTCGCTCCTGATCGTAGGCGTACATCTGTTTGAGCGCTTTGCCGTAGGGGGATTTGCCTTCGAGCAACTCCAGAATCCGGTCTCCGGATTCCGTTCCGGCACTCCAGTCCAGCAGTCGTTCGAGATCGTTTCCCGTTAATTCTCCCCGGCTGAAGAGCAGAAATAGTTCGTCCAGGGTAGGATTGTTTTTATTCATTGTATGGAGATGGCTTTTTTATTATAACGAAAGAAGAAGCCGAACGGGTGACACGTTCGGCTTTAAATCGTAACCGGGGAATGGATTTTTTCCGGAATCCCGTCCTAACAGAGCGTCAGGAGTACTGCCAGATGCTTCCTTAACTTCTTGAACGACCGATAGAGATGTGTCTTGAGGGTATTGACCGAGATGTCGAGTTTTTCGGCTGCGTCATTGTAACTGTATTTTTCGAAACACACCAGATGAACCGCTTTGCGAGCCTGTTCGGGCAGCGCCTCGATCGCGTCGTAGAGCCTGTGGAGGTTCGCGGTGTATTCGGCCTCCTCGGCCGCGAGCGCCTCGAGGTCGGAGGTCTCGAATTTTCCGGTATTTATCGAGTTGAGCTGCACGAAGATACGCGATGCCTGCGAACGGATGTAGTCGATGGCCGCATTGCGTACGCAGGTATTCAGATAGGTCGGCGTAATCCGCATCGTGGAAAGGTTCTCCCGGTCGAGCAGTTTGATGAACACATCCTGAACGATGTCCTCGGCAATCTCTTTGGACATGACGATCAGCTGTGCCTGATAGGTCGCTTTCCGGAAATTGGCCTGAAAGAACCGCTCGAATTCTTTGGGTGACATTGGATTCTGTATCGATGCGTTATTAAGTCGGATGCTCTTCGTCACCCGGCGGCAGGCTTAGGAAAGCAAGATTTGGACAAAAATACGAAAAAAAAATCATTTTTGTTAAAACTTAAAGTTGGAATCTTATTCTTCCAAGAGGTTTGAATCATTTATTTCAAATAGCCAAGAAATGGTTTTCACAACGCTACAATAAAATTGGAACTTTCGATAATGATATATTACACTATGTGTACCCCCCCCCAATATATATTTGTATAATTTCGGTTTTTTTGTTAATTTCATTTCAAATGATCAGAGTTGTTTGACAAGAAAAAATGTAAACATAACAAAGCATAAGTCCGTTTCCTAATCATTACCTGCTGTAAACAAATAGAGTTGGAACTTAAAAAATTCCAACTCTATTTGAAAATGGATAGAACATACTTTTGTAGGGTATCTCTCTCCCGACCAATAGATCGGGAGAGAGATTTCTGGTAAATTTTTCAACCCACAGTGTCTTTTTTCGAACGGGCTACGGTTCTGAACATGTGCCGAAAGGCCGCAACGGGATGATACAGCAACATCCGCGGTCCGGCATAGCGCATCACTTCGCGGATCTTCTCCCGATGGGCCGGGGCATAACAGTGTGTCGGACAGTCTTTGCAGGCGCTTTTCTGATTCCCGTAACGGCAATGCTCCAGACACTTGCAGGCATACTCCAATAAACTATAGCACTCATCGCATAGCTCCCTGTTGCCTTCTTTATGCCGGCAGTACAATCCGATCATCTGTCGGATCGTCTCTTTTTCCTATTCTATGCGCGTCATTATATTTTGTCATTACCAACAATTCCGCCCTGATTACCGACAAACTCTACGGATTTCTTGCTTCGACATGTGCTTCCGGATCTTTCGGACTTTCTTCTGCCTATTCAGCAGGTTTAATGTCCCAATGGAGATTACTTACCAGCTCCGTAAAAATATTACCGCCTTTTTGTGGAAAAACTATGCCGGATTGGCACATATTAAGAACAAGGTGAGGCAGAGCTTGAAAATTTCCTTTTGTTATAATGCGGTCTTCCAGATAGCCCATTTTGGACTCGGCATATTGCTTCTGGATTCTTTCCGTAGGGGAACCGAACATTTCCCGGACACCGTTGGTTATCAATGGAATTATACAGTCGCAAAATTTAGTACACCGAATCGGCCACAGCCATTTCGCATCGTATTGCCCTTGAATCTGAATACAAAGATACGGAATATAATTTGAAAATACAATTTTCTGAGCAAGAGTAAATTGTATGAGTTTTCTTGCTCATATATGGCATAAGTTTCTGGTAGAGGAACTTTGTGTGAAAATATAATTGATTCAAACATTGATAATCGGGTGATGCTTTCATCCCATCTTTGCGCTGTAAACTAATATTCGCATTTATGGAAAATCAATCTGGAGACAGCATTTCTCGTATTCTGACAATCGTTTTGGAGATTTTGGAAGATGTGCGTTATCTGAAAGAACATCGCAGTATGCTTGACGGTGATCCGATGTTGGATTTTTCGGAAGTTTGTCAGATTCTGCATCAGAGTGAGCGTCAGGTTCGGCGCTATAGGGAACAAGGCCCTGCGAGAGCTTGTTCCGGAAGCGGAATTATGCTATCGCATCTCGTATGATGAGAATAGATATGGAAACTATTGCCACTGCAATGATATGGTATCCACATTGACAGCATTGTTTTTATATCGGTGGATAAACCGATTTCATCTGAAAATCAAATTTTGAGTGGATTTCGCCATCAGTCCCGTTTGTTCTTTATACAATTGAGAAAGTCAAAATCCACAGACTAAGGTGCATAATAACTGAAACAACTATTTTAATTTTCATAGATTTTAACGAACTTAGCATCATGGAAGCCGGATATATGTAAATCCCGAAAGGAAATAGATGATTGATGCACAAGTCTGACGATTGTTAAATGCAAATAGCAATTAAATAATAATCGTATGAAAAAGATTCAGTTTGTAATATTGATAATTTGTATGAATATGTGTACACCGGATTCGTTCGGTCAAAAACGTCCGTTCAGTGAGTTTGCCAATGATACGGTGGCTTACATGACATACAATTTTTATGAGCATCAGGAAATGTATCAGGGGCAACGGCTTGAAAAATTTTTTCAAGATTTTGATTTGGATATCAAAGCTGTATGTTTGAGCTTTAGTCCTCAGCATCAACTTTACGGGATAGATTTTTGCACACGGCCGGCAGCTCAAATTCGTAAGAATGCTAAAAATGACCAATTTCGGAGTCAATGCTCAATTAGTATTATATTCAGGATAGATCAGATGCCGGATTATCCTGCATCAGTTTCTAAACATCCAATCGAGGATAATGAAGTTATCACTGATTGGAAAGAATCCTACAGAGAGGAATTTAAGAATATGATTCCGTGGATGTTTTTTTACGATCCGGAAAAATAACCATGACTATTTGGATGAATGTACTATAATGGCCGCATTCGGACTTGAGGGCCCTATGTGTCACTATCCAGAATCCATCCCTAAAACACCCCAAATTGGAAATGTTGTTATTATAGACTGGGATGATTCGTATCAGCATGCACTATGGAATTATGTTCCCGATATGTTTTTTTATCGATTTGCGCCAAAATGAATCATCAATATGATCAATGGCTTACAATCAAAGATTGGGAAAATTGATGCGATCTTTGATTATTTTTCTCTTTTAGTAGGTAAAATATTTTATATTTCGTTTGATCAAGATCGGTAATTGCAATCGGCAGACAAGAGGACTGATGAAATTCAGGAAATTTCCCTAAATTTGTGATTGAAACTTGTTTTATCCGTATAATGTATAAAAATGGATAGCGGAACGTTTCCCGGATATTTTGTGCGGACAATTATCGAGTGCATCCGTGTTGTAATGACACGGGGAGTCGTGTTGTCGGTATTGTTGGCCGGGGCATGTATCGGAGAGGATGACCAGTCGTTTGAATCACGAGTGCAGGTTGGCGATATTGCACCCGATTTCGCCGTTGAGATGTATGACGGCGGTGAAATCCGGCTCTCCGAGCTGCGCGGCAATGTCGTGTTGCTGGTTTTCTTCGCTTCGTGGTGTCCTGAATGCAGGTCGGAACTGGCACTCCTGCCGACCGAAATATTGGACCGTTTCGCCGGTCGGAAATTCGTATTGCTCGCTGTCTCGCGCGGTGAGAGCCGGGAGCAACTGGCTGTATTCCGAGAAGAATCCGGACTCGGGTTTCCGATGGGGCTCGATCCCGACGGTTCGGTTTACGGGTTGTATGCTACGCAAACCGTTCCCCGAAACTACCTGCTGGACTGCGAAGGGCGTGTTGCGGCCCTTTCGGAGGGTTACGATGTCACCGGATTTGGCGAAATCCTGAACCGGGCCGGAGCCTTGCTTTCGGAAACTGTCGAATAGGACGGGCGGATCGTTTTTTGTCGGATTTTTCCGGAAAAGAAAAATTTATTCGAAAATTCCCCCCCCCCTCATTTTGGGAAATAAAAAATATCTTGTATATTTGCCAATACGTTATGACACTACATGCAAATAGGGTAATCCCGACCGTTCCGGTCGGCCTGCCGGGTGTTTGTCCGGCGGGTGAATGGCGTTCTGAAGTTCGGATTTCCCCCCCCCTCGCTGCATAGGCGGAAAGCATTCCTTTTTGATATAAAAACCCTATCCGGACCGGTTTTCGGTTCGGATAGGGTTTCGTATGCTTTTTTGTTGCCGGGCAGTCGCTCCCGGGCGGTATGCATGTCGGAACTGAAACTGGATTATGAAAGGAAAACAGCTTTTGCGTCAGCTGCTTTTGTTCGTGGGAATCATCTGGTGGGGAGGAACGACGGGCGTTGCGGCACAGCAGGTTGCAGTGAAGACCAACCTGCTCTATTGGGCGACATCCACGCCTAACGTGGGGGCCGAATTCGGCTTGGGGGACCGGACGACACTCGATGTGTCGTTCGGCTACAATCCTTGGACGCTGAACCGTGCGGAGAACCGTAAGGTCCGGCATGTGCTGGTGATGCCTGAATTCCGCTACTGGCTCTGCGAGAGCTTTCGCGGCCATTTCTTTGGCTTGCATACGGGTTATACCTACTATAATATCAGCGGGGTCGGCATCCCGTTTCATTCCGGAACCCGCGGCAGCCGCTATCAGGGGTGGGCTACCGGGCTCGGACTCTCCTATGGCTATTCGTGGGTGCTGGGCCGCCGCTGGAATCTCGAAGCGACCATCGGCCTGGGATATGTCTATACTGATTACAGGAAATACGACTGTGTGACCTGCGGCGATTATCTCGGGCGGCAGTCGAAACATCTCTTTACGCCCACCAAAGCGGGTATTACGCTGATTTACCGGATAAAATGAGACCCATGAGAAGGATGTTGCTGTTGTTGGCGCTTGCTCCCGTGGCACTTCGGGCACAAGTGTATCTCACGAATGAACGGATCGCCAAGGTCCGTCGCAACGTGGAAGTGCGTTTCGACGTGCGTGCCGACAAGGGAGCCGTGCGGGGACCTTATCGGATTGTATGTACGCCTTGCCTCGTGAATGGGACGGATACGGCGTGGCTGGAGCCTTTTGAGGTATTCAGCCGCACGTCGTTGCGCCGGGAGCGTCAGGATCGCCTGCTGCTGTATCGTGAACGCGACTGGCAGCCCGGACCGCGGCAGCTGCTCCACGGCTCGTCGATCGCCTATGCGGCCGAAATCCCCTATGAGCGCTGGATGCGTTCGGCGACGCTCTCCTATCGGTGCGAGATAGTGGGGTGTGACCGCTGCAGGGAACGTGCTGTGCTGCCTGTGGCTGAAAATATTCCGGTCTATGTGCCGCCTGTTCCCGAAATGAAGGCTGTCGGGGCCGATCCGCAGCATTTTGAAGTGGTGGATGTCCATCGCCGCTGGGAGTTCCGGGAGCGGGAAATGAAGGTCGATTTCCGCGTATCGCGCATGGAGCTGGATGCGAACCTTTATGGGAACCGGCGGACGCTGGACGAAATCGTGGAAGCGCTGCGCGGGTTGCTGGCGCGCCGGGACCGGCGTCTTTCGGAGATCGAGATCTACGGTTTCGCCTCGCCCGAGGGACGTATCGACTTCAACGAACGGCTGGCCGAAGGACGGGCCGAAGCGCTTGAAAATTATCTCCGGCAGGCCGTTCCTGAACTTTCCGGGGAACAGTTCCGGCTGGTGAACGGCGTCGAGAACTGGGACGGACTGCGGCGCATGGTCGCCGAATCGCAGATGCCCGGCCGCGAAGAGGTGCTGGCCGTGATCGACTCGATTCCCGTAGAACAGGGACGCAAAAGCCGCCTGATGGCCCTGCACGGCGGCGACACATATCGCTATATGCTCCGGGAGTTTTACCCGTTGCTGCGCAACGCCTGCTATATCTCGGTCTATTACGACGTGCTGGAGGATACCGCCGCGACGAAGATCAACGAGGCCCACGGTCTGATCCGCGAAGGGCGTTACGCCGAAGCGCTGCGCCTGCTCGAAGGGATCGGGGACGACCCGCGCGCCTACAATGCCGTTGGGGTCTGTCACATGATGCTCGAGGAGGAGGACGAGGCCGCCGAGTGGTTCGAAAAGGCCGTCGCGGCAGGGCATGAAGAGGCCCGGGAAAATCTGGAACAGATCCGATAACGAACTATATAAGTCACTCTATTATCCATTTAATTCATCTTTTTTATGAAACTTAACAAACTATTCGTTTCCGCCCTGGCAGCCCTGGCGTTTGTTGCCTGCAGTAAGGACGGTGAAACCGGGGCCGAGGGTCCCGAGAGTGGACAGGGAATGTCCGTGACCATCTCGCTCCGCAACTCCGGCTCGGCAGCCGCGCAGGCCGCCGGCAAGGGAACGCGCGCTGCTGAGACTGGATTTACGCAGGATGCCGGTACGGCGATCGAGCTGAAATCGATCACGGTGTTCTTTGCTGATGCCGACGGCAATATCGTCGAGACCGGGCAATTCGACGAGGCGCAGCTCACGGCTCAGAAGGCCGTATTCCACGGGATTAATCCGAGTGCCACGCAGGCTATCGCCGTAGCCAACTACGGAGACCTTCTGCCGTCGGCTACACCCGCCACGATCACTGCGTTGAAAGCCACCGAACTCACGTTGGCGGACTATCAGTCGAAAAAACTGCAGACCGAAGTGCCCCTGATTAGTGTTGCGGCGAATCTTGTGCCGGACGAGGCTGCTAATCACCCGGCTGACGTTGATCATGGTGATGACAAGATTGCCTGGTACAAAGTGAGCCTGGATCTGGTTCCGGTGCTGTCGCGCATCGAGATCGGCGGTAATTTGACCATTACCTCCGAGATGGCGGAGGGTAAGTTCGTTTACTCAGCGTTCACCATGGCGAATGTGGGTCTGAACGGCTTGTACGAAGCCTGCAAGTTGGGCGGCGGCGAGTCGGGAGAGCGGGTTTACACGAATGCCAATGCGACCGGTTTCCCGGCTACTGGCGATACTTCCCCCACTCCGACATGGATGTACGATGCTTTGCCGAATACGGACCTGATCGCTGCTTCCGGGAATTCGGCTTCCATGGAAAAAGTCTATGCCTATAACGTGATGCCGGGCGACAAGCCGGAGATCACGCTGCAATTCAATAGCACGCCGATGCAGGATCTGCCGGAGGGTGCTCCGGTGCCCGTTTCTCCGAAGGCCTATATCAAGATCGTGAACTTTGCCGAGGGTGGCTCGATGACTCTTGCGCCCGGTAAGATTTACAAGATCGAGGATATCTCGTTCAACCAGGACAAGGTGACGATGCTCGATAATCAGGTGCTCTGCGTGGAGGTTAGTGTCACTGTGCAGAACTGGGAGATTCTAGATGTAGAGAATCCCGAATTCGGCGACTGATCGCATCTTATTTCTTTGCGGGAGACCGGCGCTTTTGCCGGGCCGGTCTCCCGTTTTTCAAAACACACGAAAACATAAACACATTCACGATGGATAAACCGCGGATATTTCTCCTTTCGCTGCTGTCCCTTCTTTGTGCCGGATGTATTTCGGAGGACCTGAGCAAGTGCGACAGGGGTTTCAGCCTGGAGCTGAGTTACACGGGGGACGGTTCGGACGAGGTCTTTCACGAGAAGATCTGCCATGTGATGCTGTATGTTTTCGACGGAGAGGACCTCTGCGTCGATCTGCGTCCGGCCACCGATGCCGAGATCGCGGCATGCACGGTGCGGTTTTCCAACGATTATCCCGAGGGTGATTACCGGGTCATTTGCCTGGGGAATCCCCACGACACGAAAACGACCGACCCCGAAGGGTGCGGTTGCGACGAGATGCGTTTTGCCGATCCTGCCTGGTTCGAAGGCGGAGAGATCGCTTCGAACGACTCGCTCTATTATGCTGCGACCGATATTACGATCGCCCGCGGACGCTCGGGACGCCAGACGGCGCGTTTCGCAAGTTCGCATTATAAGATATATGTGGAGGTTGCGGGGTTTGATCCCGCGGCGGTGACGCCTGTGTTCAAGATGCACGGCGTATGTCCGGCGACGGACTTCGAGAACCGTGCCTGCGGCGACCCGATGACCTACCATTTGCAAACCTCACCCTACGATGCCCGGAGCGGCCGGGTGTTTTCCCGGTTCAACATCATGCGCCGTATCGGTGACGACACCGGGATCGAACTGCTCGATGCGGACGGCGGACGCCTGGCTGCGGTTAACCTGCCCGAGTTCCTTGCCGAACACGATGAAATAGACCTGTCGAAGCATGAGGTACTGATCCCCGTCTCTTTCCGGTTCAAGGACATAGGGGTGGAAGTCTCTGTCCCCGACTGGTATATCGAGGATGTAAAACCTGAAATCTGAACGTCATGCTGAAGCTCTTCCATTCTGTTGGTTTTGCCGGGGCCCTGCTCGGAGTCGCATTGTTTGTTGCGGCCTGCTCGGAGCCGGAATCCGGCCCCGGCGCCGGATCGGAGGCGGGGGTGACCGTCACGATGAATATCGCTGCGGGGAGTGCCGATGAAGGGACGGCTGTTGCCGGTGAGGAGATTCATGCCCTGTGGGTCTATGCCTTTCTGGGGAAACGCCAGATCGGCAGCTGCCGGATCGCCGATACGCAGAAGGAGTTCCCCGACGGTCATATTCGGTTCCTGATGGATCTGGAACTCTACTCTTATACGGACCCGTGCGACGTCACCTTCTACCTGATCGCCAATGAGGATGAGTTCCACAATTCGGACGGAAACAACGGTTCGAACTTTTTCCGGAAGGAGATGCGCCGCGTGGACCTCGACAAATATACTTTCGAAGAGATACATCCGGGTTCGGGCGATCCGCATGCCGTGCCGCTGACACTGCGGGCAACGCGCCGGATCGACCCGCGCAATGTCAGGGACAGCAGCGCTCCGGGCCATGACGGGCATCATCTGCTGACCGATGCTCTCGAATTTTCGTTGGTGCGCTGTGTGGGGCGTCTGGAGATGTATTTCGCCAAGGAGCAGAGCGAAACACCTTACGAACTTAAGATACATTCGGTGAGCATACAACCTCGGGGGCTGTGTAATTACAGCTATGCTTTCCTGCCCGACGACGAAGCGGAACGGCGGGCGTTGCTGGAGCAAATTCCGCATAGCATTACCTCGCCTTTCTATGTCGTTGGGTCGGCAACCAGCGCTCCGGTCCCTGTCGAGGCGGTAGCCGCGGAACGGAATGACCACGACGCCTATGCCAATCTCACGGCTGAGAAGGATTATTATTGTTTCGACAATCCGTTCGGGTCGTCGGATACGAATGCCGCGGGGCATGAACTGGGTTATGAACTGCAGATTGTTTACAGCATCGATGGCGGCAAGTCGGTGAAATCGGTATACCTGCCGCCGACGTCGCGCAATACCCGCTATCGCATCTGGTGTTATGTGCCTTACGACGGTCTGGTCTATGTGAATTATGAAATTGGGGAGTGGATCGAAACCGGGAATGTGGAGTTGGATTTCGATTATCCGACCTATGAGTTCCGGGCCTATCCTCTTGCTTTAGGCAATGCGGAGCTGAATTATAAGACCGAGGTACACCATACCCAAGATGCATACAGCCTTGCAGGTGCAGTCCGTTTCCGGATGTCGATGACGAAAGGTATTTCGTGGATGCCTTCGCTGCTTGGCAATGCTGCGGCTTATAAGATCGCCGTTTACCCTGAGGAGACGCCGTTCGATGTGAAAGACCTTGCCAGTGTGGACAAAAGCTCTCTCCCGGTGGGACCTGGCGAACAGTGGTACACGATCTGTATTACGGCTGTGCACGGATTGGAGGAGTATTGGACCCCTGCCACAGGTAAGACCGAACCGCCTGTGGCTTTCCTGACGGTTACTTCCCGGTTGTGGAGCCTTCCGAATATGAAGCTGCAGATCAATCGGAATGACCTCTTCCCTTACGACGATGAACTGGGATCGGATTATTTGCCCTATATCAAAATCACACAAGGCGAAAATAGCTGATTTTTGAACGATGAAACGCCCTATTGACATATTGTTGCTTTTAGCCATGCTGCTTTGTGGGGCGGCTTGTGCCGACGATCCGGCTGCCGATCCGCTGCCGGACATACCCGGCAGTGACGCGATCTGGCTGCAGGTCGGGACCTCCCGGAACGGAACGGGAGCGAAATCCGCCGCGACCCGTGCTGCGGGCACGGAGGTCGAGAACAGCGTCACGCATCTCGACCTGCTGATCTTCGACGACAAAGGCGTGTGTGTCCATTATCAGGAGATAGCCACGCCTGCCGAACGTTTTCCGCTGAGTGTCCGTAAGTCGCATTTCGATTCCGACGCCGCTTACGACATCTATCTTTTTGCCAATTATCCGGGGGATGACCTTGCCGATGTGGAGCATTTCACGACCCTGAAAAACAAGACGCTGTACAACATGTACGTTTATGCCACGGGACTTACCGAGCGGGAGAACGTCCCCGCTACCTTTCTGATGGAAGGACATTTGTCGGGAGAAAAACTCAACGACAGTACAGAAAGCCGGGAGGACAAGGAGTTGAATATTGTGTTGTCGCGTGCCGCCGCCAAGATCGTTTTGAACCTGCGTACGGGGGAGAGTTCTGAGGGGGTGGTTTACGAACTGGCCTATGACGAAAACGACGAGACAAACGACAATGGCGTGCGCCGTCTTCCGGCCAATATTCCCTGTGAAACGTATTTGGTCCCGCCGTCGGACGAAGAGTTGAGAACTTTCTCGCCGAAGCTCTATACACCGGCGTCGCTGACGACCGTCGGGGTCGAATATGGAACATACGGAGGGAATCGCTGTGCCGCGGTGACGCTCTATGCCTATGCGAATGACTGGTCGGGCGACGATTCCTATACGACCGAACCCCGCGTGCTGGTGCAACTGCCGTTGCGCTACCGAAAAAAGGAGGCTCCGGACGACGCATGGGAGCTGCGGACCAACAATTATTATGCGATTCCGCTCAACAATAGTCGTAACGACAGCCACCGGTTGTTGCGCAACCGCATCTATACCACGACAATTACCTTCAGCGGACTGGGCGGCACGGAGATCGACAACGCCAAAGAACTCAAGGATGTCGTTTTCAAGACCGAGGATTGGGTGACGAATGATATCGTCGTTGATACGGGCGACAGCCCGCAGTTCCTCTTTTTGACAACCAACGACTTGCGCATGGATGACATGACGCCCGAGGGCGCCGGGGCGGACTATGTGGCTGAGGACCATTCGGTCGGTTTCTCGTCGTCGTCGCCCGTGACGGTGACGGTTGACAAGGTATATTATTATAACAAGTTCGGTCTCGAGACACAGCTTACTTCCTCGCAGGTGGCTGATGCAGGCATTTCGGTCAGGCCGTCGACGGACACGGGCGTTGCAGGTGTGATCGAGGTGCTGGGCAAGTCGCCTGACAATAACGCCATCCGTTATATTGAGGTGACGGTTACCAATCAAACAGGACAAAGCCAACCGCTACATATCGAGCAGTATCCATTGGTCTACATCACCAATTCGCTGGGGTATTTCTCTTACCGGGATGATTTTACGAATCACTATAAAAACAATCAGGTTACACATTGGCTCCAACATTGTGGCTGGTTAGAAGGGCAACTTTTCCCTCCGATTTTTTATAAATTTTCTGATCGTGTTCTTGTTCGGCTCAGATCAGGGCAGGATAATACTTGGAGTCTGGACTATTCTTATACGCCCTGGACTGCAAATGAAGAGGGTGATGATGTCGATGGAGTACTTTTCGTTTCGAAAGTGTTGCAGGATTATTCGGAAACAACAGGTTTGGGGAGTATCAACAATTACGGTTGGGGACTAGTTGTTAGTGGATGGACCGCTAAATCTTGGTTGGGTGGAAATAATACCAAACGATCGAATTCGCATATTTACCATGTGAGAATAACCTCGACCTCTGGTGAATATGTGCTCGGCCGTCCCCGAATGACAACATATACTTCCGGAGGCGTGACTTACGATGTGACCGACGGGCGTGAGGATAATCAAAAGTTGGTTTCGCCTTCGTTTATGATTGCTTCACAGTTGGGAATGGTCGCAAACGGATCGCTTATCACTGAGAATATATTGGATGCAGCAGCAGATCATTGCGCTAAATATGTTGAAGCGGTTTACAAGGATCGGGAGAACCCCAGTGACAACGCGCTGATCTATTACGATGACTGGCGACTGCCAACCAAAGCTGAATTGGAAATCATCGGTAAATTCCAAACAGGATCGGAGGCAATGGATATTGTGCTTGATCGTCCCAACTATTGGTCGGCTGGTGGTGAGGTTAAGAATATTGGCACGGGTTATACCGTAGATGTGGACGGTAATCAGGTAGATATGACTGGGACAGGCATCCGCTGCGTGCGCGACCATTACCGGGGCGAGGTGGGTAAATAATCGGGATTATGAAACGAATTGCGACATATATTGTATCGTTGCTGGCTTTGGCCTGCATATCCTGTACGCAAACGCCCGTGGAGGTTGTTCCGGAGGCTGTGCCCGGTGACGTGTTGCATGTCGAGATCGCTGTGACGGTCCCCGACATGCCGGTCGTCACGACGCGCAGCGTCGATCCCGACGGTCTCGGAATCCAGTCGATGACACTGCTCTGCTTCGACCGTGACGGTCTTTTTCTCTCCCGTGTAACGCCTTCGGAACTCGACGTCCAAGCTGACCAGTTGTCTGGAACGCTTTCTGCGGATGTGCCGAGTCGAACGCAAATCATCCATTTTCTGGCGAATCAGAATCTCGAATCGTCGTTTAACGACGCAGCCAACCGGGGACGCCACGAAAATAGCGTGGTATTGGAACTGCTCTCTACTTCGGCACGAGTAGTCTACTGGGGACGGGTGTCGAGCGTACAGTTCGGTGACGGCAATACCCCTTCCGATGGAGATTTGGTCGCAACGCTCAAGAACCCGGTGATACTGGTGCGTAACATGGCAAAGATTTCCTTTGCGCAGGGGAGCGTCGAGGTCGGCGGAGAGACTGTCAATGTGCCTTTTACCGTGACGGGCTTTGCTGTTTGCAATCAGAATTCGTTCGGCACGGTGGCGCCCTATGACACCTCCGAGCGCTCGTTCCTCTGGACCCGCGAGTCATTCTTCGTAACGCTGCCCCGCGACCTGAGCAAATGCACCGATCCCGAAGAGCTGCTCGGGACTTCGGACGAGTTCGTTTTCGAATATGCCAATGCCTCGGATGACCAGATGTATGTCGTGGTGAAGGGGCGCAATGCCGGTGATACGGAGGAGCTTTATTACCGGGTGTTGCTGCTTGACAATACGACGCAGGAACCGTTGCCGATCGTACGCAACCATCACTACCGCATCGTGGTGAAAGAGCGTCTCGAAGGAGGTGTCCGTTCGTTCGCCGAGGCCAAGACGGCACCCCCGGTCAACAATGTCTGGATTTCGGTCGAGCAGGAGATTCCCTCGGTTTCCGACGGGACGACGACGCTCACCGTCGACAAGACCTTCGTCGTATTTTCCGGACAGAGTGTGTCCGGGCAGAGATCGGTCACCTTCCGGTGCAACGCGACGGAGCGTCCCGAAGTGCGCTGGCTCAGTAACAATATATCCAGTACCGATGACTTGTCGGGCTATCAGTTCTTCGGCGGGGTGGGGACAATCAGTTTTACGCTGCTGCCCGTGGGACCGGGCGAACAGCGTTGGGGCGAACTGATGATCAAATCCGGAAAACTGCAGCGGACGATCCGTTTACTGGCCGTCTCGCAGTTCAAGTTCGTACCCTGTTGGGCCTCGACGAATGTCGACGGTGCGACTTCGGGCGAAGCGGGAGGACAGGAGGTCGTTCTGTTGTTTACCATTCCCGACGATTTTCCCGAGGAGCTGCTGCCGATTGACGTGCTGATTTCGGCCAATCATATCACTCCTGACCCTGCATTACAGAACCTGCGGACGGTGTTCCGGCAAGACTATCTGAAAGCTGACGGGGCGCTCGATCCGGCATGGGGAAGAGATGACAAAGAGCATGATTTCAAATACGTCTACACCATTACGCGCGATGTGCTCGAGCAATCGCACCGTTGCCGCGTCTATTTCCGCACGGCGCTCAATGCCGACCCGGATAATCTCTCAGACCACATCGTTGTCGAAAACCAGTATTTTGCTCCGGTCGAGAAGACCTTTACTTATACGCTCAACTCGGGTGGCGCCATCACACTTGAAAATATGGGCGAATACAATCGGGTGAAATACATGCTCGCAGCGCCTAAGAAGGACGAGGCCGTTACTGTCTCGTTCACTCTGCCGCAGGGTATTTCTGCCGACAATCAGTTCCTGATCTGCACGGAGAGCCTCGACCCGACAGGGGAGTTGCAATCCGATGGCAGGTGGCGTCAGGCTGACGGGTGGCTTAGCGAGATCACCGATGAAGATACGGGCAGTTCGGGCCGCGTGCTGCTTTTCGAGCCGGATCCGGACCGCTACTCCGATAATTCGGTCACGCTCAGTGCGCAACTCAAGACCCGCACGGCGCGTTTCGAGGAGACGGTCCGTGTGGCCGGAACTTCTGCCGAGGGAACCTCTCCGATACACGTCTACAAATCGACCTCGTTCGAATTGGCGTCGTACGATCCTTTTTCGTTCGGTTTTACAGTCGGAGATTCGCAAGACGGGAAGGTCGCATTCGACTATGCTGATAGCGGTACAGACGTGGAGGTTACCTTCACCCTGGCGAGCCGTTCCGGAGCCGGAGAACAGGAGGTGACCCCTATAGGTCGGGAGTTTGTTTGCTATATCGACGCTCCGACACTTCGCCTGCCTGACAATCACCCGGCCGAGATCGCGGAAGTTGAGACGGGTCGTTTTGCCTATACCGTAGCGGCCGACGCATCGTTGGGCACCATCCGGATTCCGTTCGTCACCCGCTCGATCGTCAGCGAGAGCACGGCGCGCATCTATACGGATGACGAGGCGATTCGTTTTGTAGAAGAGGAAATTACCATCGAGAATAACCGCATGGCGGGGGGACTAACCTATATGCGTGATAATTTTAATACGCCGAAGCCGGTTCAGGCCGGAGAGTTTGTCGTTTTCGAGCGTATGGACGGTACGCGTATCGGTGCGATAACGATGACTGAAGAAGGTCGTTATTCACTGCGCCTGCGTAGCGAATACGCCTTTACTTGGTCGCAGACGAAATTGCGGATGTATTATCGGATAGATTCGGGGGAAGATGCCGGTATCTATATTTGGATGGGGGCTGATGGCAGTGGTTTTACACTTTCTGAACTTGCTTCGAACCCGAATATCGGACTCGTTGCGGTTACAGAGTAGAAAACATTTTTTGCGTCCGGCCTGCGATCCGGTTTTGAACCTATCCGACCTTTCACTGTTTATGCGGACATGAAGCTCACTTTTTGAGGGGAGGGGGCTTGTCGTGCATACTTGTCATCGGCTGTCGTTGCAAAGCCAGATATCGGCATATTAGTGCGATAGACTGCGCATGGCGGTCATAGTAAGAACATTGCAAGTCAGACGCGAGAACCGATAAAATGTGGCGTTTTGTCGATACCCAAAGCTGCAGATTAAAAACAATGCAAGTTCTCCGTTCATTGATTCACTTGCGACATTTTGATTAGTTCCTGCATAAGAAATAACAGTGATAAAGGTGCCGTTATGTTGTGTACCACATACGGAACTTTTGCAATCAAGTATCGCAAGGAAAATACGGCTCGTAACATCTCGAAGAATACGACAATAGTTGTCCCTGCGCATGACATCCCGGCATTCAAGCCGTCTCCCGACTTATGTGATGCTGTCAAATAATCAATATAACAGCAATGAGGCCCGAAGAATTTATTCTCTTTCGGGCCTTGACTTTTCTTGTCGGAAAACTGAATAACCCATAACATATGCTGAGGAGTCGATAACCCATAGCCGTGCCGGAGTGTACACGCAGGAAGACACGGAGGCGCTTTTGGAATTACTGCAGCAGGAACCGATCGATGGGGAAGCGCTTAAACGTTATTGCGGAACAGGCAATACGATTTATTTGTATACGCATATCGACTGGAGCGCTCTGGACGGTCCTCTGGTAATCCCTGAGGGAGGGGTATTGTCTGGACGGTCAGGGATATTATGTCGTCTTGGGTGACGGAGGTTTGCTCAGCGGGGATATAACGAATCTTTATACACCTGACGGTAGGGTTATCTGGTTTTGGATTAATCTGCCACAGGTAGTAACCCGGCAGGAGTCGTATTAGCATCGGAATATTCAAGTGGAATACTTTGAATTTTTTCGATGCTATACCATTTATACGATCTGCAATGGCTCCTTGATCGCAGAATGTTTCTTTTCGAATCGTTGACGCATAATAGCAGGAGTGCAATCGGACATTTGATTGAAATATCGTATATTTGTCATCAATAACAAGTATCCTATGCAGTTGTTGCTGATCGACAATTACGATTCGTTCACCTATAACCTGTTGCATCTGGTCCGCGAAGTGTGCGAATCGGCGGATCGCATCGCTGTCGTGCCCAACGATCGTATTTCAGCGATGGAGGTCGGCGATTACGACCGCATCCTGCTCTCTCCGGGGCCCGGCGTCCCCTCCGAGGCGGGAACCCTGCTTGATGTGGTGAGGACGGCTGCGGGGCGGATTCCGATCCTCGGTGTCTGCTTAGGGCATCAGGCTATCGCCGAGGCGTTCGGTGCAGAGCTATGCAATCTCGAACATCCGCTTCACGGCGTGAGGAGCCGCGTGCGGCTCGACACTTCTTCCCGGATATTCCGAGGGCTGCCTCCGACGGTCGCTGTCGGGCGTTATCATTCGTGGATGATGGACGGAGAGACCTTGCCGCCCGATCTGAAAGCTACGGCATGGGACGGCGAGGCCGCGTCATGGCCATCGAGCATGTACGATACGCCGTGTATGGCGTGCAGTTCCACCCCGAATCCTATATGACGGAGTGCGGGGGCGGTATTATCCGTAATTTTCTGAATTCCGACGTATGCGAGCCGAAGAAGTGAGAATCCGGATGAACGACGCCGGCAGACGGCGGACGCCGTTTCTTTTTGCCGTCGATTTTGAAATGACGGAGGGTATCTTTCTGGACGATCCGGCCGCGCAGCACGAGCTGCTGTTCCGGGTTCCGGCCGGTTCGAACATTCCGAAAACAAAAGTACCTGCGGAACGCGGAACTTTCGAAGCTAGCCCCGAACCCTATGAGGTCTATCTGTCGCGCTTCGACGTAGTGATGCAGGGATTGCAACGCGGCGATTCGTTTCTGGCGAACCTGACGCTCCGGACACCTCTCGCCCTGTCTGTTCCGCTGCAGGAGGTGATTCTGCACAGCGATGCCCCTTATTGCCTCTATGTGCCGGGGCGCTTCGCCTGTTTTTCGCCGGAGCGTTTCGTTCGCATAGCCGATGGACGTATCTCGACCAATCCGATGAAGGGAACCATCGACGCCTCAATCCCCGATGCCGCACAGGCCATTCTCGCCGATCCCAAGGAGACGGCGGAACACTATACCGTCGTAGACCTGCTCCGCAATGATCTGGGCATGGTTGCCGAGCGGGTCGAAGTCAAACGTTTCCGCTATATAGACACCCTGCGGACGAACCGGGGAGATATTTTGCAGGTCAGTTCGGAGATCGTCGGGACGCTGCCCGAGGACAGTTTCTCCCGCATGGGCGACATCCTGTTCCGGATGTTGCCGGCGGGCTCCGTATCGGGCGCTCCCAAGCGCTCGACGTTGGAACTGATCCGACGGGCTGAGGAACGGCCGCGGGGATTTTATACCGGAGTCTTCGGTTATTTCGACGGCCGGGAGTTGGACAGCGCCGTGATGATACGCTATATCGAACAGACGGACGGCGGTATGTATTTCCGCAGTGGCGGCGGAATAACCGTGATGAGCCGGCCTGAGGAAGAGTACGACGAGGTGTTGAAAAAAATCTATCTGCCATTCCTATGACGACCTTCAGCGAAGCCATAAGGCTCGAGCAGGGACGATTGCACAACCTTGCCTATCATCAGGCTCGGGTCGACCGCACGGCCGGACATTTTTTCGGGACGTGTCCGAGCCTCTCCGGTTTGCCGAATTCAATCCCCGAAGAGGTACGGCAGGGGTTGTTCAAGTGCCGGGTCGTATATGGCCGCGACATCGGGAAGGTCGAGTACATTCCTTATGTACGGCGACGGATCGAAAAAGTAGGAGTAATCCGGGACGATGCCATCGACTACTCCTACAAATATACGGATCGGAGCCGATTGAATATACTGCTGCGCGATTCGGGGTGCGACGAGATCGTCATTGTCCGCCGCGGTCTGGTGACGGATGCCTCGGCTTTCAATCTCGTGTTCGAGTCTGCCGACGGACTTTTTACGCCGGCCGGTCCGCTGCTGGCCGGGACGAAACGGCAGGAACTGCTGGAGCGGGGCCTGATCGCCGCCCGGCGAATCGAGGCGCAAGAGCTCGGGGACTATCTGAATGTACGGTTCATCAACGCCATGACCGATCTGAAGGAGGCCCCGAAGGTCGCTACGGCAGCATTGGTTCGTCTGTAAGGGACGCTATCTGCGAAGCGCTCCGACGGGTTAGAATGATCTGCCCTGAAAGAGGTGCGCTTTGCAGAGCGGAAGCAGTACGCCGCTTAACGAATGCCGGTTGGAGTTAAAATTGGGTAGAATGTCGACGGAGGCAGAGCTACTGCCGCGTGGCAGGCTGATCTGCTCCTGAACCGAAATGTCCGTGCCCATGACATTTATTGGGATGTAGAGGTTTCCCCGCCTGTCGATACTCTGCTCGAAATCAGAAATTCTGCCAGTGACGGTAATGCCGCCCGATCCGTCGGGGCCGCAGGCCGGGATGTCGAAGGCTGCCTCCTGTTCGGCCCGGAGTTGTTTGTGGGTCGCGTTTTTGGGTTCCTGTGCGTTGCTCGTACCGGCGCACATGGCTATCAGGGCGATTAAGATGATTTTTTTCATTGCAGTTTGTTTTTAATTTAACGATTCAACGGCCCGTTGTTTCCCGACGAGCCATATCATGTCATTTTCCCGGAAAACGGTTTCCGGTTCAGGATTCATCAGATTTTTTCCGTTTCGTTCGATACCCAGTACGATGCAGTTCTGAAGTGCAACTTCGCGGATCGACCGGTTTACCAGCGGCGAACAACTGTCGAGGCTCAATTGCATGATCCGCATCGGTTCCTCGTCAGCCCTGTCGATCTTCGGTTTCTGCTCTCCGGCGGGTTGCAGGGAACATTTGAAACGTTCGAGCTGTTCGTCGGTTCCCGCGAGTGTGATCCGGTCGTGAGGATAGAGATGTTCCGTACCGTCGGGGATATCGATTCGCTGATTACCGCGCACGATGGAGATGACGTTCACCTGAAATTTTGTCCGGATGCACAGGTCTTGCAAGGTCTGACCGACACAGGGCGAATCGGGGGAGATTGTAATGTCGGTCATGTGCAGGTTGGCGAACGGCATGGCACCGTTCAGCACCGTGCGCGCAGGGCTGTTCTTATCGCCTTGAAAATTCTTCAGGAAGCGATCTTCGATCGAGGTGGACCGTCGCCGGACCCACTTCGAGAAATAGATGGCTCCGACGATTACGGTCGAGAGAACTACTCCGGCACCGAGTGCTACGTTGAACAGACGGACCAGGACGCCCATTATGACCGCAATGCAGAGGATGATCTTGATGAGTACCAGCGAAACCAGCGAACCGCGGTTGAACTTGCTGTCTGCCCAGAGTTTGCGGAACTCGGGGGAATGGTTCTTTCGAACTATGACAGCCCACAGCAGCGGGGCGATAACGGGAAAGATGATTGCAAAGCCCACCATGTTGCCTTTCACGCCCGGCAGGTGTTCCAGGATCAGCGGTTGGATATAACTGAAGAAGAGTGTGGCGAAGAAGATACAGATGACCAGATAGATTCCCACCGGGATGAACATCGATTTCAGAAGATGCGTCCACAAGCTCTGGTGATGGACAGTCATCGTCCCTGACGAGTAGCGGACCAGAAATTCTTTCATCGTCATCGGCAGATACCGTTCCACGATGCGGTAAGCCGGGTCGGAACACCGGATCATGTAAGGTGTCAGGAAGGTTGTGATTACCGATACGGCTACGATTACGGGATAGAGCGAATTGTCCGTCACATGTAGGCTGACGCCGAGGGACGCGATGATGAAAGCGAACTCGCCGACTTGGGTCAGCGAGAAGCCCGACTGGACGGCTATCTTCAGAGGCTGTCCCGAGAGCAGCACTCCGAAGCTCCCGAACAACACCTGCCCGCCCAGCACCAATAGCGTCAGGATGAGGATCGGGAAGATATACTGCCAGATGACGATCGGATCGACCATCATGCCTACCGAAACGAAGAAAACAGCGGCGAAGAGATCCTTGACGGGCTGCACGAGCTGACCGATCCGGTCGGATTCGGCTGTTTCTGCCAGCAACGATCCCATGACGAAAGCCCCGAGGGCCGCCGAGAATCCGGCTTTGGTGGCGATCATGACCATGCCTAAACAGAGCGCTAACGAGACGATCAGCAGAATCTCGTCGCTGAGAAAACGTTGAAATTTCCGGAATGCTGTTGGGATAAGGTAGATACCCAGTGCGAACCAGAAGATGAGAAAAGCGGCCAGTTTCAGCACGCTCTCCAGCATGGCGCCTTCCTCGAAATGTTTGCTGATACCCAGTGTGGAGAGCACGACTAACATGACGACGGCCACAAGGTCCTCGACGACCAGAATGCCCAGAACGATACCGGTAAACTTCTGCTGCAGCAGTCCCATGTCGCCGAACGCTTTGTAGACGATGGCCGTGGATGACATGGAGAGCATACCGCCGAGGAAGATACTGCTCATGTGCGAGAATCCCATGGCATTGCCGGCCGTATAACCCAGAAACATCATCCCGCATACGATTACGACCGTGGTGACAAGCGCCGTGATGCCGACGTTCATCAATTTGCGGAACGAGAAACCCAGCCCCATGGAGAAGAGCAGGAAAATAATGCCGATGTCACCCCATATCTTGATGTTTGCAGGGTCGGAAACCGTCGGGAGAAAGGATACATGTGGCCCGGCCATGATGCCGGCCACGATATATCCGAGGATGACGGGTTGTTTGATCCAGCGGAAGAGGATCGTGACGAATCCGGCTATTATTAATATAAAGGCCAGGTCGGAAATCAGAGGTGAGATGTCAGACATGGGGTTAGCGCCATTTTTTCGTTTTGAAAATCAGATAGGCCGCGATCCCGACTGCGACCATGACGATCCACGCCGTGATATAGCCGTGCTCCCATTCCAGTTCGGGCATGTATTTGAAATTCATACCCCAGACTCCGACCAGAAAAGTTAGCGGAATAAAAATGGTGGAAACGATCGTCAGCCGTTTCATAATGTCGTTCATCCGCAGGTCGTTGTTCGAGACGTAAAGATCCATGAGCGACGAGAGCGTTTCGCGGCAGCTGTCTATCAGTTGGGTTACGTTCAGCAAATGGTCGTTGACATCGTTGAGGAACGGCTTGTTGGCTGCATGGATGAGCGTCGAATCCGTATGCAGCAACCGCGGATACTGATCTTTCAGCGGAATGATTGTGCGTTTGAGTTCCATGTACCGGCGCCGGTGTATCTGCAGTCGGCCGCCAATGTCCCGATTATCCGAAGCGGCGATGAGTTCTGTCTCCAGATCGTCCAGATCGTCGCCGATCGACATGGCTACGGATATGTAGTTCGACACCAGATCGTTGATCATCACCGAGAAAAGATAATCGGAGGCTCGCGTGCGTATTTTCAGCACGTTGTGTTGCAAGGCCTGCTGCACGTCGTTGAGAAGCGTCGACTCGTTGTCCGTGAAACTCATAACGAAATTTCCGCCCTGGATCAGCCTGATCTGTGTGATTCTGTCGCCTTCGAAGATTCGGGAAACGAGAAAATTGAATTTGTCGTACTCTTCTACCTTACTCGGGTGGTTGACGTTCAGGATGTCCTGTACGACGAGGAAGTCGATGCCGAAATGGGTACAGAGCGCGTTGATGCACTCCGTGTCTTCCAGCCCGTGAACCCTTATCCACAGTTTGGCCGCAGGGTCTGCCTTCGATATTTCATCGGTAAAATTGTCGCACACCGTTTCATGAACCGTTTCGCGGGTGTAGGCGATGAGGTGTATATGGGTTTTCGTGCGGCTCTCGCCATTGTAGACCAGTTGTTCGGTCAGCAGGTTGTTTTTCATGCGATACTCCTTTTGTCCTGCAAAGATAGAGCATTAGTCCCTTTAGATCGACAATTCATCGAGAATTTCCACCAACCTTTTATCTAATGGTTTATCTCGACGGATCGCTTCGATGAAGGGAACGTAGACAGTTTCCCCGTTGCGAATGCCGATCATGACATTGCGCTGACCTTCCAGCAGTGCCGTGACTGACGCAACCCCCAGACGGCTGGAGAGTATGCGATCCGAGGCACTCGGTGCTCCGCCTCGCTGCAGGTGTCCCAAAATGGTGACCCGTACTTCGTATTCGGGATACTCCTTGCACACCCGTTCGGCATAGTGCATGGCTCCGCCGTCCTTCGGACTTTCTGAAACAATTACGATGCTGCTGTTTTTCGTTTTCCGGATTCCCCGTCCGATGAAATGTTCAAGCTGGTCGACATCCGTTCGGTCCTCGGGGATGATTGCCGCTTCGGCCCCGGAAGCGATTGCGCTGTATTGTGCCAAAAATCCGGCATCGCGTCCCATGACCTCGACGAAAAAGATGCGATCGTGCGATGTGGCCGTGTCGCGGATTTTGTCCACGCATTCGACGATCGTATTCAGCGCCGTATCGTATCCGATCGTGACATCCGTCCCGCAGAGATCATTGTCGATCGTCCCCGGAAGCCCGATGCAGGGCAGGTCGTACTCTTCGGCGAAGATGCGTGCGCCGCGTAACGATCCGTCGCCGCCGATGATGACCAACGCACCGATCTCTTCCTGTCGTATCGTTTCCCATGCCTGTCTGCGCCCCTCGGGAGTTGTGAAACGCGGCGAACGGGCCGTTTTGAGGATCGTGCCGCCGCGTTGAATGATGCTGCTGACATCCTCTGTGGTGAGTTCCCGTACTTCACCGTTGATTAACCCTTCGTAACCGCGATAAATACCTTTTACCCGGAATCCATTGAAAATGGCGCTGCGCGTCACCGCCCGGATTGCCGCATTCATGCCCGAGGCGTCGCCTCCGGAGGTCAGGACGCCTATGAATTGCTCTTTATTCATTATTGATGATCGCTTTGAAAACATACCTCCCCACGCGGGAGAGGTATGTAGGCAAACAAATTTGATTTTTACATGCGGAATTCCGTTAGCTTTGTCATCCTCGGCCCAGGCGGCGCAGGATAAAGGCGAATGCAATCCGGAATATTCCGTAAAAGAGGAAGGACAGGCCGGCATAGAGGACGATGAAAAAACCTCCGTAAACCGGTGTCACCAGGTAGACGAACGATAATATCAGGCACAGGATGCTGCATGCGAGCAACCATCCCCAGCCGCGGACACCGAACTGCTGCAGTTCGCACGCTTCTCCGATTCCGATGACGGCATAGAACAATACCCAGAACCCGATCAGCACCACCAATGTTTCCGCCACAACAGGCAGTGGGAGCGCCAGCAGCCAGATTCCCAGCAACAGTTCGAGAATGCCGCGTGTCAGCGTCCAGCCCCATCCGGTGCTGTGGCGGTCGTTCAACGCCGCAAAAGCGACGTTGCAAATGCCCGCGGCGATCAGTACGCATATGAAGAGCGAGGTCAGGGCCATGAGCGATTCCTCCGGTGTGGCGATACACCAGATACCGACGGCGACACTCAGCAGGCCCACCAGCAGCGAGACCCACCAATATCTGATCTCGCCGTCGCCCGATTCGATCTTGATTTCTCTTTCCATATTGTTTCAAAGAGGGGAGCGCCCTTCCCGACACCTGTAACTAACCCAACGAAAAGGAAGGACGCTCCCGGGTATTATTTTACATCGATCGTTCGGGATACCTTCTTTTCCGAACCCTGTTTCTTGGGTATTTCGATCGTGAGTACGCCATGTTCGACTTTGGCGGAGATTTTCTCCTTTTCCGTATTGTCGGGCAGGGCGATGGACTGTTGGAATTTCGTATAGGAGAATTCGCGACGCAGAAAGTGTTTTTCCTTCTTTTCCTCTTTTTTCTCTTCCTTCTTTTCTACATTGATGGTCAGGTTGTTCTCATCGTCCAGATTGATCTTGAAGTCGTCTTTGGTCATACCGGGAGCCGCAACCTCAACCCGGTACTCCTTTTCGGTTTCGACGACGTTGATCGCCGGAGTCGAGAAATTCGGCTTCACAAGCCATTCGTTGCCGAAGAAATCGTTGAAGATGCTCGGCAGCCAGTCCTGATTTTTTCTTGCAGGTAACATGATACTTTTGTTTTGAACAGTTAATAAATTAGTGAACGATACGATTGGCCAATCGTTTTTTGGATATCAAGCTA
Source organism: Alistipes provencensis (assembly GCF_900083545.1). Lineage (NCBI taxonomy): Bacteria > Pseudomonadati > Bacteroidota > Bacteroidia > Bacteroidales > Rikenellaceae > Alistipes > Alistipes provencensis. The sequence continues at coordinate 3,154,502 of NZ_LT559262.1, read as the reverse complement.
TTGTTATCGAGGGGTCGAGATATACGTCCTGAATGGCGTTGAGCAGTTCGATTCCCTCCTTCATCGGGCGCTGGAAAGCCTTGCGGCCGCTGATGAGGCCCATGCCGCCGGCGCGTTTGTTGATGACGGCCGTCGTGACGGCCTCCTTCAGATCGGACTCCCCGTGCGACTCGCCGCCCGAATTGATAAGCCCCACGCGGCCCATATACCCGTTGGCCACCTGATAGCGGCAGAGGTCGATGGGGTGGTCGGAGGTCAGCTCCGTGTAGACCTTGTCGCTGGTCTTGCCGAACCCGACGGCCCGGAACCCGCCGTTGTTCGACGGGAGTTTCTGCTTCACGATGTCGGCCTTGATCGTCACGCCCAGATGGTCGGCCTGCCCCGTCAGGTCGGCCGAAGCGTGGTAGTCGACACCCTCCTTTTTGAAACCCTCGTTGCGCAGGTAGCACCACAGGATCGTCGCCATGCCCAGTCCGTGGGCCTCGTCGAAGGCGCGGGCGATCTCGACCAACTGCCGGCGGCTCTGCTCCGAGCCGAAATAGATCGTCGCCCCCACGGCGGCGGCGCCCATGTTCCAGGCCTCCCTCACGTTTCCGAACATCACCTGGTCATAGGTGTTGGGGTAGGAGAGCAGCTCGTTGTGGTTGATTTTGACGATGAACGGAATCTTGTGCGCATATTTCCGTGCCACGGACCCGAGTACGCCGAAAGTCGAAGCCACGGCGTTGCAGCCGCCCTCGAGGGCCAGTCTGACGATGTTCTCCGGATCGAAATAGGCGGGATTCGGGGCGAACGAGGCCCCTGCGGAGTGCTCGACGCCCTGATCCACGGGCAGGATCGAGACATAGCCCGTGCCGCCCAGACGCCCGTGCGAGAGAATCCGCTGGAGATTGCCCAGCGTGCGGATGTTGCGGTCGGAATCCGTCCAGATGCGGTCCACGGTGTCGGGCCCCGGCAGGTACAACGACTTCTTGTCGATGGTTTTGCATTGGTAGTCGAGGTAGTAAACGGCATCCTCGTCCAAAATATCTGCAATGCTTTTCATGATGATTTCATTTTATTCGTTTAACCATGTTGCAGGCTTAACGTTCGCCCAGTTTTGCATCGAGAAAAAGAACGCCGGCGTCCCCGGCCATCCGAATCTTCTCTGCGATAGATTCGGCCGTGGCTTCCTCTTCGACCTGTTCCCGGACAAAATGCCAGAGGAACTCCTGAGTTGCGTTGTCCTTCTCCTCGATGGCCGTTTGCATCAGTCTGTCGATCATCTCCGATACTTCGCATTCGTGTCCGTAGACATGCCGGAACGCATCCAGCGGAGAATCCCAGCTTTGCGGTACTTCGTCGACTTTCGTCAGCGTCGGATTCCGCCCGCCGCGTTTGATCAGATAATCGGCGAACATGCAGGCATGTTCGGTCTCCTCGCGGGACTGTTCTTTCATCCAGTGTGCGAATCCGTCGAATCCCTGTTTCCTGAAATAAAACGACATCGAGAGGTAGAGGTTTGCAGACCATAGTTCTGCAATGATTTGCCTGTTTAGGGCATCTTGCAATTTTTCTGTCATCATGGGTGTTTGGGGTTAATGTGTTTAATATGCATGAAACTCCATTCGTGTTTCGGATATTTGTTGGCTATTTAAAAATGCGGTCTTTATTCAAGATGCACTAATTTGTCGCTAAAGGGTAGTCTGCGCCGGCTCTCCTCTCCGAAAATGCGGAGCATCTCTGTAAAGATACTGGTCACATAGAACCGCTGGGAATATATCTGATGGATTTGCTGCGAGATATCCGTATCTTCCATCTCGGTGAGTTTCAGTAGTGATGCCACCTGCCCGTCCATATAGTTCTCGTGTTCGATCATACGGTCCAGCGCCTCTATGGTCGTACCCCATTCTCTGGCGTTGTGTGTCGCTTCCCGGATTGTCACACGCCCTCCCTGCCGGTAAATCAGGCTTGTCATCCGGCAGATTCGCTCTATACCGCTGCGGGCCTGCATGTTCAGCCAGAAAGAGAGAATTGGAAGTTGTTGCCGTTCAAAATGGATTTGCAGCGACAAATACCGGTTGGAGGACCATATTTCGGTATTTATCAGTTCGTTCAGGGTATTTTCAATCTGTTCGTTCATATTTTTATGGGATTAGGGGATTATGAATCGTGGATTTGTCATGACATGCCCGTCTCTGCCATTTTGTCGCTCTTTGCCGAGCCATTCATCCTTTCGGAGAGGCCTCACAAGCGGATAAAACAGCATGTTTCGATCTGGCACAAATGTTGTAGAATAAGGCCTGACTTTTCGCAAGAAAAGGCGAAAAGGGCTGATGAGATCCGTCACCGACGGAGACGGATGGCCGTTGAACGGCCTGCAAACGGAAGAGAGAACAATTTCTTTTTTCGGAATTCGGACTTCCATACAACTAAAATCAGTGCAACCTGCTCCCGTGGGTTGCATTAATTTTAATAAGGTTAGCGTGGGAGCTTTAGTATTACTGTTCAGAAGTATCCCCATACTCACTACAAGTAATACATAAAGCCCCACGCTTTACCTATATTATATGGATGGATAGGATATAATACAGATATAGCAAAGGCTTTGCCTATGTATTATCCATCGTAGTGTAAAGAAACGGGGATTTCCTGAACCTGGATAATAATATTCAACGCAACCTTGCTCCCTGCCGAAACAAAGAGTGATACAAAATTATGGAAAATTCCGGAATAAACAAATAAAAGAAGAATGGGATTATTTCTCGTCCATTTATTATCTGACGCTGATCTTCAATACAGTAAGCCCGAGCAGAACTTTTGCCTGTCGTTGCCTCACTCCTGAAAATAAAAATGCAACAGATTGGATCGTCCAATCTGTTGCATTCTCTGAATACTGTTTCCTTATCTTATTTCAAAGGTTGCAGGCCGATTATTCGGCCGTTCGCTGTTGAAGGTAGGCATCATACAGGTTGAGCCTTCCGCTTACGGGCTATTACCAGTGGTTGAAGAAAAAGCGCCGAACTGCGAAAAAATGATTTGTTTTCTCCGTTAAATGGATGGAGCCGATCGAGATATTCGACCGGCTCCCTTGTTTTGCCGCTCATATACAGCAGAGCGACGGTCGGGTTTCGGTTGGGTGAAAACACTCTTCCTCCGGGGAAGAACATTTGGTAAGGGGGGGGGTATATGAAACAAGGCTTTACCTTCGGGTAAAGCCTTGCGATCGTTTACTTGTCGCATACGCATCGGACGGACATGCCCGTGCCCCTGTTGTACATCGGGTTGATGACCAGGTGATTTGGGAATTTATAACGTATCACCAGGTAATAGGGCGCCGGGTCCGACGGCCGTACCGAGGAAGTCCAGCAGTACCCCTCATCCGTATGGCCGAATGCCGTGCTATTTCCGAGCAGCTGACCGGTAATGGGATACCAGCCTCCCTTGTCTGGAAGGTAATCGCCATACTTATCGTGGGCTGAACTCGAGGGGCGTGTGGTCCCTGTACCCCATCCCTCATCGCCGAATGAGGGAACCTTCCAGCCCGCAGGACACGGATCGAATACGGATTTGCGGGTCGGTGTGGCGGAAACGGCATCCTTGCTGACGATCTCACCGCCCCACAGATCGGACCAGTGGGACGTGCTGTTTCCGGCATCTTTCAACCCGTTCGTACCGTGCTGTACGCGGATGTGGGAATTCTCCACGCTCTGCTGCAAGGTATATTGCGTAGTGGACTTGTAACTGCCCGGGAACAGCTCTCCGGTCGCCTCGTCGCCCTAGTAGAGCCCGGCCGAGGTCGACGGGAACGGGTCTTTGCGTCCCCATTGGTAGAGCAACCCGAACGCGGCGCTGCCCGCCTCCTTGCTGTTGGCCATGGCTCCCAGGTGACGGTCCATCCAGCCTTGATTCGTGTCGGGCGAATAGGTCGTCACCCACAGATGCCAGCTCCAGAGTATCTTCCCGGCCGCGTCGGTTGCCGCGACGACGGCATTGCCGCTCATCGTGCCCGGCAGCACCAGAATATAACCCGTCCGTCCTCGTCCGGCGGCTTTCACCATCCGGATATTCGACCCCGAGCCTGTTCCCGGCTGCTCGTTCCACACCATGCGAACCCCGAAAGCGGTATTGTTCCCGAGTACCTCGCCCAGCCCCTCTTGCCGCGAGTAGGTGTTGGCGCGGCTCACCGGAATCAGGATGCCGGCCTTGCCGTTGGGATTGAGCAGATAGGAGTTGGCTTCCGGCTGTGGAATCCCCGATGCCAGCATAATGCTGAACCGCTTGGGTGCGAAACGTTCGGGCGGGACACTTTGAAAATCATCGTAATATTGCATCGGAAAACTCCCCGGCGCCAGAACTCCCGCCAGCCACTTATCAGAATCTTCGGCCCGGATTTTCGGCGGCAGGTCTTTACCCTCATCAGAGGGTAGCATCCTAAGTTCAAAAGCAAGAAAAAAGCAGGGAAAATTTTGCTGTCGGAAGATTGTTATTAAATGGTGCGGATGGTCAATGTATTAATATTAATAGTTATATGGACATATTCTTATTAAGCTGCATATTGTCTGATATTCACATACGGAGTCCCTCGTTTTACAATGGCGAATGCTCTGGCAACGATTTTGTTGCGGATTATGTTGAGCGTGCTCATCTTCGATTTTCCTTCCGACTGCCTGCGGATGTAATATTCGCGCAGCTCCGGATCGTGCGAAGCTGCACTTACCGCCGCTAAATGGAGTAATCGTTTCAGTTGTTTATTGGCGATGGGACTTACTTGCGCGGGGCCTTTGACACTGACCCCGGACTGATGGCCGAACGGTGCTATGCCGCAGTAGCAGGCGAATTTACGCCAGTTTGCAAATTTGGTAAAGTTACAGGTATATACGATCATGTATGTTCCCACGATAAGACTTACGCCTTTCAGCGAGGTCACCAATTTGAAAGAGGTTTTAAGGTCTGGGCTGGTGTTAATTATATGCTTGATAGCCGCTTCTATTTTCTTGATTTCCGATTTCAAGGCAGTTATTATGGCGTCATACGATGCAAACAGTTCCGGCAGTTTCTCATGCCCGATACCCCTCTAAACCTCGTTTACTGCCGCGATATACCCGGCCAAGGTTCTTGCGGTCTTATCTCGCAACATAAGAAGAAAATGTAGTCTCGTAATATCTTTGGCCGGTAATTTCGTTACGACGATCTTGTCCCGGAATCTGGAAGCATATTCGGCAATGCGTTTGGAATCGACGACGTCATTCTTTCCGCGTACAATACCCATGGAACGTTTGATTTCCAGCGGTGAGACCATCGCAAATATAATATGCTGCGATTCCAGGAATGCAGCCAAAGCCATCGAATAAACGCCCGTATGTTCGAAGCAAATAAAAGCGGATTGGTACTTCGTGCATTTCTCTATCCATTATCTATTTGGACAAGCTGGATAAGTACATGAAGGAATATGCCGCCGGATTCGACAGGGGCAACAGGGTAAGAGCGTGCCGTGAATACGAAGTCCTCACTTACCAAAAGAGGCTGGTTATGCGTGAACTCAAAACAGCGACAAACGATGTAGAAAGAAAAGTGCTCGTCAAACGGCTCAAAGAGATAGATAAAACCCGATCCGCGATGCCGTGCTTCGCTCCTATGGACAGGAACTTCAAAAGGCTCAAATATGTGAGGTATGCCGACGACTTCCTGATAGAAATTATCGGCAGTAAAGAAGATGCCGTAAAGATCAAGGACGATATAAAGCGTTTCCTTGCAAACGAATTGGCATTGGAATTATCCGATGAAAAAACGCTCGTCACTCATACTGAAAAGCCTGCAAAATTCCTCGGATATGAGGTGACTGTCCGCAGGTCGAACCTGCAAAAACGGAACAAGCGGGGAAACCTGTCCCGTGTGTATGGAAATAAGGTCAGATTAAAGGTGACGACCGAAGTGATAAAGAAAAAGTTGTTGGAACTCGGGGTGCTGAAATTCAGCTATCATAACGGGCACGAGCAATGGATTCCCAAACACCGGTCGGAACTTATCAATAATGACGACCTTGAGATCCTTGACAGTTACAATGCCGAGATCAGAGGGTTTTACAACTATTACTCGATAGCTAACAACGCTTCTGAACTGAACACTTTTCACTACATCATGCAGTACAGTATGTACAAAACCTTTGCCGGGAAATACCGAACCACGGTAAGACGAATTTGCCGGAAATACAAATGCAACGGAGTCTTTACAGTCGGGTATACGGCAAAAAACGGCAAAGCAAAAGAACGTCGCCTATACAATGAAGGGTTTAAAAGAAAAAGACCTTCCTATGATCGGTCGATTGACAGATGCCCGAATCAGATTTGTGGATATTCCTTCAGAAAGCCCGGGAAATACACTACTACGATGCCGAAAAGCCGCTTTACCGGATGGACTTCGGAAACGCCCAGACGACAGGTCAGGTCGTGCTGGGAACCATCCCTAAGAAAATGCCGCAGCCCAAGTCCAAGGAATATACGCCAGTTGGCCGCCTGAAGGTCATTACGGAGCGCATTTCTTATGCGGATATCCGGGATGAGGACTCCGGCCCCAGCTGCTCGCTGGCCGAGGCGTTGGAAAAACAGGATCTTTTCATCAATTCCGTATTGGCGCAGTTGGGCTGCAATCTCCTTTGGAAACTTTTCCGCAACTGCATGATCGAGCACTGCGGATTCTTTCTGAATCTCGATTCCATGAAAGTAAATCCGATTTCAGTATAATGCGATATTTCTATGAGTTACTATGTCTAACCGCAAGTATATGTTTAAATAAGGTTTTCTGCCGTTTATCAGATGGAAAAGCCCTGAAATTCGCATAATTCAATCATTTCTGACTACAATCTCCCATATCGCCGACGCATAAACGAGGCTTTAAAGAAAAATGCAAAATATATTCTTTTGATATTCAGTACTATATATAAAAAAGTAGCCCATATGGGTAACTATCCGGATTGTTCGGTGTCTGCATATGGACGAACTTTGCTGCTGTAAAATAACTAATAGCAGCAGGTTATGAATATAGAGGAACTGTTTACACAGATTATGATGCGCTTCGACAAAATCGACAATACCCTCGATCGCATGACACGCACCAAAGACGGACTTGACGGTGATTCTTTACTCGACAATTATGATATGTGTATGTTGCTCAACATCAATAAGAGGACCCTTGCTCGATATCGCCAGCGAAAGCTGGTCAGTTATTATAAAATCAAAGGAAAGGTATATTATAAAGCTTCGGAAATACATGAATGGATGAAACGCACGGGCAGAATCCCAAAATCAACCTCCCAGGAGCATTGAAAGTCATACACGCAGAATTCTTTGATAAAATGATACACTAATATATGAAGATTCAATATTCTATTAATTTTGTTCTGGAAAAACGAAAAGATCAATCTGGACAACCTAAAGCAGATGCACTTATCAAAGAATCAAATATGCAATGGGGATGAGTGACTTTTCAACAGGCTATAAAGCAGATGTAGCAAAATGGATTACAGCGGCACAACTTTGTAAAGCTGCTACAACTCATGGAAAAAAGAAAACTCCTGCTGCTGAAATCAATGCTGAAATAAATCGTTTGCGAGCATTGGCCGAAGACACTTTTAAAGCTTTTGAGGTTGCAGGAAACGTTCCGGATTTGAAAGACTTTAAAAAGGCTTTTAACATTGCAAATGGCAGACAGGTTGCACCGGAAATAGTGACTCAGAAATCCTTCTTCGAATGTTTCGATGAATTTTGTCATGAAAATGGTAGGCAAAGGACAGACTCAACATACAAAAAATTCCATACGCTTAAGGCTCATCTGCAAGCCTTTCGTCCAGATATAGATTTTGGCGATTTAAATGAAGCCGGCTTGACCCAATTCATTGACTACCTACGTTCCATCCCAATACCTTCTAAAAAGAAGAAAAGCACAAAAGGCGGTGAGAAAATCTACCAACGATTGGAATGCGCAACAGTTCGGTTGGGAAACTGCTTGGATTTATCAGATGGTTTTTGCGATGGGCATCGAGTAAAGGTTACAATACGAACACCGACTATCTTACCTATCGTCCTAAAATGAAAACCAGCCAAAAAACCATTGTTTTTCTTGATTGGGATGAGTTGATGCATCTCTATAAACTTACCATTCCGGAAAGCAAAACATATTTGGAGCGAGTTCGAGATGTTTTTTGTTTCTGTTGCTTCACTTCACTACGATATAGTGACGTATATAATTTAAGGCGGAGTAACATTAGCAATGATTCTCTTGAGATTACAACTGTGAAGACGGCAGACAAGCTAATTATCGAATTGAATAAGTATGCTAAAGAAATACTTTGCAAATATGATAATATACCTTTTCCAGATGACAAAGCCTTACCTGTCATATCTAATCAAAAAATGAATAACTATTTGAAGGAACTTGGAAAATTTGCAGGTTTTGATACACCCATACGAACAACTCATTTTATAGGAAATAAACGAATTGACGAAACTCACGCTAAATACGAATTAATTGGGACTCACACTGCTCGGCGAACGTTTATTTGTAATGCTTTGGCGCTTGGCATTCCTGCTAACGTCATAATGGAATGGACGGGACATGCAGATTATAAAGCCATGATGCCTTATATTGACGTGGCTAATACCGTGAAAAAAAGTATGATGGAGAGATTCAATCAAGAATAAAGTAAGACTTATTGTAGAATTCATAAAGAACAAAAAAGTAAAGTAGCTATTTATCTGATTTTCACAGTGTGTAATTTTGAAAATTACACACTATTTCGGGGATATGTAAGTAAATTGTGCAATGTTTTGCGATAAAGAAAAATGTTTTAAATATTTGATTTAAAACAACTTAATATATTGAAAGTTCCGTGATATGATAGCTACAGAGCCGCCACCTCCACAAAAAAGAGATGGGCATTACTGCTCATCTCTTTTTTTGGTCCGCGGACGATTCCGTCCACTTATTTCTACCTATATGATCAGTAAATTTCCGTCTGCCGCTTCTTTTTGTTGCATGCAATCGTTATCTTTGCGCGATGGAACAGCAGGCGGATCGGCGGATCGGGTTCATTGACCTTACGAAAGGGCTCTGCATCATGCTTGTCGTAATGATGCATGTCGGGGGCGCGTTTGACGGCCTCGCCGCCGGGCCCGTGCTGTCGAGTTTCACCATGCCGCTCTATTTCTTCGTTTCGGGCCTTTTCTTCAAATCCTACGAGGGATTCGGCGGCTTCCTCGCCCGCAAGGTCGATAAACTGCTCGTGCCCTTCCTGATCTTTTACCTCGGGTCGTTCCTGCTGATGTACGGTATTTCGAAAGTGGTGCCGGGGACATTCCGTCTTCCGGTGCGGTGGAGCGAACTGTTGCTGGTTTTCCGGGGGCACGAACTGATCCGCTTCAACCCGCCGATCTGGTTTCTGGTAGCCCTTTTCAACTGCAACATCCTGTTCTACCTCGTCCATTACCTGCGCCGGAAACATATCCCCACGATGTTCGTCGTGACGCTGCTGATCGGCGCCGCCGGGTTCTGGCTGGGTAAGCAGCGGATCGAACTGCCGTTCTACATCGATGTCGCCATGACGGCCCTGCCGTTCTATTTCGCGGGGTTCTGGATTCGGCGTTACAACTTTTTCCTCTTTCCGCACCACCGTTTCGACAAGCTGATTCCGCTGTTCATTCTGCTGGCGCTGGTCACGATGTACTTTACGGCCACGCCGCTGGGCATGCGGACCAACAACTATCCCGGAAACTTCGTTCAGGTCTATCTGGCTGCTTTCGCGGGTATTTTCGCCATCATGCTGTTGTGCAAGAAGGTGAAGAAAGCACCCGTTGTCACTTATCTGGGGCGTTTTTCGGTCATCACACTGGGCATCCACGGCCCTCTGCTCTTCTTTCTCCGGCCCCTCGTCTCGCATTTTCTTCATAACGAATGGGTGCAGTCGATTGTCCTGCTGCTGCTGACGCTCGGGGTGTGCCTGCTGCTGACGCCCCTGATCGTGCGGATGATACCCCAGTTCGCCGCACAGAAACTGCTGGCGAAATCCGGCAGCCGGGAATAAAAAAGAGGCTTCGATCGAAGCCTCTTTTCGGTATCGCACTGCCTGCGGCGTTTACTTGTACCAGTTGGTGTTGGTGGAGCCGTTCGAAGTCACCCATCCCGAATATCCGGGAAAGAGCTCGTCGATGTGAGTTCCCTCATTGCCCGGATCCAACATTTTGGAGAGATCGATATCCGTGGCTCCTGCGAGGAAAAATGCGAAGGGGTAGTCCTTTGCACGCACATAGTAGCGTTCTGCCTCCGGGTCGGATTTGTCGTCGCTCGTGCCGAAGAATTTTAGGTCAACCTTGTCCGTCGGAGCTTCGAACGGGAGGTGAACCTCCTTGCGCTTGCCGGAGGCGAGGTCCTTATCGGTCGTGCGGTAGATGAACGGCTTGACCGTTGCGGCCTTTTCTTCGGCGATGGGCGAGGCGTAGGTCGCCGTCACCTTGTAAGTGGCGCCCATCTCATTTTTCACATTGTCCGTCAGCAGGATCACATTGCCTTCGCGTTCCGGGGAGAGCGTTTCGTATACCGGTTCGGGATTCTCCTTGGAAACGGGACGGAGTATTGAGAATTCCAGTTCGGCCGACGCGGCGTCTCCGCTGAGGGTGAAAGCCAGACCGTTTTCAAGACCAGCGAGGTTGCTGAACGTCTTGAAAAGGTACGATTCCACATAAATTCCCTTGTCACCGAAGGTTTTCTCGTAGTCCAGCTTGACCATTACGTCGTTCATGTCATAGTCGCCCTGACTGGGCCACAGATCCTCGAAGGCATAGATGCCTTTGAGCAGTCGTACTTCGCGTTTGGTATCGTCGGCGCCGGGCTTCTCCTCGACCGACGGAATATCGATCACGGCATCCACGGGGCTCGATTTCATGGTGAAGATCACGTCGCTGAAATTCTGGTCAGTCGTGTAGTCCTCAAACGAACAGATGACCGAATTGAGATCGAGCGCACTGTTTGTGTAACGGTAGACCGCCGTGCGGGGCTGTCCATAAGCAATTCCCTCGTTATTGACGCTCAGTCCGTTCGATGTGGCTGCACGGTATTTCTTGGCACCCGCAAATCCGGGCAGCCGGTTGCCCCATGCGTTTGTCGCCAGCACGAAGCCGATGCGGTAGCCCTTGGGAAAAACCGTAGTGGCACCTTCCGTGCTGTTTTCGGCAATCTTGGGGTAGAACATCAGTTGCACGGCTGTTCCGCGGTCTACACCCTTGTATTTTTTGGCCGTTTGGGGATTATTGCTCCATTGACCGTCCTGCGTGTTGGGAAAAATCATGATAGGATGTACATCGGCAAGTGAGCCGGGGTGCTCCGAAGCATCGTAATAATAGTATCCCATCGAGCAGTTCCAGCAGGTATTGCTCATCAGGAACGTGATGGCCACCTCGGCATCCTTCTCCAGATAGAGGTCGCTCGACGAGCGGTACTCCTGAGGACAAGCCTTATTGGTATTGAAAACCTTATTGGCCGCCTTGTAGAGTTGTTTCCAGTTCTCCTCCTTCAGGTTGGTTCCCGTCCCCGGATATTTGTATTTGTAGTTGATCCGGCCGTAGGTCGCGTCGTAAGTCCCGAGCCATGTTTTCCAGCCGTCGTCGGTCACGGCGGCCGATTCGTACCCCCCCCCGCGGGTTACGGACATCGCAGCGGCAGTCGGTTCTTCGGCTGTCGAGGCGGTTAGTACGCCGCCTGTTTTTTCGGCAACGAGCAATGTCTGCGCATGTACGTTGGGGGTGTAGACATAGGCTTTCCCGAGGTAGGCCGGAAGCTCGACCTGCGCCGAGAAGCGGCCCTTCTCATCGGTAATGCCGGCGTAGAGGGGCTCGATACCCTCGATCTTTTCGTAGGCTGTTCCCGACTCGTTCTCACGCACGGGAGTCGTGTCGTAGATTTCGAAATAGACCTCGGCATCGGCGGCGTAGTCCAGCGAAATGGAAGTGGAGGCACTGGTTCTGAAATCGAATTCGTTCCATGGTTTTTCCGGATTTTTGGGCGTGTCGTAGTCTGACACGCTTTTGACACAAGAGGCCATCAGCACCGGCATCAGCAGGAAAATAAGCTTTTTCATATTGTATGGAGTGAATGTGACTTTTTTGTTTCAGACCGATTTGTCTATAAAAAGGACTGAAATGTTAACATGCTGCAAAGGTACGAAAAAAAGATACCGATGCAAATTTTTCGGGCTCTTTTTGGTTAGGATCAACGATTTAGGCTGATCCAATCCGCCCTTGGGACGTCCACAGACTATTCGATCCGGGGTTTTATGGGATTTTATAACAGCAAGGCGAAAAATTCGACCGAAAAGGTTATCTTTGCGTTGCAAAACGCCGGCGGGGTGCGAATTCCGCGGGCAGCAGATGGATTCTACCGTTTTAAAATACATACCTTTATGAAAAAAATACTGCTCTTGGGCTCGGGCGAACTGGGCAAGGAGTTCGTGATTGCGGCCCAGCGGCTGGGCCAGACCGTCGTTGCATGCGACAAGTATGCGGGAGCTCCCGCGATGCAGGTGGCCGATGCCTTCGAGGTCTTCGACATGCTCGACGGCGATGCGCTGGCGGCGGCCGTCGCCAAACACCGTCCCGACATCATCGTCCCCGAGATCGAGGCCATCCGCACCGAACGGCTCTACGATTTCGAACGGGCCGGGGTGCAGGTGGCGCCGAGCGCCCGGGCCGTGAATTTCACGATGAACCGCAAGGCCATCCGCGATCTGGCGGCCAAGGAGCTGGGGCTGAAAACCGCCCGTTATTTCTATGCCACATCGCTCGAAGAGTTGCAGCAGGCCGCCGCGAAGATCGGCTTCCCCTGCGTGGTGAAGCCGCTGATGTCCTCCTCGGGTAAGGGGCAGTCGCTGGTGAAGGCTCCCGAGGAGCTGGAACAGGCTTGGCACTACGGCTGCGAGGGTTCGCGCGGCGACATCCGCGAACTGATCGTCGAGGAGTTCATCCGCTTCGACAGCGAAATCACGCTGCTGACCGTCACCCAGAAGAACGGCCCCACGCTGTTCTGCCCGCCGATCGGCCATGTGCAGAAGGGCGGCGACTACCGCGAGAGTTTCCAGTCGCCCTATGTCGCTCCCGAGCACCTCGCCGAGGCGCAGCGCATGGCTGCGGCCGTCACCGGGGCGCTGACCGGCGCCGGACTGTGGGGCGTGGAGTTCTTCCTGAGCCACGACAACGGGGTCTATTTCTCCGAACTGTCGCCCCGTCCGCACGATACGGGCATGGTGACGCTGGCCGGGACGCAGAACCTCAATGAGTTCGAACTCCACCTGCGGGCCGTGCTGGGGATTCCGATTCCGGCCGTCACGTTCGAGCGGCTGGGCGCCAGCGCCGTGATTCTCTCGCCCGTGGCGACGCAGACGCCGCGTTACGAGGGTGTGGGGGAGGCCGTGGCCGACAATCCCCGCACCGATATCCGCATCTTCGGAAAACCCGTGGCGCGCGTGAACCGCCGCATGGGTGTCGTAGTAGGGTATGAACCGCTGGGCAGCGATCTCGACGCCCTGCGCGACCGCGTGAAAGCAGCCGCCGCCAAAGTGACGGTGACGGAGTAAGCCGGGCACTCCGGCGCGCTGACCGACAGGGCCAACCACAAACACAGATAAGATGTCAAACGTTCCAGCAGCAGCATTTGCGGACACCAAGCCGCATTACAACCTTCTCGACGGACTTCGCGGAGTGGCGGCGTTGACGGTCGTATGTTTTCACCTGTTCGAAGCCTATGCGACCAGCCATCTGGACCAGCGGATCAACCACGGTTATCTGGCCGTCGATTTCTTCTTCATCCTCTCGGGTTTCGTCATCGGCTATGCCTACGACGACCGCTGGGAGAAGATGACCGTCTGGGAGTTCCTCAAACGGCGTATCATCCGCCTGCACCCGATGGTCGTCATCGGGGCCCTGATCGGCGCCGTGATGTTCTATTTCCAGGGCTGCTCCGTCTGGGACGTTTCTACGGTCTCGGTCGGGGCGCTGCTTCTCGCCACGCTGATGAACGCCCTGCTGATCCCCGCAACCCCCGGGGCCGAAATCCGGGGCGTGGGAGAGATGTTCCCGCTGAACGGACCGAGCTGGTCGCTCTTCTTCGAGTATATCGGCAACATCCTCTACGCCTTCTTCATCCGACTGCTTCCGACCCGGGCCCTTGCCGCTTTGGTCCTGCTGGCCGCATGCGGACTGGCCGGCTTCGCCGTCTGGGGCCCCTTGGGCGACCTGTGCGTCGGGTTCGCGCTGACGGAGGAGAACATTCTCGGCGGCTCCCTGCGTCTGATGTTCGCATTCCCGGCGGGCCTGCTGCTGTCCCGGATATTCAAACCGGTGCATGTGCGGGGCGCTTTCTGGATCGGCGGCATCGCCGTCGTGGCCATCTCCTCCGTGCCGCGCATCGGGGGTAGCGAGCACCTGTGGATGAACGGTATCTACGACGCCATCTGCGCCATCGTGCTCTTCCCGGCGATCGTCTGGCTGGCGGCCTCGGGCAAGACCACCGACCGGATAACCACCCGGGTCTGCAAATTTCTGGGCGACATCTCCTATCCGCTCTATATGGTCCACTATCCCTTCATATACCTCTATTATGCGTGGGTCAAGAACGAGAACCTCACTTTCACCGAGTCGCTGCCCGGCGCTGCGGCACTGGTCGTGGGTTCGGTCCTGCTGGCATGGGGATGCCTCAAACTGTACGATGAACCCGTCCGCCGCTTCCTGTCGAAACACCTGCTGCGGGCGAAAAACAAGTAAAACCATTTTAATCCGAACGATATGAAAACATACGCGATCATTACGACCGAAAAGGGGACGATGAAGGCCGAGCTTTACGCCGCCGAGACTCCCGGAACCGTGGCCAACTTCATCGAGCTGGCCGGACACAACTTCTACGACGGGCTGACTTTCCACCGCGTGATTCCCGACTTCGTCATTCAGGGCGGATGTCCCAAGGGCGACGGCACGGGAGGCCCGGGCTACACCATCAAATGCGAGACCTCGGCCCCGCGCCAGCGCCACGACCGCGGGGTGCTCTCGATGGCCCACGCCGGACGCGACACGGGCGGTTCGCAGTTCTTCATCTGCCACAACCGCGAGAACACCCAGCACCTCGACGGCCGCCACACATGCTTCGGGCAGGTGATCGAGGGGCTGGACGTGATCGACGACATCCGCCCCGGCGACAAAATTCTCTCCATCCGCATCGTCGAGGAATAAATAGCCTATGTCTGCAACATCCGCCGGCTATCTGGCCTCCAAACCGCGCTATGAGATCCTCGACGGACTCCGCGGCGTGGCGGCGCTGATCGTGGTGGGTTTCCACCTGCTGGAAACCTACTCCCACGGTCAGGCTTCCCAGATTCTCAACCACGGCTATCTGGCCGTCGATTTCTTCTTCGTGCTCTCGGGCTTCGTGATCGGCTACGCCTATGACGACCGCTGGAACCGTATGTCGCTCAAGGATTTCTTCAAACGGCGCCTCGTGCGCCTGCATCCGATGGTCGTCATGGGATCGGTCATCGGAGCGTTGTTCTTCTACTTTCAGGCCGCGGCGTTCCCGATGATCGCCGACGTGGCTTGGTGGAAAGTGCTGCTCGTCTGCCTGCTCGCCTGCACGATCCTCCCCGCACCCCCGGCGTGGGACATCCGCGGATGGGGCGAAACCAGCCCGCTGAATGGCCCCGCATGGTCGCTGCTCTACGAGTACATCGCCAATATCCTCTATGCGCTCGTCATCCGCCGCTTCTCGAAACTCCTGCTCGGGGTGTTCGTGGCCGCGGCCGGGGTGCTGACGCTCGACCTTACGCTGAACCTCAATCTCTTCGGGGTGCTCTCCGCAGACCGCTCCGCAGCGTGGACCGTCATCGGCGGCTGGAGCGTCACCCCGGAACAAATCTACATCGGTTTCTCGCGCCTCCTGTATCCCTTCTTTGCGGGCCTGCTGCTCTCGCGCCTCGGTGCGCTGATCCGGGTGCGGGGCGGGTTCTGGTGGTGTTCGCTGCTGGTCGCGGCAGCGTTGGTCATGCCCCACATCGGCGATCCCGCGACACCGTGGTTCAACGGCGCTTATCAGGCGCTGGTGATCCTGCTGATCTTCCCGCTGATCGTCTCGATGGGCGCCGGAAGCCGCGTCACGGATGCCCGGTCCATCGCCGTCTGCCAGTTCCTCGGCGAAATATCCTATCCGCTCTACATCACGCATTATCCGCTGGTCTACATGCAGATGGCGTGGGCGGCCAGCAATCCCGATGCGCCCCTCGGGACGCACATTTTCGTCAGCGTTTCGGTATTCATCGTCTCGATAGGCGTTGCATGGGCCTGCCTGAAGCTCTACGACCTTCCCGTCCGCGAGTGGCTCAAGCAGCACTGGCTGATTCCCGGCGGCGCCAAAAGCCGCGCTTAATGACTGCCTTGTGCATCGACGAAAACAGCCGCTCCATTCGGAGCGGCTGTTTCTTTCTGTATGCTCAGGAGGCTTATTTGCCGAAAGCGACCTTGATCTTGTCAGTGGCCTTCTTCAGCAGCTCCTCGGGGCAGCAGAGGGTGATGCGGATGTAGTGCTTGCCCTCCGATCCGAAGATTCCGCCGGGGGTCAGGAACACGTCGGTCTTCTCCATCACCTCGTCCGAGAATGCGAAGCTGTCGCCCTCGTAACCCTCGGGCAGCTCGGCCCATACGAACAGACCGGCCTGTCCCTTGCGGTAGCGGCATCCCAGCGCGTCGAGCAGCTCGTAAGCCTGCTTCTCACGGCCGTAGTAGATGCCGTTCAGCTCCTTGAACCACTCCTCGCCCAGCGCCAGCGCCGTGTCGGCAGCGGCCTGAATGGGGTAGAACATACCCGAGTCCATGTTCGACTTGAAGGTGAGGATCGAGTCGATCCACTCTTTCTTGCCCACCACGACGCCCACGCGCCAGCCGGCCATCGAGTGGCCTTTCGACAGCGAGTTCATCTCCAGCGCCACGTCCTTCGCGCCCTCGGCCTCCATGATCGAGATCGGATGCTCGGCGTTGCGGATGAAGCTGTACGGGTTGTCGTGTACGATCAGTATGTTGTGCTTGGCGCCGAAGTCGACGATCTTCTGGAACAGTTCCATCGAAGGGGTCTGTCCCGTCGGCATGTTGGGGTAGTTGACGAGCATCATCTTCACGCCGTCGAGCCCTGCCTTTTCGATAGCGTCGAAATCGGGGTAGAAATTGGTCTGCTTGTTCAGCGAGTAGGGAAGCATCTCGCCGCCCGCCAGACGCACGGCCGCCGAATAGGTGGGGTAGCCGGGGTTGGGGACGAGGACCTTGTCGCCTTTATTGAGGAACGTCATGCAGATGTGCATGATACCCTCCTTCGAGCCGATCAGGGGCAGCACCTCCGACTTGAAGTCGAGGTCCGTGCGGTACCACTTCTTATACCAGTCGGCAAAAGCCTTTCGCAGGATGGGTTCGCCCTGATAGGACATGTACTTGTGCACGTCGGGACGCTGTGCCTCTTTTGCGAGGCGGTCGATCACGGACTGGTGGGGCGGCAGGTCGGGGCTGCCCATGGCCAGTTTGACGATCTGGCGGCCGGTTGCCGCCTCAATCTCGGCGATCTCGCGCAGACGGCGCGAAAAATAGTACTCTCCGATGCCGTCCAGCCGGTGCGAACGGGCGATGTTGACTGCTTTTGCCATAGTTTGAAGTATGTTTGGGATTATGCTTTCCGGGCAAAGATAGGGAAATAATGGAAATATTAAAAAATTATAGGAACAAAAAAAGCGGCCCGAGCCGCTTTTTGTTATAATGCAAACAAGATGAATATTTGCGCCGTCAGAACGCGCAGGAACATCACCACCGGATAGACCGTCGAATAGCCCACGGCGGGCATGTCGTTCCCGGCCGTGGCGTTGGCGTAGGCCAGCGCCGGGGGATCGGTCATCGCGCCGGCGATAAGTCCCATCAGCGTGTAGTAGTTCATCTTCAGTTTCAGGCGTGCGAAGAGCGAAACGATCAGCAGGGGCACGACCGTGATGATGACGCCGTAGCCGATCCAGCGGTATCCGCCCCCGACGATGGCATCGATGAATCCGTCTCCGGCGCCGATTCCCACGGCGGCGAGGAACAGCGCGATGCCGATCTCGCGCAGCATGAGGTTGGCGCTCATGGTGGTGTAGGTCACCAGATGGAAATGGGTCCCGAAGCGCCCGATCAGAATCGCCACGATCAGCGGACCGCCCGCCAGACCCAGCTTCACGGGCTGCGGAACGTTCATCAGGGGGATCGACCCCAGCAGCACACCGAGGGCGATGCCCACGAATATCGTCACCAGATTGGGCTGGTTGAGCTTCTTGAGCGAGTTGCCCAAAAGGTCAGCCACCTGCGCCACGGCCTTCTCGGAACCCACGACCATCACGCGGTCGCCGACCTGCAGTTCGAGCCCCTGATAGGGGATCAGGTCCACGCCGGCGCGGTTGACGCGGGTGATTGTGATGCCGTATTTGGTCCTCAGGCGCAGGTCCGAGAATTTCTTGCCGTTGATCGACGATTTGGTGATCAGGATGCGCCGCGAAATCAGCTCGGCGTTGGGCGTGTTGTTGCCCCAGTCCTCGTCGGTGAGCTCCACGCGGTGCCCGAAGAAGGCCACGACGGCTTCGACGTCCTCGGCTTGGCAGATGATCCACAGCTTGTCCCCCAGATGGAGCACGCTGTCGGCGTCGGCCATTGTGATCTCTCCGTCGGCATGGCGGATGCGCGAGATCACGAACTGGCGGTTGACCAGATCGCGCATGTATTCGACCGTGCGCCCGTCGAGCATCGAGTTGGTGAACTCCACGGAGACTTTCTCGGCGAATTTCTGCTCCTTGGCCAGCGCCGCCAATGCTTCGTCCTCCTTTTCGAATTTCACGCGCAGGGCGTAGCGGATGAAGATCATCGTGAAGATGATGCCCACGACGCCCAGCGGATAGGCCACGGCGTAGCCCAACGCCACGTTGGGGTCGCTGAATCCCGCGGCGTCGGCATAAGCCTGCTGCGCGGCGCCCAGTCCGGGGGTGTTGGTCACGGCGCCCGAGAGGATGCCGACCATCGTCGGAATGGGGGTCCCGGTCACGACGTGGATGACATAGGCCGTTGCGACGCCCAGCAGGACGATCGCCGTGGCGCATCCCACGAGGGTGATTCCGCCGTGCTTGAACGACGCGAAGAATCCCGGTCCGACCTGCAGGCCGATCGAGAAGACGAAAAGGATGAGCCCGAACTCCTGCACGAAGTGGCGCACTTCGCCGTCGACGGTCATCCCGAAATGGCTGAAGATGATGCCGATGAAGAGTATCCATGTGACACCCAGCGAGATGCCTCCGATTTTGACTTTTCCCATCAGGATACCGATGGTGATTACCAACGCAAAGATAAGCACGGCATGGGCGATGCCGGTGCCGAAGAACAGGGTATACAACCACTCCATATTAACCTAATTTTGTGCCGTTTGTCGAGCCGGGCGCAAAATTACTACATATTGCAGAATTTAAAAAACTTTTCGGAAAAAGAATTTTTCTCAATACAGATACCGCTCCATCAGCGGCAGGAGGAGCGCCGTCGCCAACCCCATCAGCGCCATGGCGAGTCCGCTCAGAGCCCCTTCGGCGGCGCCCATCTCGATGGCCCGTGCCGTCCCGATGCCGTGGGCCGCGGCTCCCAGCGCAAATCCCCGGGCCTCGGGGTCGCGGACACCGCAGCGGCGCAGAATCCATTCGCCGAAGATGCTGCCGAAAATTCCCACGCAGAATACCACCACCGACGTGACCGACACGTTGCCGCCCAGCGGTCCCGAGACCGACACGGCGATCGGCACGGTCACCGATTTGGGGGCTATGGAGGTCAGTATCTGGCGTTCGACGCCGAATGCCATGGCGATGTAAACCACGCTCAGCACCCCTGCGACGCATCCCACGAGCGTAGCCACGGCCACGGGCAGCAGGCTTCCGCGCAGGCGTTCCAACTGCTCGTAAAGGAGATATCCCAGCGCCACGACCGACATGCCGAGGGCGAAATTGAGTATTCCGGTCGCCTCCTGATAGCGTGCGTAGCCGATTCCGGCACAGCGCAGAAAGACGATCACGGTGACGAACGTCAGCAGTACGGGGTGCAGCAATGGCAGCCGTGTGCGGTTGTAAATCCGGGCGCCCAGACAGTAAAGCCCTACGGTGAGGGTCAGCAGAAAGAGGTCCGAGGAGAAAAATGAGGTGTCAGGCATCGTTACGGAGGTGTTTGATGTGCCGCAGGCGGGCGCGGCGGTTCAGGCTTTGGAAGGTCTTGCCCGTGATGAACAGCACGACGATCGTCGAGACGATTCCCGAAACGACGATGGCCCAGCCGTTTTCGAGGATTACCTGATAGGAGTCCATCAGCCCCACGCCGTAGGGCACGAAAAAGAGTGCCATGGCCCCCAGCAGGAACCGCGCCGCGGGGCGTACCGTCTCGGCCCGCACCCAGCGCAGGCACAGCGCCGCGAAGAGCAGAATCATGCCGATGATGTTTCCCGAAACGTAACTTCCGGTCACATAGCTCAGCGCATTGCCGATGAGCCAGAAAAATAGAATGTAGAAAAGTCCTGCCATGTTGGTTTGCACTTCGGCGGCCGCCGTAACGATTCGGAGCCGGACTTTGCAGCCGGCTCCGGAACTTCGCCGTCATTTGCGGCTGTAAAGATACGTTTTAATTCTTTCGGTTGAACTTTTTATGCGGACATTGTGCCGAGGGGCACGACGCGCATCCCCCTCGCCGCCTGCCGCACACGAGCCGCCACAGCCACACCGCTATGACTGCCGCCGCAGCGATCCCGATGGCCCATACGATATAATCCTGCCAGCCCATTGCTCAGAATAACAGGCCGATGTGGTAAACTATCCACGCCACGAACCACGCCAGCGCCGTGTTGTAAATGACCGACGCCGCGGCCCATTTCCACCCCGCCTCGGCGCCGATGGCAACCACCGTAGCGATGCAGGGCACATAGAGCAGGATAAAGACGAGGAACGCCAGCGCCGAAGCGGTCGAGAAATCGCCGCTCGCCAGCAGCCGCTGCGACAGCGAGGCCATTTCTTCGTCTTCCGTCAGTTCGGGGGCTGCGGCCTTTTCCGCTGCAACGACGATCTCTGTCGGACCGTCCGCTCCGCCGATAATGATTTCAGCCTGTTCCGGAACGGCCTCCGTCATGGCGCCTTCGGAGTAGAGCACGCCCAGCGTCGAGACCACGATCTCCTTGGCCGGGAGTCCCGACAGCAGGGCCACGCTGGCTTTCCAGTTGAATCCCAGAGGGCTGAACACCGGTTCGCACCCCTTGCCCAGACGTCCCAGATAGGAATTTTCGTAGTGGGCCTCGGTCCCGGCGGTCTCCTCCGTGCGGGGATAATAGCTCAGGAACCAGACGACCACCGAGGCGATCAGGATCATGCCGCCCATCTTTTTGAGGTACTGCGCACACTTGTCCCACATGTGCGTGAGGGTCGTTTTCCACGTCGGAAGACGGTAGGGCGGAAGCTCCATCACGAACGGCGTCTCGTCCACGGGGAAGAGGAACCGCCGCATCAGCCGTGCCGTGACGACGGCCAGCACGATGCCCAGCACATAGAGCCCCAGCATCACCGACCCGGCGTTCGCGGCGAAGAACGTCCCTGCCAGCAGCAGGTAGATCGGGATGCGGGCGCTGCATGACATGAACGGCGTAATGAGTATGGTTATCAGGCGGCTGCTGCGGCTCTCGATGGTCCGGCTGGCCATGATCGCGGGCACGTTGCAACCGAATCCCATGATGAGCGGGATGAACGATTTTCCGTGCAGACCGATGCGGTGCATCACGCGGTCCATGATGAACGCCGCGCGGGCCAGATAGCCCGAATCCTCCATGAACGAGATGAACAGGTAGAGGATCATGATGTTCGGGAGGAAGACGATGACGGCGCCCACGCCGCCGATGATGCCGTCGACCAAGAGGTCGCGCAGCGGTCCTGCGGGCAGCAGGGCGTCCACGCCGCTGCCGATCCATCCCACCAGCGCGTCGATCCACTCCTGCGGATAGGCCCCGAGGCTGAACGTACACCAGAACATCAGCCACATCAGCGCGAAGAAGATCGGAAATCCCCACAGCTTGTGTGTCACGAAAGTGTCGATCACGGCCGTCGTCGTGACTTCCTCCCTTCTGCCGGGTGTAAATGTCTCTTTCAGAGCTCCTTGTATGAACCCGTATTTCTGGTTGGCGAACGCCGTTTCGACATCCTCGCCCAACGCCTCGGTGATGCGCCGTGCCTCGCGGTCGCGGATTCCGGCCCACTCGGGATAGCGCTTGCACTCGCGGAGGCTCTTTTCGGCCTCGGCGTCGCCTTCGAGCATCTTCATTGCGTAGTAGCGGGGCGGGAAGGCCTTGGGCAGCTCGCCGCGGTGTTCGCTCATGTCGCCGTTGAGCCTGCGCAGCCCCTCCTCGACCACGGGACCCATGTTGATATGAATGTGCCGCACGCGCTCGTCGCGGTTCTCGTAGACGTCGATCACGGTGTCCAGCAGGGCGTCGATGCCGCGGTTGTTGCGCGCCTCGACGGGCACCATCGGTACACCCAGCATGCGGCCCAGATTCTCGTAATCGAGCGTGGCGCCGCTGGCCTGCAACTCGTCGAACATATTGAGCGCCACGACTATGCGCGGGTTTATATCAATTAATTCGGTAGTTAAGTAGAGGTTACGCTCTAAGTTCGAGGCAACTACGGAGTTTATCACCACGTCGGGGATGTTCGTGGCCAGATGATGGCGCACATAACGCTCCTCGGGCGTGTAGGCCGAGAGGGCGTAGGTGCCGGGCAGGTCGGTGACCTCGAACCGGTAGCCGCGGTAGATGCGGTTGCCGATCTTGGCCCCGACGGTCACGCCGCTGTAGTTGCCCACATGCTCGTGGCCGCCCGAGATGGCGTTGAACAGCGAGGTTTTGCCGCTGTTGGGGTTGCCCACCAGCGCCACCGTGATGGTCCGCGTGCGGTGCGCCACCACCTCGTCGATGCTCGTGCAGCACCCTGCGTCGGGTTCCGCGGCCCCGAACACCTCGTCCTGCCCCGGTTCCCCGACGGGGCCGTGGTGATGGTGGTGATGATGTTCGTGGTGGTGATGGTGGTGATGCCCGCCGCCTGCGAGGTATTCGCTGGCCTCGCTGT
Organism: Alistipes provencensis; assembly: GCF_900083545.1. Classification (NCBI taxonomy): domain Bacteria; kingdom Pseudomonadati; phylum Bacteroidota; class Bacteroidia; order Bacteroidales; family Rikenellaceae; genus Alistipes; species Alistipes provencensis. Next base: position 3,131,308 of record NZ_LT559262.1, on the reverse strand, counting down.
CGGTGAGCACCTCGACCATGTCGGCCTCACTGCGCCGCAGTGAAATGTCGTAACCCATGATCTTGTATTCGATGGGGTCTTTCAGGGGCGCGTTCAGGATCACTTCGACCCGCTGGCCGCGGACGAATCCCATCTCCATGATGCGACGGCGGAAACCTCCGTGCCCCATCACCTTGACGATCGTCCCCGATTCGCCGGTTTTAAGTTCGGATAGACGCATTTTTCTTCTGTTTTGCGCCCAAAGGTACGACTTTACGGCGATATGTGCAATCCCCATTTGTAGGTACCGGCGTAAGACGCCGGTTTCAGGGACTGCGGCAGGGGCTCTTGCTCCCGGGCCGGATTTCCGCTGTTACCAGCCGCCGCCCAGAGCTTTGCAGAGCGTGACGTAGTTGATATACTGCTGTGCCACGAGGTTCACCAGCTCCATCTGCGTTTGGTAGAGACTGCGCTCGGCGTCGATCACATCGAGGTAGTCCGACAGCCCGCTGCGGTAAAGCGCGCGGGTCATCGTGGCGATGCGGTCGTTCGAGAACACCAGTTCGCCCGTGCGTCCGGCCTGTTCGCGGTAGGTCGTGATGGCCACCAGCGCCTTTTCGACATCGGCGAAGGCCGTCAGCACGGTCTGCTCGTAGGTCTTGGCCGACTGGGTATAGGCCGCCATCGCGGCACGCTCGGCGTTGCGCAGTTTCCCGAATCCGAATATCGGCTCGGCAATGGACCCCAGCGCATCCCATGCCCAAGGGTTCGCCGCAGTTAAACCTTTGATTGAACTGGATGCCACTCCACCTTTGGCTGTCAGCGAGATGGACGGAAAGCGGGCGCTCCGCGCCTGCCCGGCCTGCGCCGCGGCCTGCAACATGTTGAAATGCGCTTCGCGGATGTCGGGACGCCGTTTCAGAAGCTCCGACGGCAGGCCCACGGGAATCTCCGCGGGCCGGTAATCGGTCAGCAGACGAAGTCCCGCTCCGGAGAGCTGCGCCCGCGAGGGCGTTTCGCCCAGCAGGATACCCATCGAGAGCCATGTCTGCTCCACGGCACGTCTGTATTGCGGAACGTCGGCTTCGGCGGTGTAGACCAGACTCCGGGCCTGCTCCAGCGCCACGCCGTCGGACATGCCGTAGCGGAACATCGAGTCGATCAGCGCGGCCGATTCGCGCCGCAGTTGGAGGGTCTGCCGGGCGATCGAGAGGTCGCGTTCGTACTCCAGCAGGGTGAAATAGGTCGTGGCGACCTCGGCGGCCAGCGAAAGTCGGACACCTGCCAAAGCCCATTCCGAAGCCGCTATTTCGGCTTTGGCGGCGCGTTTGGCGTTGCGCAGGGCCCCGAACAGCGAGAGTTCCCACGAGAGGGTCGGCTCGACGGCATAGGCCTGCACGATCTTCGTCGCAGGGGTGTATTCGCCCTCGGCCGTGGCTCCGATGCCGATCTGGGGCAGGTACTGCGCCCGCACGGTTTTGAGATTGGCCCGGGCCTCCTCGACGCGCGCGGCGGCCACGGCCACGTCGCGGTTGTTCGTCAGCGCCTGCTCGACGAATGCGTTGAGCGTCGTGTCGCCGAACAGCTCCCACCAGCGTTCGCCCACACCCGTCGTGTCCTGTGAAAAGCCCTCGCCGTAGGCGTAGCGGTCGGGCGCGGCGACCTGCGGCGGGTAGAATTTGGGGGTGCAGGCGGCCAGCAGCAGGGCGGCGGTTATCGTAAGTTTCGTTTTCATTGTACTTCCTCCGTTTTTTGGCGTTCGCGGCGCTGTTCGAAGCGGCCGATCTTCCCGACGAAATAGTAGAGTGCGGGGTAGACGAAGATGCCCAGCAGGGTGGCGAACAGCATGCCGCCCACGAGCGCCACGCCCATGATGTTACGGGCCGTGGCGTAGACCCCGCTGGCAAAGACGAGCGGCATGACGCCGAGGATGAAGGCGAAGGCGGTCATGATGATGGGCCTTACGCGCAGCTTCGCGGCCCCGATGGCCGCGTCCATCAGCGACGCGCCCTGTTCGCGGAACAGCCGGTCGGCATATTCGACGACCAGAATGGCGTTCTTGGCCGCCAGCCCGATCAGCATGACGAGCGAAATCTGCATGTAGATGTCGTTGACATAGAGCGCATTCATCAGGTGGGTGCCGCCGACGAACAGCACGGCGCCGAGCACCGCCACCGGAACGCTCATCAGGATCGCCAGCGGCAGTCCCCACGACTCGTACAGGGCCGCCAGTGCGAGGAATACGAACACGAGCGCCAGCGCATAGACCAGTCCGCCGGTCTTCGAGGCGTTGGCCTCCTGATACGAAGTGCCGCTCCACGCCGTGCCGATGTCGTCGGGCAGCACCTCGGCGGCCGTCGCGGTGATCTCCTCCATGACGCTTGTCGTCGAAGCCCGTGCGGAGGGGGTGACGGTGAGCGAGACGGAGCGGTAGAGATTGAACTGCGAGACATACTCCACGCCCACAGTGTCCACGACCTCGACGAGCGACGCCACGGGAACGCTTTCGCCCGAAGCCGAGGTGACGTAATAGCTGTCCAGCGACCGCCGGTCGAGGCGGTAGTCGGGCGCGGCCTGCATGTAGGTCTGGTAGAGTTTGCCGAAGCGCGTGAAGTTATTGATATAGGTGCCGCCCAAGAGGGTGGTCAGTTCGCCGTACAGCGTTCCGAGGTCCACGCCCGCGGCCAGTGCCTGCTGTTTGTCGATGCGCAGCCGCCGCTGGGGAACCCCGGCGTCGAACTGCGTGGTGACCGAGGCGATCGCAGGGCTTTTGCGCAGCGAGTCCATCAGCCGTTCGGCATTTTCCAGCAGGTAGGCCGTGCCGCGCCCTTCGAGGTCCTGCACCTCGACCGAAACGCCCGAGGTGACGCCCAACCCCGGAATCGAAGGCGGGATGAAGGCGTAGCATTCGGCTCCGGCGACTGCGACGTAGAGTTCTCCGGTGAGTTTCTGGGCGATCTGCATGGCTGAGAGCTTGCGGTCGGAGTAATCGACGAGTTTGACGAAGATGATGCCGCTCGACGTCGAGGCGATGCCGGCCATCATGTTGAATCCCGCGGCGAACGACGTGGAGGCGACCTCGGGGAGCGTGCGGATCACGGCGTCGGCGTCGGTCATGGCCTTCCGGGTCACCTGCAGCGACGAGGCTTCGGGCGTGGAGACCATCACCATCACATAGCCCTGATCCTCTTCGGGCAGGAATCCCGCAGGCAGTTTGCGCCACACGACGAAGATCACGCCGAGCACCACCGCCACGAACACGCCTGTGCGGGCGACATGGCGCATGAGCGTCGGGGTGAAAGTCGTGTAACGGTCCATCTGCCGGGCGAACCAGCGGTTGAAAGCGGCGAAGAAGCCTTTCTGCGACGGCTCCCGGTGGCGCAGCAGCAGGGCGCACAGCGCCGGAGAGAGGGTCAGGGCGTTGAACGCCGAGATAACGACCGATACGGCGATCGTCACGGAGAACTGCTGGAACAGCCGTCCCGTGATGCCGCCTGTGAACGACACGGGGACGAAGACGGCCAGCAGCACGACGGTCGTGGCGACGATCGGCGAGGCCACGTTGCGCATGGCCTCCAGCGCCGCCGCACGGGGTTTCATGCCCCGCTCGATATTCACCTGCGCGGCCTCGACGACCACGATGGCGTCGTCCACGACCAGTCCGATGGCCAGCACGAGTCCCAGCAGCGAGATGATGTTGATCGAGAATCCGAGCAGGGGAAACAGCGCGAAGGCTCCGACGAGCGACACGGGGATCGCCACCAGCGGGATTACGGTCGCCCGCCAGTCCTGCAGGAAGAGGTAGATGATCAGGATGACGAGCAGAAGCGCGATGATGAGCGTGCGGAAGATGTCCTTCACGCCGGCGTCGATGCTCGTCGTGGAATCGACGATCGTGGCGGCCTCGATGCCGTCGGGGAAACGCTCCGAGAGCCGTTCCATTGCGGCCCGGACCTTGCTGCCGACGGCCACGGCGTTGCTGCCCGGCTGTTGGTAGACGACTATCATGGCCGTGGGATCGCTCTCATAGGAGGAGCTCACGCCGTAGGTCTGGCTGCCGAGCGACACTTCGGCGATGTCGCCCAGCCGGATCTGCTCGCCCGAGGAGGTGGTGCGCACGACGATGTCGGCGAACTCCCCGGCGGTGGAGATCTGCGGCGGCATGGTCACCGTGTAGGTGTAGGAGACGCCGTCGGGAGCCGGTTCTGCCCCGAACTGCCCGGCGGGGTAGATGCCGCCCTGCTTCTCGATGGCCGCCGTCACCTCGTCCACGGCGATGCCGTAGTATTTCAGCACGTCGGGCCGCAGCCAGATACGCATGGCGTATTCCCCGGCGCCCATTATGCTGACCTTGCCCACGCCGTCGATCTTCAGCAGTTCGTTTTGCAGGTTGATGTAGGCATAGTTCGAGAGGAACTCCCCGTCGTAACGGCCGTCGCTGTGGAGCGAGTAGACCATCAGGAATCCCGTCATGGTCTTGCGCGTGGTGACGCCCTGCCGGGTGACCGTCGCCGGAAGTTCGGCCGTGGCCGACGAGACGTTGTTCTGGGTGAAAATGGCGTCCAGATCGGGGTCGGAGCCGATGTCGAAGGTGACCTGCAAGGTCATCGAACCGTCGTTGGCCGAAGTGGCCTGCATGTAGAGCATGTCGCTGACGCCCATCACGGCTTGGGCCACGGGCGTCGCCACGGCGTTGTTCACCGTCTCGGCATCGGCGCCGTCGTAGGTCGCCGAGACCTCCACGACCGGAGGCGTGATGTCGGGGTACTGCTCGATCGGCAACTGCGTGATCGAGATCGCCCCCACGAGCACGATGACGATGGCCAGCGAGATGGCGAAGATCGGGCGCGAAACGAAAAATTTCTCCATAGGGCTACCTCTTTTCGGAAATCGGAATCACTTTCGCACCGTCGCGCAGCTTCTGCTGCCCGGCCACCACGATTCGTTCGCCCGGTTGGAGACCCTCGTCGATGCACCACAGCGCGCCGTAGGTGTCGCCCGGGGTGACACGGCGGTACTGCGCCGTGCTGTCGGCCGCGACGACCCACACCGAACTGAGGTCTTGGGCCTGATTCACACCCTGCTGGGGTACGACGACGCGCGGCCGCACGGGCCCCACGTTGGCCTCCACGCGGGCGAACTGCCCGGGTTTCAGCGCCTCGTCGGGGTTGGGGAACATCACCACCAGCACCAGCGTTCCCGTGGTGGACGACACGTCCTTGCGCGTGTAGTCGTAGCGACCCTCGTGGGGATACTGCGAGCCGTCGGCCAGCACGAGACGGATGTCCGAGAGCAGCCCCTCGTTGTCGTAGATCGACGTGCGGTCGCCGGCATAGCGCAGGTACTGCGACATCGGGATCGCCACATCGACCGTCAGCGTGTCGATGTTCGACACGGTCGTCAGCACGCTGAACTGTGTGCCGGGACCCACATAGTCGCCCACATGCGCCGCCGTATGCTCGATGATGCCGTCGATCGGGGAGCGCAGTTCGGCATAGCCGACGTTCATCCGGGCGCTGCTGAGCGTCTGTTCGGCGGCGCGTACCGAGGCTTCGGCGGCTTTCCACTGCGCGGTGTACTGGTCCAGTTGCGACTGACTGATGGCGTTGATGCGCGCCAGCGGCACCGCCCGGTCGTAGTTGTTGCGGGCCTCGATGGCCTGCGCCCGGGCCGACTCCAACTGGGCCTCGGCCGCCAGCATCGAGGTCGATAGCTGGTCGGGGTCGATGGTGAAGAGCAACTGGCCCCGTTTGACGGGCATGCCGTTGCCGTAGCGTTTCGACGACAGGTAGCCGTTCACGCGCGGCTGGATCACGGCATCGAAGTTGCTCGCGAGGTAGCCGATGAAGCTCATCCGGTTGGGGACGGAGTCCACGGCGGCCTCGGCCACTTCGACCCGCAGGGGAGGCATCGCCTGCCGGGATGGGTGTTTTCCGCATCCCGTGAGGAGCGCTGCAAAAAGGCCTGCTGTAAGGTAGAATTTATCCATAAGGGTATGTTTTACCCCGGAAAAAAGGCAAAAAACGTACCGTCACCCCCGTAAAGTGGACTTTTTTGATGAAAAAACGCTGTTTTTTCGTGCTCCGGGCGATGGAGTTTAGAATATTTTTATATCTTTGCGTTGATAACAAACCCAATTTAATAAATAAAACTATGAAAGAGTTAGTAGCAAAAATCAACGCAGAGTTCGAGGTATTTGCAGCCAACGCAGCTGCTCAGGTTGAGAAGAACAACAAAGCCGCCGGCACCCGCGCCCGCAAATCGGCTCTGGAGCTTTCGAAGCTGATGAAGGAGTTCCGCAAGGTTTCCGTAGAGGCTGCGAAATAATTCGACCCCGAATTTAAGCTAAAGGCCGTTCCGGACAGGAGCGGCCTTTATTGTTTATGGGGCATCTTCTTCCGGTTCGGAAAGGAGGATGCCGTTTTTGATTTTAGGGATTTATTCCGTAGCGCCGGAACACCTCCATATCCTCGGGGCGGAGTCCCGTCTTGCGGTAGGGTACGGCCTCGTTGTGGTCGTTCAGGTAGCGGCGGGGGGCCTGACGGTCGAAGTCGGGGCTTACGAGCGACACGCTCGTCTTGAGGAACCGCCCTTGGATCGAGGCCATGTCGGCCATGGTGTGGAACAGCGCATGGGTCGTGGCCGGAGCCGTTTCGTTGGCTTCGGCGGCGGCGACTTTCCGAGGGAAATGCTCCCGGTAGCTTTTGGAGAACCACGCCAGCGACGCCACATAGAGCTGGTAGGCCGTGGTGGTTGGCGAGGCGTGCAGGAAGCGTTCGCGCCTGTCGTCGATTAGGTCCTCGCCGTGGTCGGCGCAGTAGAGCAACGCCGAGGAGGTGTTTTCGAGCGACCCGAGGTAGTCGATGATCTGCGACAGCACATAATCCGTATAGCGGATCGAGTTGTCATAGGCGTTGACCAGCATCGGACGGTGCTGTCTGGCGATCGCCACGTCGTCGTCGGGCTGGAAATGGGCGAACTCCCGCGGATAACGCTGGTGGTAGCTGAAATGCGACCCGTAGCAGTGGAGGATGAAGAGTATCTTCTGTTCGCTGCTATGTTCGAGCACGCGGCGCATCTCGTCGAGCAGTTGCATGTCGTGACGCGGCGAACGGATATAAATCAGATGCTTGGCATCGTGAGCCAAGTGGTCGATCATGGCGCCCTGCCGCGACTGGTTGGAGATGAACCATGTGTCGAAGCCCGCCTCGTTGAACAGGGCCGGGAGCCCCTTGCGGCGGTAGAGTTCCTCGTGTTCGTCGGTGGCCACCGACGAGAGGATCAGCGGCACGCTCTTGTGCGTGGTGTTGCTCTGGGTCAGCATGTCGCGGAATACCACCAGTCCCTCCTCCTGCGACAGCAGGGGATTGGTCTCGCGCTCGTAGCCGTATAATTGCCAGTTCATGGCCCGCGAGGCTTCACCTATAATATATACATAGACTTCGCGTCCGGGGATTTCGGCCGTGCGCCGGGCTTCGTAGGTGAAATCGGCGGAGGTCTTTTCGTAGTTGAACGACTTGCGGAACTCCGAGCCGCTCAGCCCGAGGTTGTAAAGGATGTTCAGGGGAAAGATCTCGTCGCGCAGCACATGCCGCTCCTCGCTCACATGGTAGGCGGGCCACAGGGCCACGAGCCCCACGGCGAAGAGCGCCGCACCGGTCAGTCCGATGTTCATGCGCGCCGTGCGGGTGATGTAGCGTTTATGGGCGATCTCGCGCGCCGCGAGCCACAGCAGCGGCAGGTAGAGTACGCAGACCAGCACCACCGAAGGGTAGATGTTGCCCAGCAGTTCGCCCGCCTCGCCCGGATTGGTCGTCAGGAGGTTGGTGAACATATCGGTGGCGATGATCGAATTGCCGAAGAGGTACAACAGCACGATCTGGAAGGCACAGAAGAAGATGAACGGGAACGCCAGCCAGATCATCACGCCCGAACGGCGCAGGGCTACGCTCCACATCATGTAGAACCCCAGCGGCATGAGGATCAGCGACTCGACGGTCCACACCGAGTAGGGCTCGGTGTTAGCCAACACACAATTGGGGATAATCAGCGCCACGAAGAAATAGACGGTCAGCAGCGTGGTGAAACGGCTGCGGGTTTTGACAACCCGCCGTCTGTTTTTCCGGTTCGTATCAGCACTCATAAACCAAATAGCTCTTAAAATGCCTCGTTTATGCTTAGCAGGAAACCGCTTGTTTTCTTGCCGAATCCGTAATCAAGGCGAACGTTAACTCTTTTTTTGAGCTCCCACCGGAAGCCGACGCCGTAGTTGGGCAGCGTCTGCGACCAGTCGAACTCGCCGAGCGACGGGAACACGTTGCCCGCGCCGCCCCAGACCGCGCATCCGATGCGCCGCCAGATGCGCTGGCGCAGCTCGATTTGCAGCGTAATCATGTCGTTGTCCGTGTAGCGGCCCTGATAGTAGCCGCGCATCCGCTGGCTGCCGCCCATGCGGGCGAGCATCGGCCACGGCGTACCGTCGGTGTTGAACACCGCGTAGAGGTCGGCGGCGAGAACGCCGTCTTTCCACACCCGCTGGTAAGCGTCGGCCGTGAAAGTCGTGCGCCACAGCGTTTTGCCGCAGTTTCCGAGCCCTTTCGGGAAGAGCGTCTCCTGAAAACTCACATAGACGCCCCGGAACGGGTTGGGGATGAAGTCGCGCGAATCGTATTCGAGGATGGCTCCGATACCCGTCGCCGTGTATTTCAGCTTCTCCCCGCGGAGGTACGCCGGTTCGGTGAATTTCAGGCCCTTCGTGTGCTCGAAGCTCACCAGTCCGCCGATATAGGTGTGGGGCAGGAACTCGTGCAGGTAACGCCCCTCGACCAGATAGCGTTTCTCGGAGTAGGTGCTCTCGGGATTGTTACGCCCCGCGTCGTAGCCGATGCCCCAGAAACTGCGGGGCGCCGAGGCGAACATCACCGTATAGTTTATGCGGCGCTTGTTGTGCGCGAAGATGTTGTTTCCCGTCACGCCCAGCGCATAGAATCCCGAAACCGAGACGTTGGCGAAGATCGAGATGTCGGAAGGCGCCGTGATCGAGTCCGTGCGGTCGAGACGGTAGAGTCCCGCCGCCAGCAGGCCGATGCCGAAACTCGTGTTCTTCGAATAGCTGGGTCCTCCGGCGAAGGTGAAGTCGATCTTCTTCTCGAAGGTCTTGTCGATGGTCGACTCCCCGAAATAATCGACGACGCGCCGCAGGAAGGGTTTCTTTCGGGGAGCCTCCTGCGGCAGCGGGGTGTAGGTGTAGTGCAGCGTGTCGCCGTCTGCAATACGGGTGCCCTCCTCCTGAGCCCGCCCCGTAAGGAACGAGCCTGAGAGCACGAGAATCAGGGCGGCGGTTCTGCGCAGCATCGAGACCTATTTGTATTTCTCGACCGTCTGGTAGAAAGCCTCCTTGTCGTCGTCGGAGAGGATGCCCTTGCGCAGGAACACCAGCTCGCCCTCCTTCGACACGATCATCAGCACGAACTGGTTGTTGCAGTCGCCCAGCTTCCACGCCGTGCTCAGGATGCGGTCTTGGTCGGCCAGCACCGTGGCGCCGTTCTTGGCCGTGCGCTTCTTGGCCATGCTGCGGGCCATGCCGTTGGGAACCATCGGGGCGTCCTTGAGGTTCATCACCCCGAAGCCGTAAATGTTCTCACCCGAAGCGCGGTGATTTTCCTCCAGTTCGATGGTGAAATCCTCGTTCTGCTTGTGCCGGTCGGGGTCTACATAGAATATCATCAGGTTCTTTTCGCCGAAATGGGGGAGTTTGGCCGGTTTTCCGTCCAGATCGAGGACCTCGACGTTCTGTACCTTGCGGGGCAGTTCCTGCGCCGGGGCTGCCGATGCGGCCAGCGCGAAAGCTGCCAGCATCACGATTACTTTCATCTTCATTACGTTCTGTTTTTGTGGTGTCTAACGAAAACAAATCGCGGCAAAGTTACGATATTTCTTCGAACATCAAGACTGCGGGGGTGGATATTGTTGTTCGATTGGTCACTTTTTTCCGCCCGTGGCGGCGAGAGCGGTGTCGAATCCGTAAAATCCGCCTCCCGAAACGATCAGAAAGACATAGATGCCCAGCCATACGAATTCGGGTTCCCCGGCGCCGAATCCTCCCCGGACGAACATCAGGAGGATACCCAGCGCCATCACGAAAGCCGCTTTCCGGACCCACAGCCCCATGATGATGAGCACCGCCAACAGCACTTCGGCAACCGACACGACAGCGAACACGACGGCGGGACTGATGTTGAGCACGGTCGGATACGAGTCGATTATCTCGTTGTAATTCTGTATTTTGCCGATGTTGTGAAACAGCATCATGGCCCCCGCGAACAGCCGCATGTAGAGCACGGCCCAGTCCATGCAGCGGTATTGTCCGATCCAGTCCGTCATTTTCTTTTCCATGTCGAGGTGTCCTGCAATTCGCGTTCCGAAAATTTCGTATCTTTGCGCCATGGAATCGAAAACAAGGATTTTATTCGTCTGTCTGGGCAATATTTGCCGCTCCCCGGCCGCCGACGGCATCATGCACGACATCGTGAAGAAGCGGGGAGTCGCCGACCGCTTTACGATCGACTCGGCGGGTACCTATGGAGGACACCGGGGCGAACTGCCCGATGCACGCATGCGCAGCGCCGCTTCGCGCCGGGGTTATGTGCTGACACACCGCTCTCGGCAGGTGAGCGAGGAGGATTTCGGTCGTTTCGACATGATCGTCGCCATGGACGACATGAACTACGAGACGCTTAACCGGCTGGCACCTTCCCGCGAGGCCGCCCGCAAAATATACCGCATGGCGGAGTTCTGCCGCCGCCATCCCGACCGCACATACGTTCCCGACCCCTATTACGAGGGACACGAGGGTTTCGAGCTGGTGCTCGACATGCTGGAGGACGGCTGCGAGGGGATAATGGAATATCTTAGAAATCCAGCCCGAAACTGATGCTGTAGGTGTTGCGCAGGAGCGTGTGCTTCTTGGCGAACAGATACGCGAAGTCGAGGCGCAGGTGCAGGATGCGCACGCCGGCGCCGACGGTCCAGTAACTCGGATAGTAGTCGCGCCGTTCGCCGTAGTGGTAGCCCGTGCGCAACTGGACCAGTTGCATGAGGTTGTATTCCGCACCCACCGACATTTGGAATCCGCGGACCGACTCCGGGGAGAAATAGTAGCCCACGTCGGTGCCGACGGTGATCTCGTGGGCATCGGAGAGGAACGTGTCGAGGGCCGCGCCGACGGTGAAATCCATCGGCAGCGTATAATCCGTGTCGTCGACATAGCCACCCAGATTGCCCAGCTTGGCGCCTGCGCGCAGCGTCGAGTAGCTGCCGACATTCTCCAGCGGCAGTTGATAAGCGGCGCTGAGGTCCACGGCCAAAGCGTCGGCCGACACCTCCGGGCGTTTCAGGTGCATGTAGCGCGCCACGACACCGAGCGACCATCTGTCGCCCATGCGGCGCGAATAGCCCAGATCGACGGCCATGTCGTTGTTGCCGTGTTCGCGGAGATACTGGCGCCAGCCGACTTGCGCAAGATTGACATTGTCGAAGCGGCAGTAGCCCGATACGGCGTAGTAATCGAAATTTCCCTGCCCGTAATAGGACGACGATATCTGCGACGGCATGTGCGAAAAGACCGCCATCGCCGAGTTGTTGTAGATGGCGTGCGAACCCGAGAGGGTGGTCATCATCACGCCGCCCATGCCAATGGCCTTGGCGTCGGGGCTGGGGAGCGTCGCCTCGATTCTCTGGGCATATGTCTGAAGTGCGGCCAGCGCCGCGAGCAAGGTTATGAGTCGTTTCATAGATGCAAATATAACAAAAAATGTAAGTTCTAACAATTACGGCACACGCTTCGCTTTCGTGCCGTGATTGTTGGCGGCGCTTCGGACGCGAAAAGAAGGCTTCCTGCGGAATACACCGTCTGACAACAAAAGTGCCCGTCCAAGTAAACTTGCCGGGCACTTCCGTTTTCAGATGATACCTTGCGGCATCCTTTCTTTTCGCATCTCTCAGCTTCCTAACAGTTCATCGCGCCGCAGCAGTGGATGACCTGACCGCTGACATACGACGAAAGGTCCGAAGCGAGGAACAGCGCCACCTTGGCGACATCCTCCGGCGTACCGCCGCGGCGCAGCGGAATCTGCTTGTACCAGCCCTCCTTCACCTCGTCGGGCAGTTTGTCGGTCATCTCGGTCATGATGAAACCCGGAGCGATGGCGTTGGCGCGGATACCGCGGGGACCCATCTCTTTTGCAATGGATTTAGCTAATCCGATCATGCCGGCCTTCGACGCCGAGTAGTTGCACTGTCCGGCATTGCCGCTGACGCCTACCACCGACGACATGTTGATGATCGAGCCGCTTTTCTGACGCGCCATGACGGGCGTTACGGCGTGGATGAAGTTGAACGCCGACTTGAGGTTCACCGTCAGCACGGCATCCCACTGCGCCTCGGACATGCGCATCATCAGGCCGTCCTTCGTGATTCCGGCGTTGTTCACGAGAATGTCGATGCGGCCGAAATCCTTCACGATCTGGTCGATGACCTGATGCGTCTCTTCGAAGTTGGCGGCGTTCGACGCGTAACCCTTGGCCTTTACGCCCAGTGCGGCGATCTCTGCTTCAGTGGCTTTGCCGTTCTCGTCGATCACAAGGTCGGTGAACGCCACCGAGGCGCCCTCTTTGGCGAATTCGAGTGCGATGGCCTTGCCGATGCCGCGTGCGGCGCCGGTCACAACGGCCACTTTCCCATCCAGTAATTTCATAATTCTCTTATATTTTTAAGGCAATGTCTGCCAATTTTTATTCGCAAATATAGGAAAAATATCTTAATCGCCTGCCCGCGGAACGAAATTCGGCATTTTTGCTTATCTTTACCAGCCGTAAAAGCATTTCACAAAATCCCAATACGATAATGAAAAGAGATTCCCAGATTTTCGATTTGATTGCCGCCGAGCGCAGCCGCCAGATGCACGGCATCGAGCTGATCGCCTCGGAGAACTTCGTCAGCGAGCAGGTGATGGAGGCCATGGGTTCGGTTCTGACCAACAAATACGCCGAAGGCTATCCCGGCGCCCGCTACTACGGTGGCTGCGAGGTCGTGGACAAGGTCGAGTCGCTGGCCATCGAGCGCATCTGCAAGCTCTACGGTGCGGAATACGCCAACGTGCAGCCCCACTCGGGCGCGCAGGCCAACATGGCCGTCTTCTTCGCCTGCATGCAGCCGGGCGATACCTTCATGGGGCTGGACCTCGCGCACGGAGGACACCTTTCGCACGGTTCGCCGGTCAACATGTCGGGTAAGTATTTCAACGCTGTGGGCTACCAGCTCGACGAGGCCACCGGCGTGATCGACTACGACGCCATGGAGCGCAAGGCGCTGGAGTGCAAGCCCAAGCTGATCGTGGGCGGCGCCTCGGCCTATTCGCGCGAATGGGACTACAAGCGCATGCGCGAGATCGCCGACAAGGTGGGGGCGCTGCTGATGGTGGACATGGCCCACACGGCCGGACTGATCGCCGCCGGACTGCTGGAGAATCCTGTGAAATACGCCCATATCGTCACCTCGACGACCCACAAGACCCTGCGCGGACCGCGCGGCGGTATCATCCTGATGGGTAAGGACTTCGAGAATCCTTGGGGACAGACCACGCCGAAGGGCGCCGTGAAGATGATGTCGCAGATCCTCAATTCGGCCGTCTTCCCGGGTATTCAGGGCGGTCCGCTGGAGCACGTCATCGCCGCCAAGGCCGTGGCTTTCGGCGAGGCGCTGGAACCCGCCTACAAGGAGTACCAGACACAGGTGCAGAAGAACGCCAAGGCGATGGCCGCCGCTTTCGTGAAACGCGGTTACAAGATCGTTTCGGACGGTACGGACAACCACCTGATGCTGGTCGACCTGCGCACGAAATTCCCCGAACTGACGGGCAAACTGGCCGAAAAATGCCTCGTGGCCGCCGACATCACCACCAACAAAAATATGGTGCCGTTCGACAGCCGTTCGCCGTTCCAGACCTCGGGTCTGCGCTTCGGAACCCCGGCCATCACGACCCGCGGTCTGAAGGAGGACAAGATGGAGTACATCGTCGAGCTGATCGACCGCGTGCTGCACGACCCGGAAAACGAGTCGAACATCGCCGCCGTCCGCAAGGACGTGAACGCCCTGATGGCCGATTATCCGCTTTTCGCGTGGTAAGATGAAAGAGGTCATCGATTTCTTCCGCCGCCTGCACGACAACAACACCCGGGAGTGGTTCGATGCCAACCGCGCCGAATGGACCCGGGTGAAGGGGCGGTTTGCGGACTTCACCGGACAGTTGATCGACGGCATCGCGTCGTTCGATCCCTCGGTGCAGGGCCTGCGTCCGCAGGACTGCACCTACCGCATCGCCCGCGACACACGCTTCTCGAACGACAAGTCGCCCTATAAGACCTATATCGGCGCCTACATCGCCCCGAAGGGCAAGAAATCGGGCTTCGCGGGATACTATTTCCACATCGAACCCTGCTGTGACTCGCTGGTGTGGTGCAACCTGCTTTCGGCGGGCGCCGTCTGCATCGAGCCGACCATCCTGCGTTCGATCCGCGAGGAGGTGCTCGACAACGGCGCGGAGATCGAAGCGGCGATCAAAAAGGCCAAGGGTTTCCGCCTGAACGAACGAAACAAGCTCAAGCGGGTTCCGACGGGTTTTCCTGCCGACAGTGAATACGCCGAGATGCTGAAGCTGAAAGACTTTTACATCGACCGGCCGATTACCGAGGAGTTCCTGCTGGCCCCGGATTTGCTGGACCGCACGGTCGAGGAGTTCCGCCGCACGCAGCCGTTCATCGCCATCCTGAACCGCGCCATACAGTACGCCTACGACGAAATGATGTAGCCGTTTCCGGCATATCATAGAGAAAGGTCGACCCAGTGGGGCCGACCTTTTCTATTTTCTCTAAAACCTTCTTAGACAGGGCGGGCGGGAGCGGGTGTCTGGCTCGGAAACGTATTGACCGATCACCGCCCCTAAAACCCGCCTCTTAGACGGGCAGGGCGGGTATCCGGGTCGGCAACGTATTGACTTATTACCGCCCCTAAGGCCCATCTCTTAGATGGGCGAGAGCGGGAATCGGATTCCGATATGCAAAATCCAGCCGCAGCCCCTAAATCCGGCTTCTTAAGCCGGTCACTCTACGGTCACCGATTTGGCGAGGTTGCGAGGCTGGTCGACGTTGCGGCCCTTGTATACCGCAATGTAGTAGGCCAGCAGTTGCAGGGGCACCGACACCACGATCGGCATCAGACACTCGGCAATGACCGGAACCTCGATCACATAATCCGCCGAACGGCGTACCTGCCGGTCGTCACGGGCGATGACGGCGATGATCTTGCCGCCGCGGGCCCGGACCTCCTCGATGTTCGAGGCGGTCTTTTCGTAGGTGTGATCCGGCGTGGCGATGGCCACGGTGGGCATCTCGGCGTCGATCAGCGCAATGGGGCCGTGCTTCATCTCGGCGGCGGGGTAACCCTCGGCGTGGATGTAGGATATCTCCTTGAGTTTCAGTGCCCCCTCCAGTGCCGTGGGATAATTATATCCGCGGCCTAAGTAGATGAAATTGTGGGCGTAGGTGAATATTTTCGCAAGGTCGGCGATCTGCGGAGCGACTTTCAGCACCTCCTCCAGCGTTTCGGGCAGGTGGAGCAGGGCAGACGACACTTCGCGGTAATATTCCTCCGCAACGGTTCCCTTTTCGTGCCCCACGGCCAGCGCCAGCATCGCCATTACGGTCACCTGCCCGGTGAAAGCCTTCGTCGAGGCGACGCCGATCTCGGGACCGACGTGAATGTAGGCCCCCGAATCCGTCGCACGGGCGATGGACGACCCCACGACATTGCAGATGCCGAAGACGAACGCCCCGGCCTTGCGGGCCAGTTCCACGGCGGCCAGCGTGTCGGCCGTCTCTCCCGACTGCGACACAGCGATTACGATGTCGTCCTCGCGGATGATGGGGTTGCGGTAGCGGAATTCCGAGGCGTACTCCACTTCGACCGGGATGCGGCAGATCGACTCGATCAGATGCTCGCCGATCAGCGAGGCGTGCCACGAGGTGCCGCACGCCACGAAGATGATGCGGCGCGCGGCGAGGAACTTCTCGCGGTGGTCGATCACCCCCGAGAGCTTCACCTCGCAGGTGTCGGGATTGATGCGCCCGCGGATGCAGTCCACCAATGTCGAGGGTTGTTCGTAAATCTCCTTGAGCATAAAATGGGGATAGCCGCCCTTTTCGAGCTGCGAGATCGAGAGCTGGAGCTTGCGGATGTCGATCTTTCCCTCGTGGTTGTCCAGCGTCACGACTTTCAGGGGTTTGTCGCGTTCGATCACGGCGATCTCCCCGTCGCCTATGTAGACGAAATCCTCGGTGTACTCGATAATCGACGCGGCATCCGACGAGAGGAAGTATTCGCCCTTGCCGATGCCCACGACCATCGGGCTGCTCTGCCGCGCGGCGATGATCCGGTCGGTGTTGCCTTTTTCGACGACGGCGATGGCATAGGCCCCGACCACCTGACGAAGCGCCTGCTGCACGGCTTCGAACAACGAACAGCGGTTCGTTTCGCGGACGTATTCGATCAGGTTCACCAACACTTCGGAATCGGTGCTGCTGCGGAACGTGTAGCCGTTTTCGACCAACGCATCTTTCAGCACGCGGTAGTTCTCGATGATGCCGTTGTGTATCAGGGCGATGTTCTCCGATTCGGAGTAGTGGGGATGGGCGTTGGCGTCGTTCGGAACCCCGTGCGTGGCCCAGCGCGTGTGGGCGATGCCGATGGTTCCGCCGAGGTCCTTGCCCGCGAGAAAATGTTCCAAGTCCGAGACCTTGCCTTTGCATTTGAAAACGTGGAGGGCGCCTTCTGCGTTGACCAGCGCGATGCCCGCGCTGTCGTAACCCCGATATTCGAGGCGGTGCAGACCCTTCACCAGAATCGGACAGGCGTCACGCCGGCCGACATATCCTACAATTCCGCACATCTGTTTTTTTCGTTTTTGTCCGGGATAAAAATAGTAAAATATTTTACGAATATCCGCAAAAAAAGGGCGGGAATTTACTCCCGCCCCGGCATTTTTTTTACAATGCAATTGTTTTTCAGTCGGTTAACGAACGTATTTCCGGATCTCCTCCACGATCGCAGCGTTGCCGGCAACGATCGAGATGCCGCGGTCTTGGCGGAGGTCGCAGACGACACCCCCGGCCTCCCGCAGGATCAGTTCGGCGGCGCAGACATCCCATTCGTGGAGCGCCAGCTCCCAATAGCCGTCCAGCAGCCCTGCGGCGACGCAACTCAGGTCGTAGGCCGCCGACCCCAGCCGCCGGACATCGCGCACATAGGGGATGATCCGGGCGACGTTGTCGCTGTTGTTGTCCGGATTCACATCCTTGTCGTAGGGGAATCCCGTGGCGATCACCGACGTGGCAAGTGTCTGCTTCTCCCCGACGCGGAGGCGTTCCGGCTCCCGCGAAGCGTATCGCAGGAAAGCCCCGCCGCCCTTCACGGCCGTGAACAACTCGCCCAGATACGGTGCATAGACCACGCCTACGACCGTTTCGCCCTTGTGTTGCAGGGCGATCGAGACCGCGAAAACGGGCAGCCCCTGACTGTAATTGGTCGTGCCGTCCAGCGGATCGACCACCCAGCGCCAGTCGCTTTCCGCATTGCCACGGCTGCCGCCCTCCTCGCCCAGAATGGCGTGGTCGGGGTAGCGTTCCGCAATCATCCCGGCAATCAGCTCCTCGCTCTCCTTGTCGGCGCGCGTCACCACGTCGTAGACGTTGGACTTGGTCCGGATGGCGAGTTTGTCGCTCCGGAAGTAGGCGAGGTGGATCTTTCCGGCCTCCCGGGCCATTCGGACGGCAAATTCCAGCAGTTCGTCGTACATCGGCTGTCAGCTTTCGGCGAAATACTTGTAAAACAGCGGAATAGTCTCCACGCCCTTTTCGAACTGCTCGAGCCCGTAGCTCTCGTTCGGCGAGTGGATGGCGTCCTCGGCCAGTCCGAAGCCGATCAGGAGCGACTTGATGCCCAGAATCGACTCGAATCCGCTGATGATCGGAATCGAGCCGCCCGAGTAGAAGGGCAGGGGCTTCTTGCCGAACGTGGCCTCGACGGCCTTTTCAGCCGCCTTGTAGGCCGGCATATCGGTCGGGGAGACGTAGGGCATGCCGCCGTGGAGCGACTTCACCGTCACTTTCACGCTCTCGGGCGCGATGGCGTTGAAATGCCGCTCGAAGAGTTCCGAAATCTTGTGGTAATCCTGATTCGGGACCAGACGCATCGAAATCTTGGCCGAGGCTTTCGCGGGAATCACCGTCTTGGTGCCCTCGCCCGTGTAGCCGCCCCAGATGCCGTTGACATCGAGCGACGGACGCACACCCGTGCGCTCCAGCGTCGTGTAGCCCGCTTCGCCCTCCACGTCGCCGATCTCCAGCGACTTCTTGTACTCCTCCATGCTGAACGGCGCCTTGTTGAACGCCGTGCGCTCTTCGGGCGTCAGCTCGCGCACGTCGTCGTAGAAGCCGGGAATCGTCACACGGCCCTCGTCGTCGATAAGGCTGGCCACCAGCCGCGTCAGCACGTTGGCCGGGTTGGCCACGGCGCCGCCGAACAACCCCGAAT
The DNA here is from genome assembly GCF_900083545.1 of Alistipes provencensis. Taxonomy (NCBI): domain Bacteria; kingdom Pseudomonadati; phylum Bacteroidota; class Bacteroidia; order Bacteroidales; family Rikenellaceae; genus Alistipes; species Alistipes provencensis. The sequence continues at coordinate 3,112,684 of NZ_LT559262.1, read as the reverse complement.
GGAGGTCCTTGTTCGGGCCCGTCACTTCAACCTCCATGTAAGCTAACCCGCGCAAACCGCATGTGATCGAGGGTGTTTGCATCGAAATCATCGAGGTATCCGACACCAATATAATATCGGCCTTGAGCATCTCCTTGTTCTCCCGGCAGAAACCATAGAGGCTCGGCGAACCGATCTCCTCCTCGCCCTCCAGCATGAATTTGACGTTGCAGGGCAGCGTGTCCGTGGCGCACATCGCCTCGAAAGCCTTGGCGTGCATCCACAACTGGCCCTTGTCGTCGTCGGCCCCGCGGCCCCAGATGCGTCCCTCCTTGATGACGGGTTCGAACGGCTCGGTGCGCCACTCCGCCCGCGGGTCCACGGGCATCACGTCGTAGTGGCCGTAAACCAGCACCGTTTTGGCTTTCGGATCGACGATTTTTTCGGCATAGACCACCGGATTGCCCTCCGTGGGCAGCACTTCGGCATGATCCGCACCTGCTTTTACGAGCGCCGCTGCGAGGAACTCGGCGCAACGCTGCATGTCGGGTTTATGACCCGATTCCGCGCTGATCGACGGAATGCGCAGCAGATCGAACAACTCGTTGATAAAACGATCTTTATTCTCGTTTATATAAACCTTTACTTTATCCATTCGCTTACTTGGTTTTTTGCAGTGTGTAATTCTCCGCCAGCGCTCCCGTGACAGGTTGTTTCTCGGCATCGAGCATGCGCAGCCGGTTTTCCTCCACCTTGTAATACTCTTCCGAGCCGTCGTCGAGCTGGGTCAGGGTCAGCAGATTCTCCTTAACGGAGAAAGCGCCTTTCTCGTCGAACTCCGAATCGCGGTCGATGTATTTCATGTGCAGGTCGTATGTGCCGTCCGGATTGAGCGTCAGCGTCGTTTGGATGCCCGGGCAGTCCGCCGCCGGGAGGGTGCCTTCGTAGGTGCCCAGATAGTCGAGCGACGTTTCGGCCGTGTGCATGTCGGGCGCCGCCGTGGTCGTAGTCTGCGTTTCGGCGGCAGCTTTCTTTTTCGGGGCGTTTCCGCCGCAGGCGACCAGCGCGAGGGCTGCGGCGAGGATTAATACGTTCTTCTTCATAGTCTTAAATATGGCAGATTTCCTTGATTTCGGCGATGAACCGCTGCGCCAGCGCGTCGGCCTCGTCCATCGACTTGGCCTCGGTGTAGACGCGGATGATCGGCTCGGTATTCGACTTGCGCAGGTGTACCCAGTTCTCCGCAAAGTCGATTTTCACACCGTCGATATCATTCACGTTTTCACCGGCATAACGGGCCTTTACCTCACGCAGTACTTTATCTACGTCGATGGCCGGCGTCAGCTCGATTTTGTTCTTCGAAGCGTAGTACGAGGGGTAGGTCGCACGCAGTTGGGTCATGGTCATGCCTTTCCGGGCCAGCCACGTCAAAAAGAGTGCCGTACCCACCAGCGCGTCGCGGCCGTAGTGCAGTTCGGGGTAGATGACCCCGCCGTTGCCCTCGCCGCCGATCACGGCGCCGACCTCTTTCATCTTCGCTACGACGTTGACCTCGCCGACGGCCGAAGCGTAGTATTTGCCTCCGTGACGCTCCGTGATGTCGCGCAGGGCGCGCGACGAGGAGAGGTTCGAAACCGTGTTGCCGGGCTTTTCCGAGAGGATGTAATCCGCGACGGCCACCAGCGTATATTCTTCGACGAACATCGAGCCGTCCTCCGAGACGAACGCCAGCCGGTCCACGTCGGGATCGACCACGATGCCCACGTCGGCCTTCTCGCGCACCATCGCCTCCGAAATCTGGGTGAGGTTCTGGGGCAGCGGCTCGGGGTTGTGGGCGAATTCGCCCGTGGGCTCGCAGTTGAGCTCCACGACCTCGCAGCCCAGCTCGCGCAGCAGTTTCGGCATTACGATGCCGCCCACCGAGTTCACCGCGTCGACGACCACTTTGAAGCGGCGTTTGCGCACGGCTTCGACGTCGACCAGCGGCAGCGCCAGCACGCGGCGGATATGCTCGTCGTTGAAATCCTCGCGCGAAAGGACGTGTCCGATAGCGTCGATCGCAGGGTAGTCGTAATCCTCCTCCTCGGACATGGCCAGTACCTGCTTGCCCTCGGCGTCGGAGAGGAATTCGCCGTCGGAGTTCAGCAGTTTCAGGGCGTTCCACTGGCGGGGGTTGTGCGAGGCGGTGATGATAATGCCGCCGTCGGCCTTTTTGGTGATGACGGCCATTTCAGTCCCCGGGGTGGTGCACAGCCCGACGTTGATGACGTCGGCGCCGCAGGCCAGAAGGGTGCCTTCGACGAGGTTCGAGACCATTTCGCCCGAAATTCGGGCGTCGCGGCCTACGACTATGGTAAGTTTTTTGCCCGGTGTACGGCGGGCGGTCAGGCGCACATAGGCCGTGGTGAATTTCACGACGTCGGGCGGCGTCAGGTTTTCTCCCGTGGGGCCTCCGATGGTGCCGCGGATGCCCGAAATGGATTTGATGAGTGTCATTTTAGCTATACTTATATTTATGAAATATTCGCTTCGAAGTTTTGATATTCGATGTAAATATATTACTTTTATGCCAATTATGGAAATTAAAAAACCACTATTATGAGAACGATCCCCGCTTCCGAATTGATTATCAACGACGACGGTTCGATATTCCACCTGCACCTGCTTCCCGGGCAATTGGCCGACACCGTGATACTGGTCGGCGATCCGGGCCGCGTGGCCCTCGTGTCCGGATTTTTCGACACGAAGGAGTGCGAAGTCGAGAACCGCGAGTTCAAGACCGTGACGGGGACCTACAAGGGCCGGCGGATGACGGTGCTCTCGACCGGCATCGGCATCGGCAACATCGACATCTGCGTCACGGAGCTCGATGCGCTGGCCAACGTCGATTTCGCCACGCGGCAGGAGAAGGCCGTGAAGAAGCAGTTGACGCTGGTCCGCCTCGGCACCTCGGGGGCCATTCAGCCCGACATCAAGGTCGGCGAGTTCGTCTTTTCGCGCACCTCGTGCGGCTTCGACGGCCTGCTGAGCTACTACAAGGGCCGCGACGGGGTCTGCGATCTGGCGCTCGAGGAGGCTTTCGTGAAGCATACGGGCTGGTACGAGAAGATGCCGCGCCCTTATTTCGTCAACGCCGACAAGACGCTGTTCAAGCATTTCAGCGACGTCACGCGCGAGGGCATCACCATCGCCGCCCCGGGCTTCTACGCCCCGCAGGGCCGCTGGGTGCGCCTCGAGCCGCACGACGCACACCTGAACGAGAAGATCGAGTCGTTCGGCTTCGAAGGCCGCCGCATCACCAACTTCGAAATGGAGGGTTCGGCGCTGGCAGGTCTTGCAGCCCTGATGGGCCACCGCGCCGCCACGATCTGTACGATCATCGCCCAGCGCATCGCGCAGGACGTCAACACGGACTACAAGCCGTTCGTGAAGAAGATGATCCGGACGGCCCTCGACAAACTGGCAACTTTAGAGTAAGAAACCATAACAGAAAAAAACAGAGACAAACGTATGAAATTTTCCGTATCAAGCTCGGCACTGCTTTCGCTGCTGGCTACCACCGGCAAGGTTATCAGCAATAAGAACACGCTGCCCATTTTGGACTACTTCCTGATGGAGCTCAACGGCAACACCCTGAAGGTCACCACGTCGGACCTCGAAACGACCCTTATCGGCTCGATCGAGGTGGACAGCGTCGAAAACGAGGGTACGATCGCCGCGCCGGCCAAGCTGATGCTCGACTCGCTGAAGGAGTTCCCCGAGCTGCCGCTCGTGATCGAGGTCAACGACAAGAACTGGGAGATCAAGATCAACTGGAAGAGCGGTTCGCTCTCGATCCCCGGAGCCAGCGCCGTGAGCTATCCCGCCGTGCCGCAGTTGAGCGCCGAGAAGAAGGAGCTTTCGATGGATGTGGACACGCTGGTCAACGGCATCAACAAGACCATCTTCGCCACGGCCGACGACGAACTGCGCCCCGTGATGAACGGCATCTATATCAACCTCGCGCCCAATGCGCTGACGTTCGTGGGCACCGACGCCCACAAGCTGGTGAAGTACGAGGCCGAGACCCCCAATGAGGTGACCGCCTCGTTCATCCTGCCCAAGAAGCCCGCCAACCTGCTGAAGTCGGTGCTGCTGAAGGAGGACGACGCAATCGAGATGGCGTTCGATTCGAAGAACGCACTGTTCAAGCTTAAGAGCCACACGCTCGTGTGCCGGCTGATCGAGGGCAACTACCCGAACTACAACGCCGTGATCCCGTCCAACAACCCCAACAAGGTGCTGGTGGACCGCATCGAGCTGGTCAACGGCATCAAGCGCGTGGCCGTCTGCTCGAACCCCACGACAAACCTCATCCGCATGGACATCGCCGACAACAAGATCAACCTCACGGCGCAGGACATCGACTTCTCGGTGTCGGCCAACGAGACGATCTCGTGCAGCTACGACGGACAGCCCATCTCGATCGGCTTCAAGTCGACGTTCCTTGTCGAGATACTCTCGAACATGGAGACCCCGACGGTGGTGGTGGAGCTGGCCGATTCGACCCGCGCAGGCGTCTTCAAGCCCGTTTATGACGACAAGCAGTCGAGCGCGACGCTGATGCTGCTGATGCCGATGATGATCAACGCATAACGGCAGTCAGATGAAGTTAAACCTCAAACGCCCGATCATCTTCTTCGACCTCGAAACCACCGGCATAGATACCGCCAAGGACCGCATTGTCGAGATATCGATGGTCAAGGTCATGCCCGACGGCGAGGAGATCACCAAGACCCGCCGGATAAACCCCGAGATGCACATTCCCGCGGAAGCTACGGCCGTACACGGCATCACGGACGAGGACGTGAAGGATTGCCCGACGTTCGCGCAGGTCGCCAAGTCGCTCGAGCAGTTCGTCCGCGGCTGCGATTTCGGCGGTTTCAATTCGAACCGCTTCGACCTGCCGGTGCTGGTCGAGGAGTTCCTCCGGGCGGGTGTCGACGTGGATTTCAAACGCCGCAAGTTCATCGACGTGCAGAACATCTTCCACAAGAAGGAGCAGCGCACGCTGGTGGCGGCCTACAAGTTCTACTGCGACAAGAATCTCGAGGACGCCCACTCGGCCGAGGCCGACACGAAAGCCACCTACGAGGTGCTGATGGCCCAGTTGGACCGTTACGACGATCTGGAGAACGACATCGACAAGCTGGCCGAATATTCGTGCCGCGCCGAGGCGGCGGACTACGCCGGGCGTATCCTCTTCAACGAAAAAGGCGAGGAGGTCTTCGGATTCGGCAAGTACAAGGGCCGTTCGGTGGCCGAGGTGTTCCGCATCGAGCCCAGCTACTACGCGTGGATGATGAACGGCGATTTCCCGCTCTACACCAAGAAGGTCATCACCGAAATCCGGATGCGCGATAAACTGAAATGACGATGAAACGACTCTGTGCCACAGCCCTGATGATCGTGTGGACGCTCTGCGCCCTTGCGGCGGAGAAGTCCGGGACGATCGTCTACATCAACGGCTCGAAGTTCTACATCCATACCGTTCAGCCGGGCGAGACGCTCTACGGGCTCTCGAAAACCTACGGCGTGGGCGAAAAGGTGATCCTCGAGAACAACCCTTCGATCGTCCGCGGGCTGAAGACGGCGGAGAACATCAAGATTCCCTTCGTGAGCGATGTTCCCGAACCGAAGTCGGACAGGAAGCTGCGCAAGACCTTCGATTTCCATTTCGTGTCGAAGGGCGAGACGCTTTACGCCATTTCGCGGCAGTATGAAATCCCCGTGAAGACCATCTTGGAGGACAATCCCAACCTCGACCCGCTGCACATGCGCCTCGGGGAGCGTATCCTGATCCGCAAGAAGCAGATCGGGTCGGAGGACGAAGCCGGAACGAAGGAGCAGTGGGAGGAGTACCGCCAGTCGCTGAACAGCGTGGCCGACGAGGGTACGGCATACCATATCGTCCGTCCGGGCGAGACGTTCTACTCGCTGTCGCGCCGCTTCGGGATCACCGAGGCCGAGCTCGGCCGGCTCAACAACGGGCTGAAACCCGCGGACCTCAAGGCCGGGGCGATGATCAAGATCCCGCAGCCGGAAGGAGCCGTGACGGAGGCGGCGGCCGACAGCCTGCATCGGGACAGCATGGTCGCCGCGGAGCCGCAGGTCATCCCTGTCGAGTTCCGGGCCCTGCGCCGCAGCGAGCCGCTCAACGTGGCCCTGATGCTGCCCATTGCCACGGGCGGCGAGGCCAACGGCAATTATCTGGAGTTCTATCAGGGCTTCCTGCTGGGACTGGACAGCGTCAAGACCCGGCAGGGTATCTCGGTGAACGTCCACCTCTACAACACGGCCCGCGATACGGCCCGCATCCGCGAGATCGTCGAGCGGGACGAGACGTTCCGCAAATCGAACCTGATTATCGGCCCGGTCTACGAAGAGGGGCTGACCCCGGTGATCCGCTTCGCCGAGCAGAAGAAAGTGCCCGTGGTGTCGCCGCTGGCCCATATTACCGGCCATAACAGCGACGTGCTGTTCCAACTGGCTCCCGATCCGTCGCGCAAGTACGAGAAGGCGGGGGATCTGGTGGGCGGCGACAAGCGCGTGACGTTGATCTACACCGCTTCGACCGACAAGGAGTTCGAACGCGAGATACTGGCGTTGCTGGGGGACTCAGAATATTCCCGGTACACCTATAAGTATGAGCATCCGTCGGCGCGTTCGGCCAGCAGCCCGAGCGACCTCACGCCGCTGCTGGAGAACGGACAGGACAACGTTTTCATCATCCTTTCGGACAACAGCGTCGACGTGGAGCGCATCCTCGCGGCTCTGGCGTCGGCCGATACGAGCATCACGAGCCGCGGACGCACGGCGCCCCGTTTCGCGGTGATGGGCAATCCGCGCTGGAACCGCTTCAATACCATCGACCGCGCCATTTACTTCAAGGACCGCGTGATCTTCTTCTCGGCCTACCACGCCAAGCGTGACTCCGAGGTCGTGCGGACGTTCGACAGCGCCTACATCCGCGCGTTCGGTGCCCTGCCGACGCTCTACTCCTACCGGGGTTACGACACGGCCGCGATCTTCGCCCCGGCCATGTACGGCGACATCGAGTACGACCTCGAAGACCGCCGCTATGCGCCGTTGCAGACCGTGTACCTGTTCGGGCAGGGCGAGGGACGCGAAAACCACGTCAACCGCAACTGGATGCGCGTCAACTACAACAGCGATTTCACGATAACCATCGAATAGCAGAACCATGGCAACTTTGACCAATACGATCCCCGAGAAAACCATCGAGCGCCTGAGCGAATACCGCCGCACGCTGCTCGCCAGCCACAAGCAGGGCATCACGCACATTTTTTCGCATGTGCTGGCCGGCATCCACGGCATCACGGCCGTGCAGGTGCGCCGCGACCTGATGCTGATCGGTTTTTCGAGCGATACGAAGAAAGGCTACGACGTGCAGGTGCTGATCGAATACATCAGCAAGATTCTCGACAGCCCCTCGCCGATGAACATCGCGGTGCTGGGTATGGGCCATCTGGGTCAGGCCATCACCAAGTATTTCAACGGCAAGGGGCTCAAGTTGAAGATCACCGCGGCGTTCGATGTCGATCCCGAGAAGGTCGGCAAGACCATCGACGGCATTCCGTGCTACCACATGGACACGTTCGAGGAGGTGGTCGAGGACAAGGATATCTCGATCGTCATCGTCTCGTCGCCGACGAAGGTGGCCCCGACGCTCGTGCTGCCGATCATCAACGCCGGTATCAAGGGCGTGCTGAACTTCACCTCCACGCCGCTGAACTTCCCGCAGGGAATCATCGTCGAGAACTACGACATCACGACGCTGTTGGAAAAAGTCGCCTATTTCGTCAAGGAGAACGAGGAGAGCAGCAATGCCTGAAACGAAACAGCGAAACGGCATACGGGTATTTCACGGTTTCGACGCGCTTCCGCGCTTCGTCCGGCCGGCCGTGACCGTCGGTTCCTACGACGGCGTGCACCGGGGGCACCGGGCGCTGATCGAACGGCTCGTCGCCGAGGCCCGCGCCGCAGGAGGCGAGAGCATCGTGCTGACTTTCGAGCCGCATCCGCGCATCACGCTCGGCAGGGGAGAGGGCCTGCGGCTGCTGACGACCCTCGACGAGAAGATCGCGCTGTTAGGCGATCTGGGTGTCGACAATGTGATCGTCATTCCTTTCGACCGGGCTTTCAGCGCCCTGACGGGTGCGGAGTTCGTCGAGGAGTACCTGATCGGAAAGGTCGGCGCCGAGACGCTCGTCGCGGGTTACAACCACCGCTTCGGCCACGACCGGGTTGATTGTGACGCATTCGCGGCGACGGGGCGGCTGAGGGTTGTGAAGGTGGAGCCGTGCACGGTCGACGGCGTGCGCGTCAGCTCGACGCTGATCCGCCGGCTGCTGGAGGAGGGAAAGACCGAGGAAGCCGCCCGTCTAAGAGGCGTCCGCTTAAAAAGCGGGCTTTAGGGCGATTGATCCTGACCTGCGTTGCCAAACTGAAAACAAATAAATAAGGAAAACATGTTAAGCCACGATTGTCAGATACGGGTGTGGTACAAGCATACCGACCAGATGGCCATCTGCCACCATTCGAACTACATTTGTTACTACGAAGCCGCCCGCAGCGAATTCCTGCGCGCGCTGGGCATGTCGTTCGCCGAAGTCGAGCGGCGGGGTATCATGATGCCGATTCTCGAAGTGCAGTCCAAATACCGCAAGCCGGCCTATTTCGACGAGCTGCTCACGGTGCGCATTTCGTTGCGGGAGATACCTTCGACGCGCATCAACTTCTACTACGAGATTTTCAACGAGCAGGGCGACCTGCTGAACACGGGCATGACCCAGTTGGGATTCATCCACAGCGATTCGCGCCGTCCCTGCCGCTGTCCCGAGTGGTTCCTCGACCTGATCCGAAAGGACTGGACCGAATAGGACGCTCGGCAATGTTCAAGTAAACTTGACATTGCCCTCGCTTATTCGTATCTTTGCCGCTCAATCTGCAATAACATATGATTTCAATAGACTCCCTGACCGTAGAGTTCAGCGGCACGACGCTTTTCAAAGACATCTCCTTCACCATCGGCGACAAGGACCGGATCGCCCTGATGGGTAAGAACGGCGCCGGCAAGTCGACCTTGCTGAAGATCATCGCCGGGGTACGTTCGGCCACGCGCGGCCGGGTGACCATCGGCGAGGGCGGCAAAGTGGGCTACCTGCCTCAGCACTTGACCGTGGAGGACGGCCGGACGCTCGTCGAGGAGGCTTCGCGGGCTTTCGAACACCTGTTCGAAATCGAACGGCGGATCGCGTCGCTCAACGAACAGCTTACGACCCGCACCGACTACGAAAGCGAATCGTACATGCGGCTTATCGAGGAAGTGACGGCCATTTCCGAGAAATTCTATGCCGTGGACCTCACCAACTATCAGGAGGACGTCGAACGTATCCTGCTGGGACTGGGCTTCGAACGCTCGGACTTCACGCGGCAGACCTCCGAGTTCTCGGGCGGATGGCGCATGCGCATCGAGCTGGCCAAACTGCTGTTGCAGAAGCCCGACCTGCTGTTGCTGGACGAGCCGACGAACCACCTCGATATCGAGTCGATCGAGTGGCTGGAGGATTTCCTGATGAACAATGCCAAGGCCGTGATGGTCATTTCCCATGACAAGGCTTTCGTGGACCACATCACCACGCGCACGATCGAGATTATGCGCGGGCGCATCTACGACTACAAGGTCAACTATTCGCACTACCTCGAACTGCGCAAGGAGCGCCGCGAACAGCAGCAGGCGGCCTACGAAAACCAGCAGAAGATGATCGCCGAGAACCGGGAGTTCATCGAGCGGTTCAAGGGCACCTACTCGAAAACCAATCAGGTGCAGTCGCGCGTGCGGATGCTCGAAAAACTGGACATCATCGAGGTGGACGAGGAGGACACGTCGGCCCTGAACCTCCGTTTCCCGCCCGCTCCGCGCTCGGGGGCTTATCCGGTCATTGCCACCGAGGTGGGCAAGGCGTATGGCGACCACCGGGTTTTCAGCGACGTGTCGATCACCATCGAACGCGGCGACAAGGTGGCTTTCGTGGGACGCAACGGCGAGGGTAAATCCACGATGGTCAAGGCCATTATGCGGCAGATCGACTTCGAGGGGTCGATACAGATAGGTCACAATGTCAGGATCGGCTATTTCGCGCAGAACGAGGCGTCGGGGCTCGATGAGACGATCACCGTCTTCAAGACCATCGACGACATCGCCGTGGGCGACATCCGGACCCGCATCCGCGACATCCTCGGGGCCTTCATGTTCGGCAAAGAGGCCAGCGAAAAGCTGGTCAAGGTGCTCTCGGGCGGCGAACGCACCCGACTGGCGATGATTAAACTGCTGCTGGAGCCGGTCAACCTGCTGATCCTCGACGAGCCGACGAACCACCTCGACCTGAAGACCAAGGAGATTCTCAAGGAGGCGCTGACCGCCTTCGACGGGACGCTCATCGTCGTCTCCCACGACCGCGACTTCCTCGACGGACTGACGCACAAGATTTACGAATTTTCCCACGGCCGCGTCACCGAACACCTCGACGGTGTCTACGGTTTCCTCCGCAAAAAGAAGATCGACAACATCAGCGAGATCGAACGCCGAAAGGTCTGACGATCCGTCGTAAACACAGAGCGACCGCCCCGAAAGAGGCGGTCGCTCTGCATTGACGGGGCGATCCTATTTCTCGATCAGCGAGATCGACCGCTGGATGAAATCCGTGAGGTTCTTGCCTTTCAGCATGCCGTTGGTGAGCAGCGCCAAGTCGATGATCTGCTTGACAAGGCGGTTCTCGCCGCCGATCTCGCGCAGACGCTCGTTGCGCTCGTCGCGCAGGGAGACGATCTTCTTCGACAGCTCCTCGCGGGTGGATTTCTCCTCGGGCGTCAGCTCCTCCTCCTTCTTGCCTTTCACGACCTCGTCGAAACGCTTCTCCTCGGCCACCGCGGCGTCGATCTTCTTGGTGACGGTCCGCAGCTTGTCGCCGTAGGCTTTCTCCACATCGGCGAGGATGTCGATGACGATAGGGTGGTTGCCGTTCACCGCGATGGTGAAGTTGTCGGGCATCTGGCCGTAGAACTGGCTCATGCCCCCGCCGCCCATCGCGGCCATCTCCTTCATGCGGCGCATGAACTCGTTCTGGGTGATGACCACCGGCGCCTCGTCGGGCGACATCGCCTCGAACGAAATGTTGTAGTGAATCTTGTCGTCCTTGGGCATCTGGCTCTCGAACACGGGCTCCAGCACCTCCTGCTGCGCCTCGGTGAGCGACATCTTGACGTTCTCCTCCTTCTGGATGAGTTTGTCGACGACGTCGCTGTCCACACGCACGAACCGCGTCTCCTTCTCCTTCGACTCATACCAGTTGACGTAGTGGTTGTCCAACTGGCCGTCCATCACCAGCACGTCGTAACCCTTGGCCTTGGCGGCCTCCAGCGAGGTGTATTTCGCCACGGGGTCGTCCACATAGAGGAACACCACGGTCTTGTTCTTGTCGGTCTGGTTCTCCTTCACCTTCTCGGTGTACTCCTTCGGGGTGAAATACTGGCCCTCGGTGTTCTTCCAGAGCATGAAACCGGCGGCTTTCTCGGCGAATTTCTCGTCGGTGAGGATGCCGTACTGGATGAAGACCTTCAGGTCGTCCCATTTCGATTCGTAGTCCGCACGCATGGTGTTGAACAACTCCTGCAAGCGGTCTGCGACCTTGCGGGTGATGTAGCTCGAAATCTTCTTCACGTTGGAATCGCTCTGCAGGTAGCTGCGCGAGACGTTCAGCGGAATGTCCGGCGAGTCGATCACGCCGTGCAGCAGCGTCAGGTACTCCGGCACGATGCCCTCGACCTGATCCGTCACATAAACCTGATTCGAATAGAGCTGGATCTTGTTCTTCTGAATCTCGAAGTTGTTGCGGATCTTCGGGAAATAGAGGATGCCCGTCAGGTGGAACGGGTAGTCGATGTTCAGGTGGATCGAGAACAGCGGCTCGTCGCCCATCGGGTACAGTTCGTGGTAGAACTCCTTGTACTGCTCCTCGGTGATGTCCGCGGGCTTGCGGGTCCACAGCGGCTCGATGTTGTTGACGATGTTGTCCTTGTCCGTGTCGACGTACTTGCCGTCCTTCCACTCCTTGACCTTGCCGAAAGCGATCGGAACGGGCAGGAAGCGGCAGTATTTCTTCAGCAGTTCGCTGACTTTCGACTCCTCGGCATACTCCAGCGCATCTTCCGAGAGGTGCAGCACGATGGTCGTGCCGCGGTCGCGGGCCTCGTCGGTCTCCTCCATCTCGAACTCGGGGGTTCCGGTGCAGCTCCAATGCACGGTCTTGGCCCCCTCGCGGAACGATTTGGTGAATATCTCGACCTTGTCCGACACCATGAACGCCGAGTAGAATCCCAGTCCGAAGTGGCCGATGATGGCCTGATTCTTATACTTCTCCATGAACTCCTCGGCACCCGAGAAGGCAATCTGGTTGATGTACTTGTCCACCTCCTCGGCCGTCATGCCCACACCGCGGTCCGTCACGGTCAGCGTCTTCTTCTCCTTGTCCGCGGCCACATGGATGGTCAGGTCGCCCAGATCGCCCTTCATTTCGCCGATCGACGAGAGGGTTTTCAGCTTCTGGGTGGCATCCACGGCGTTCGAGATCAGCTCGCGCAGGAAGATTTCATGCTCCGAATAGAGGAATTTCTTGATGACGGGAAAGATGTTCTCCGTCGTGACTCCGATTTTTCCGTTTTTCATAGTCTTATCGTTGTTGTTTTATTGATTTTCCAACGATACAGTCATCAAACGGTGTGCCAGCGATTTTTTTCTGCCATTCTGTCAGCCGGAACTGCCAAAACCGGGCGATCCCTTGCACATCGGTATGCTTTTTATTATATTTGTCGGTGTAAAACGCCGGTTTCCGGGCGCAGGACAGTCCCGGGGATCGGAATCCAGTCTGCGCATCCGGCGTGAAATAAATTTATCTGCAATGGAAACTTTCGATTTTCTGAAACTGGCGAAAAAGCGGTACGCCTGCCGCAAATATTTTGACAAGCAAGTGGAGCCGGAGAAACTGGCCCAAATCCTCGAAGCAGGGCGCGTTGCCCCCACGGGCGCCAACCGGCAGCCCCAGCGGCTGGTGGTCGTGCAGTCGAAAGAGGGGATGGAACGCCTTGCACGCTGCACGCGCGATTTCGGAGCTCCGCTGGCCATCATCGTCTGCGCCGACACCTCCGAGGCGTGGACCCGTAAATACGACAGCAAGGTGATCGGCGACATCGACGCCTCGATCGTCACCGACCACATGATGCTCGCCGCCACGTCGCTGGGTCTCGATACGCTGTGGATCTGCATGTTCAAGCCCGAAGCCGTGCGCGAGGAGTTTGCGTTGCCCCCGCACGTCGAGCCCGTGAACATTCTGCTGATCGGTTACGGCGATGGCACTCCGGCCGATCCCGACCGCCACGACACGCTGCGCAAGCCGCTGGACGAGACGGTGTTCTACGAGAAATTCTGAAACAAAAAGGGGAGCGGTAACCGCTCCCCTTTTTTGTCAACCTATTTCGCGTAGAGGTGGAACACCATGCGCCACGACTCTCCCGGAGCGATGGCCCGGAAGCCTTCGGCCGAGGGATTCGGCAGGTTGGGGGCGTTCGTGGTCCACGACTGCGGCTCGGGGCAGCAGTAGGGGACCTGTCCTCCATTGTTCCAGATCGTCCAGTAGGTCGTCTGGGAGTCCACTTCGTAGAAAATCTGCGTACCCGTGCGCACATTCTCGACCAGCGCCCCGCGGAACGATTTGCCGTCCACGTCGATCTCTTTCAGCGTGAATCCCGCCTCGATCGGCTCGCATCCGGTGACCCGGAGGCCGCCCTCGCGCAGTTTCGAAAACTGCTCCGACAGCGGCAGCTTGCGGCCCGTCGGGAGATTGCGCTCGCTGAGCTCGACCTGCTCGCCGACGGCCACGCGCATCACATAATCCGCGGCGTCGCCTCCGGCAAAGGGGATCGACAGCGGGGTGTGGAATCCTACGCCTACGGGCATCCGCATCTTGCTGCGGTTCGAGAACATCACCTCCTGCTCCAGACCGTCGGCCGAGAGCCAGTAGGTGATCTTGCACTTGAATTCGTGCGGAAAATCGCGGAACACAGCGTCGTTGCCCGCATTGGCGTAGTAACGACACTCGACCATCACCTCCTCGGCCGTCTCACGGGCTTTCGAAACCATGAATGCCTCGCTTTTGAGCACTCCGTGGTGGTAGTTCTGCTCCTTCTCAATGGTGATCGGGTACTGATAGGTGCGGCCTTCGAACGTGTAACGGCCGTCGGCGATGCGGTTGGGCGGGAACAGGATCGGCAGTCCGAATACCTGCGGACGGCTCTTGAAAACCTCGATCTCGTCGGCACCGGGCGTGCGCAGAATCTCCGCGCCCAACCGTGTGTTGGCCAGCCGCACGAGGTTCGCACCCATTTCCGGAACCAGCAGTGCCGTGTAGTCTCCTTTGGAGAACTCGACGGCCTTCAAGCCGTGGTAATCGACGGTACGCAGCATCCTAAAACAGTTTTTCGATCTTCTCTTTCAGCGCGTCCTTCGAGCAGGCGCCGACCTGCTTGTCCACGACCTCGCCGCCTTTGAGGAAAATGATCGTCGGGATGTTCCTGACGCCGTATTTCATCGTGATGTCGTCGTTCTCCTCGACGTCGCACTTGCCGATGACCGCCTTGCCTTCGTATTCGGCTGCCAGCTCGTCCACGATGGGCGCCATCATGCGGCAGGGACCGCACCATTCGGCCCAGAAGTCGATAACCACCGGCTGATCGCCTGCGACCAGCCCTTCGAAATTGCCTTTGTTGATTGCCAATGCCATTGCTTTGTGATTTTGTTGATTATTGATGTATGTACGATTATGCGATTGAATAGTGTATCTGGTTCTCCTCCAAATATCCGACCAGAGACTGCGTGAGGCTTATCTTGTGGCTCTTCGAGAAGAGACTCAGCGAGACCTGCGCCTCGCGGTCGTAGAGGCTCAGGCGCAGCAGCGTGTCACCTTTCGACTCCCGGACCTTCGCCGTCAGGTCGCGGATCAGCGTCTCGGTCACGTCCTGAATGGGCAATTGCACGACCATCGTCTTGATCGTCTCGCGCATCTCCTGCAACTGAACCATCGAGATGATCTTGAATTCCAGCTCCTTGTCGTTATAGGGCTTGGGCTGCACCTTGCCGCGGACGAAGAGGAAATAGTCCGCGAAGAGGTATTTGCGGAAATTCTCGTAATCCTTGCCGAAGAGGGCGAACTCGTGCGCGCCGTTGTAGTCCTCCAGCTTGAACTTGCCCCACGGTTTTCCGGTCTTGGTCATCAGGTTCTGCACGCTCACGACCATTCCCGCCACAGCAACCTCCTGTCCCTTGATGGCGTCGAGGTTCTCCAGCTCCGAAAGCTGCGTCTTGCACATGTGGTCGATGATGATCTTATAGTCGTCCAGCGGATGCGCCGAAAGGTAGAGCCCCACCATCTCGCGCTCCTTGGTGAGTTTCTCCAACTGGTTCCACTCGGCACACGACGGAAGCACCGGACGCTGAATGTCCACATGCCCCTCGCCGCCGAACAGACTCTGCTGGGCATTGTTCTGCTCGGTCTGGAACCGCTGTCCGTAGCGCATCAACTGCTCGATGAACGTGATGCCGTTGGCGTCACGGGCATCCACGCCGAAGAACTTGCAGCGCGAGAAATCCGAGATCGAGTCGAAAGCCCCGGCGTAGGCGAGGTTTTCGAGACATTTGCGGTTGACCAGCGAATAGTTCACCCGCTCGATGAAGTCGTAGACATCCTTGAACGGGCCGTTGGCCTTGCGCTCGGCGATGATGCTCTCCACGGCGGCCTCCCCGACGCCCTTCACGGCGGCCAGTCCGAAGCGGACGTCGCCGGCGAGGTTGGCCGAGAACTGCCGCATCGACTCGTTGATGTCGGGGCCCAGCACGCTGATGCCCATGCGCTTGCACTCGTTCATGTAGAGCGTCAACTGCTCGATGTTCGTGAGGTTTCGGCTCAGCACCGCAGCCATGTACTCCGACGGGTAGTTGGCCTTGAGATAGGCGGTCTGGTAGGCCACCCACGAATAACACGTCGCGTGCGATTTGTTGAACGCATAGGAGGCGAATTTCTCCCAGTCGCCCCAGATTTTCTCCAGTACCTTCGGGTCGTGGCCGTTCTTCTTGCCGCCCTCGATGAACTTGGGCTTGAGGTGGTCCAGCTTGTCCTTGAGCTTCTTGCCCATGGCCTTGCGCAGCGTGTCCGACTCACCGCGGGTGAAGTTGGCCAGCAGACGCGACAGCAACATGACCTGCTCCTGATAGACCGTGATGCCGTAGGTGTCCTTGAGGTACTTCTCCATCACGGGGATGTCGTACTCGATGGGGCTGCGGCCGTGCTTGCGGGCGATGAAGTCCGGGATGTAGTCCATCGGGCCCGGACGGTAGAGGGCGTTCATCGCGATCAGGTCCTCGAAAGTCGAGGGTTGCAGTTCGCGCAGGTATTTCTGCATGCCCGCGGACTCGAACTGGAACGTCCCGACGGTGCGACCCTCGCCGTAGAGTTTGTAGGTCGCCGGATCGTTGATGATCGTGAAGTCGTCGATGTCGATCTTTATGTTCTTGGTCAGGCGGACGTTCTCCACGGCGTCCTTGATAATCGAGAGGGTCTTCAGACCCAGAAAGTCCATCTTGATGAGTCCCGTGTCCTCGATCACCGAGCCTTCATACTGCGTGACGAGCATCTTCTCGCCGGTCTCCTTGTCGTCGGCCGTCGAGACGGGCACCCAGTCGGTGATGTCGTCGCGGCAGATGATCGTGCCGCAGGCATGGACGCCCGTATTGCGGACGTTGCCCTCCAGCATCTTGGCATAGCGGATCGTGTCCCTCAGCACAGGGTCGCTCGACTGCTCGGCGGCCTTCAGTTCGGGCACATAGTCGATGGCGTTCTGCAGGTTGAGCTTCTTGTCCGGAATCTTGTCGGGCACCAGTTTGCATAGGCGGTCCGACTCCGAGAGCAGGAGTTTCTGCACACGCGCCACGTCCTTGATGGCCAGCTTGGTGGCCATCGTACCGTAAGTGATGATGTGCGCCACTTTCTCCTTGCCGTATTTCTGCGTCACCCAGTTCAGCACGCGGCCGCGGCCGTCGTCGTCGAAGTCGACGTCGATATCGGGGAGCGAGATACGGTCGGGGTTCAGGAAACGCTCGAACAGCAGGTCATAGGCGATGGGGTCGATCTGCGTGATGCCGAGGCAGTAGGCCACGGCTGATCCGGCGGCCGAACCTCGGCCGGGACCCACCGAAACGTCCAGCTCCTCGCGGGCGGCGCGGATAAAGTCCTGCACGATGAGGAAGTAACCCGGGAAACCCATCGTCTTCATGATGTGCAGCTCGAACCGCAGCCGCTCCTCCTGCTCCTCGGTCAACTTTTCGCCGTAACGCCTGTGGGCGCCGTCCATCGTCAGTTTGGCGAGGTAGTCGGCCTCGAACTTGATGCGGTACAACTTGTCGTACCCGCCCAGTTTCTCGATCTTCTTGCGGCCCTCCTCCTCCGACATCACCACGTTGCCGTTCTCGTCGCGCGTGAACTCCTCGAAGAGGTCCTGCTCCGTAAGTTGGGCGCGGTACTCCTCCTCGGTGCCGAACTCACGAGGAATCTCGAACTCGGGCATGATCGGCGCGTGGTCGATCGAGTAGCACTCTATCTGGTTGCAGATGTCGACGGTCGTCGCCATCGCCTCGGGATCGGTCTCGCCGAATATCGCGGCCATCTCGGCCGTCGTTTTGAGCCACTCCTGCTTGGAGTAGAGCATGCGCTTGGGGTCGTCGAGGTCCTTGCCCGTCGAGAGGCAGATCAGGCGGTCGTGCGCCTCGGCGTTGTCCTCGTCCACGAAGTGCACGTCGTTGGTGCAGACCATCCTTACGTTGTGCTTCGCGGCCAGCTCGCGCAGGTGCTTGTTCACATGCAACTGCATGGGGTAGGCCTCGTGGTTGGCCCGCTCGACAGTAGCCTTATGCAACTGCAACTCGAGGTAATAGTCGTCGCCGAAGACCTTCTTGTGCCATCGGATCGACTCGTCGGCCCGTTCGAGGTCGTTCGCCGTGATTGAGCGCGGTACCTCGCCGGCCAGACAGGCCGAACAGCAGATCAGCCCCTCGTGGTACTTCTCCAGCTCCACGCGGTCCGTTCGCGGACGCATGTAGAAACCTTCGGTCCACGCCTTCGAGACGATCTTTATGAGGTTGTGATAACCCTTGAGGTTCTTGGCCAGCAGGATCAGGTGGTAGCCGCTCTGGTCGGGCTTGCCCTCCTTGTCGTGCAGACGGCGGCGCGCCACATAGACCTCGCAGCCGATGATGGGCTTGAAGGCCAGCTTGCGGCGCAGCTCCTCCAACTGCTGTTCGCACTTGGCGATCTCCCCGGCCGGGTCAGCCACGCTCTCCGTGCCGTCGCGCAGGGCGGCGATGCGAGCCTCGCATTCGGCGGCCTTGCCCTTGAGCTTGCCCTTGACTTTTTGGACGTAGTTGTAGAACTCCTTGATACCGAACATGTCGCCGTGGTCCGTCACGGCGATTCCGGGCTGTCCGTCCGCCATGGCCTTGTCCACGAGGCGCTGGATGCTGGCCTGTCCGTCGAGAATCGAATATTGGGTGTGTACGTGAAGATGTACGAATTGCGGCATGATTGCGTCACTATTTATATACATGCAAAGATAACCTATTTTCCGGTAATTTCTATGGCAGGAGTCTTGCATTTTATCAACAAAATGCTTAACTTTAAATATCCAACCAAAACCGGGAAATTATGCAAGACGACACTTTGGTTGTACTGGCGGAGTACAACACCATCACGGAAGCCGAAATCAGCAAATCCATGCTCGACAGCGCCGGCATCTGGTCGACGATCCGCAACGAATATATGTCGGCCATCTATCCGATCGGCACCATGCCCGCTCAGGTCGTCGTCCGCGAGGAAGACTACGAAAAGGCCCGCACGATGCTGCATCACAGGTAAGGGAATAAAGAAAGGCTTCACGTTTGCGGTGAAGCCTTTTTTATATTCGGCTATCTCGGGGGATCGATGGACCCGGGGCCGTCTATAGTCCCTAAAGCCCGCTTCTTAAGCGGATCAGTGGCTTTCGGGGATGAAGTTCATCCGGAACACATAGGCCGTGCGCTGGGGCACGCCGCGAACCTTGCGGGGCGTCCATTTGCCCCGGCTGTTGCGGATCACGCGGATCACCTCTTTCGTAAGACGCTCGTCGGGCGATTTCTCGACGTCGCCGAGGGTGATCTTGCCGTCGGGCTCGACGTAGAAGCGGATGTGGACCACGCCGCCGGCATTCTTGAACCGGTCGTCGTAACGCAGCCGTTCGTAGGCCCACGCGTAGAAACTCTTGTCGGGATTCTCACCCATGAAGAGCAGGGGATCGGGGTCCTGCGCACGAACGATCTTCTCGACCGGCAGGCGGAGCGTCAGCCGCAGCGTGTAATCGACCTTGCGGCCTTCGGCGTCCACAGCGGGAATCCAGCCCCCGAGACGCGAGAACGCCTCGGTCATCGCCTCACGGGTCGCTTCGCTGGCGGCCGGCAGTTCCGAACGGTCGCGCCCCTCGGAGGTGCTGTCGCGGAAGCGCCATTCGCTGACACTGCCCGTGCTGTCCACCTTGAAAGCCACCGCGACGCGCGGTGAAATCTCCGCGGCGGGAATCTGCCGCGCCACGGCTACCTTTTCGAACTCTCCCACGAGGCGGCGCATGAAATACTCCACATCCGCACCGTTGAATTTGGGCGGCGTCAACTCCTGCTGGGCCGATGCCGCGCCCCAGAAAGTCACGAATAGAAACAATACCAAGAATTTAGTTTTCATGGTTTTATGAGCGTTGGTTGAAGTATCGCTTTAATCGTTCCATATCCGCCAAGCCCCCTCGGCCTGCCCGACGAACATCGTCCGGCCGTTCAGGATATGCGCCCCGCGCTGCTGCCCGTAGGAGAGGAACTGCGTCAGGGGCGGATTGTAAACCAAATCCAGCAAATAGTGTTCCGGCGTAACGTAGCCGTAAGGGATACGGGGGGCATCGTCGACGCGGGGATAGGTCCCGACAGGCGAGGCGTTGACGATCAGCCGGCTCTCCTCCACGACCTCGCACGGCAAATTATCATAAGTGTAGTTGCCTTTCGAAGCGTCGCGCGAAACCAGTGCAAAGGGGATGTCGCGCTCGGCGAGGGCATACTGCACGGCCTGCGAAGCGCCTCCCGTGCCGAGGATCAGCGCCGCCGAGGGCTGTTCACCGCCCAGCAGCTCATCCAATGCGGCCCGGAGGCCGATGATGTCGGTATTGTAGCCCGTGAGGCTCCCGTCCGCCGCGCGGCGGATGCAGTTGACGGCCCCGATAGCCTGTGCTTCGGGCGACACCGCATCCAGAAAGTCCATCACCTCGCGTTTGTAGGGAATGGTGACGTTCAGTCCGCAAAGTTCGGGCAGGCGTTCCAGCAGGGCGGGCAGCGCCTCGATTGAATGCAGTTCGTAAAGCGAGTATTCACAATCGGTTATCCCCTCCGACTTAAACTTTTCCGTGAAGTAGGCGGCCGACGCCGAATGGCCCAGCGGCCGGCCGATCAGTCCGAAGCGCCGCATGGCTATTCCTCCTGTTTTTTGACGATGATGCGGGCGATGAGCTCGATGCCGTAGATGGCCAGAAATCCCACGATGCCGAGCAGGATGGCCTGCGTGAGCAGCGAGGGCTCTCCCGTGAGCTGTTCGAAGGTCCCGGGGGCGATGTTAGTCTGCACGAGGGGCTGTGCGACGCCGTGGCTATCGAGATAGGTCTCCACGGTCTCTTTCCACGGCCACACCTTGTTGAGCGACCCGACCATGAAGCCCATCAGCACCGCGACCGTGACGTCGTGCCAGTGTTTGAGCAGCCACGACAGCAGATGCGAGAACGAGATGATGCCCGCAACGGCTCCGATGACGAAGACCACGATGACCGGGATGTTGAATTCCCCGACGGCGTGCATGATATACTGGTATTTACCCAGCAACAGCAGGATGAAGGCTCCCGAAATGCCGGGCAGGATCATGGCGCAGATGGCAATGGCGCCCGACAACATCACGAACCACCAGTCGTTGGGGGTTTCGGCGGGCGTCGCGACGGTGATCCACCACGCCGCGACGGCCCCGACAACGAACGCCAGCACGGTCCGCCAGTCCCAGCGACCGATCTGTTTGGCGACGAGCAGTGCCGAAGCCACGATCAGTCCGAAGAAGAACGACCAGATGGCGATGGGGTGGTTTACGAGCAGGTAGGTCATCAGCCGCGCCAGCGAGAAGATCGCAATGGCGATGCCCAGCAGCACGGGCAGCAGGAAGCGTCCGTTGATATGGCGCCAGAACTCGGCGAGGCGGAATTTCAGCAGCAGTTTGAGCGCTGTGGCGTTGACACTGCGGATCGAGTCGAGCAGTTCCTCGTAAATACCTGATATAAAAGCGATCGTGCCGCCCGAAACGCCGGGGACGACATCGGCCATACCCATGGCGCACCCTTTGAGTGCCAGTATGATGTACCGGGAAAATTTCATAAATCTGTCTGCGTATTTTTGATTTAAGCGCAAAGATACGAAAAATCCCCGGACACCGATGCGGCGGGCAGGGATTTCACAATTTCATAACCCGGTTGCGGGCCTATTTCTCCGGTTCGGGAATTCCCTTGGCGCGGCGGATGAACTCGACGACCTCGTTGAAACCCTCGGCGAATTTCGAAAAATCCTCTTTGTACAGGAATATCTTGTGGCGGTCGAAGGTCGCCGAGCCGTCGGGGCCCGTGATTTTGCGGCTCTCGGTGATGGTCAGGAAGTAATCGTCGCCGCGCGTGGCCCTGACATCGAAGAAATAGGTCCTCCGGCCCGCTTTCACGGCCTTGGACAGAATCTGGTCGGCGTAATCCTCGCCTTCGCGACGGACCTGAACTTGGGGTAGCATGGAGTCGGTTTTTTTGAGAGTTAGTCTTTCGCTATGTGAATTCGTGGTTGCATAACGAATTTATGCAAAAAAACGCGAACTTCCAAATACTTACGGGACTATTTTCAAGGTTCCAGCACGGGAGCCCCCTGTTCGTCCCACGCTTCGAGAATGGCCAGCGCACGGGCGTAGGCCGGGCTCAGGGCAGGATTGACGATCTGAAAATAGGCTCCGGTCCCGAACAGCCGCTGGGCGGCGAGGGCCTTGAGCTGGGCCCGCATGACGGGCTCCGAAACGGCGAATCCCGCGGCATCGAACTTCACGCCGCGCTCCCCGCCGAGTTTGGCGAGGCCGTCGAGAACGGCGTCCGAGGGGGTATATCCGGCATCGAATGCCTCGAACGTGGGGTAACGGCGCGATAGGCTGTCGCGCGAGCGGTCGAGCCAGTCGCCGACGAAATCGGCCACGATGCCCCGGCGGATCAGCTCGGCATAGTAATCCGAAAATCCGGTCGTGTCGGCCTCGACGAGCACGTCGGGACGGATGCCGCCGCCCCCGTAGACCGTGCGGCCCGTGCGCAGCGTGCGGTAGGCCGGAGCCCCAGCGTCGAGCGAATCGCGCGTGGCGTCGTCGTAACGGCGCAGGTGGTCGAGGTAGTATTCGCGGCGTTTGCCCTTTTCATAGGGACGCTGGATGACACGCCCCGAGGGGGTGTGGTAGCGGGCTACGGTGATACGCACGGCCGAACCGTCGGGCAGTCCGATCTGCCGCTGCACCAACCCCTTGCCGAAACTCGGACGGCCCACGACGATGCCACGGTCCCAGTCCTGCACGGCTCCTGCGACGATCTCCGACGCCGATGCCGATGCCTCGTCGATCAGCACCGCAAGGCGCCCCTTGAGGTCCTCGCCGTCGCTCTGGGCGCGGAACGTCATCGCAGGCACGGCGCGCCCCTCCGTGGAGACGATCGCGGCTCCGCGCGGCAGGAAGAATCCCGCCATTTCGACGGCCTGTTCCAGCAGTCCGCCGCCGTTGCCCCGCAGGTCGAGGAGCAGGCTTTTGGGCTTGCCCAGCTTGCGGTAGGCTTCCGCAAATTCGCTCATCGTGGTGCGGCCGAAGCGGTTGACCTTGATATACCCGATGCCGTCGCCGGCCCGGTAGGCGGCATCGACGGTGTTCAGGGGAATCTTGTCGCGGACAATCACGAAATGCAACTGCCCCGGCGTACCGTGACGCACGACGTCGATCTCGACCTTCGTGCCGCGCTTGCCGCGCAGGTATTTGGGCACGTCGGCGCGCCCCATGCCCACGGCATCGAGCGTGTCGATGCGCACGATGCGGTCGTTGGCCCGCACGCCGACCCGCTCGGCAGGTCCTCCGGCAATGGTGTTCACGACGATGACCGAGTCGCGCAGCACGTTGAATTCGACGCCGATGCCGCTGAACTCCCCGTCGAAACTCTCCTGCACACCTTTCATCTCCTCGGCGCCGATATAGGCCGAGTGGGGGTCCAGCTCCTCGAGCATGCCCGTGATGGCCCCTTCGACGATGGGTTTCATCTCCACGTCGTCGACGTAAAGCCCCGAGAGATAACGGAAAACCTGCGCCAGTTTCTGGAACTGTTGCGCGTCGTCCGCGTTCTGCGCCGCGAGGGGCAGGACGCAGAGGGTGGCGAGTATGACGAATAATCGGCGCATGCTGCAATTCGGTTGTCGGCCCGCAGAGGGGCCGGGATTATTTTACAAAGTCGGCGATCTTGTCGAACGGAACCTGCTGCTGTTCGCCCGTGCGCATATCCTTGACGGTTGCGGCCCGGGCTTCGAGCTCCTGCGATCCCACGATCACCACATAGGGAATGCCGCGGCGGTTGGCGTACTCCATCTGCTTCTTCATCTTCCCCGCCTCGGGATAGATTTCGGAGGCGATCTCCTCCCCGCGCAGCGTGCGCAGGACGGGCAGCACGGCGGCCTCCTCCTCCGTGCCGAGGTTCACGAACAGCACGCGGGGCGAGCAGTTGACCTCCTCGGGAAAGAGGTTCAGCCCCGTCATCACGTCGTAGATGCGGTCGGCGCCGAACGAGATGCCCACGCCCGAGGTGTTGGGCATGCCGAAGATGCCCGTCAGGTCGTCGTAACGACCTCCGCCGCAGATCGAACCGATGGCAAAATCGAGCGCCTTGACCTCGAAGATAGCGCCGGTGTAGTAGTTCAAACCGCGTGCCAGCGAAAGGTCCAGTTCGACCGTCAGGTCGATGCCCAGCCGCTCCACATAACCCAGAACGGTCTCCATCTCCCCGATACCTTTCATACCCGTTTCGGAAACGGAAAGCACCTCTTTCAGTTGATTGAGTTTCTGCGTATTGTCGCCGCTCAGTTCAAGTATCGGTTGAAGCTTATCGACAGCCTCCTGCCCGAGTCCGCGCTCCATCAGCTCGGCCTTCACGTTGTCCAGTCCGATCTTCTCCAGCTTGTCGATGGCGACGGTGATGTCCATCATCTTGTCGGCGTGGCCGATGGCTTCGGCGATGCCGAACAGAATCTTGCGGTTGTTCATCTTCAACGCCACGCGGATGCCGAGGGCCTTGAAAACCCGCTCGACGATCTCCACCAGTTCGACCTCGCACAGCAGCGAGCGCGTGCCGATCACATCGACGTCGCACTGGTAGAATTCGCGGTAACGCCCCTTCTGGGGACGGTCGGCGCGCCACACGGGCTGAATCTGGTAGCGTTTGAAGGGGAACGTCAGCTCGCCCTGATGTTGCACGACGTAACGGGCGAAAGGCACCGTGAGGTCGTAGCGCAGACCCTTTTCGCAAATTTTCGATGCGGAACGAACCTCCTCGTCCGAGAGTCCGGCGGCATAATCGCCCGAGTTGAGAATCTTGAACAGGAGCTTGTCGCCCTCGTCGCCGTACTTGCCCAGCAGGGTCGAAAGGTTCTCCATCGAGGGGGTCTCGAGCGGCGCGAATCCGTAAGCGCGGAAGACGCGGCGGATCGTATCGAAAATATACTGGCGGCGCATCATCTCCGCGGGGGAGAAGTCGCGCGTGCCCTTGGGAATCGAAGGTTTCTGTGCCATATTTGACTGTTTTTTACCGTCCGGGCCTTCCTGCCTCGGAAACCCCCGCCTCGGTGGTAGCTTGGGGGTTGGTCAGACTTGCATACACGGCCGGAGGCCGTGACTGCGCCCGTCGGAATTGCGGGACGGCGATATTCGTTAATCGGTTTCGGGTTATGCCATCAGTTTTTTGTAACGTACGCGGTGGGGCTGCGTGTCGCCGCCCTGCGCCTTTTTCCACGCTTCGTACTCCGAGTAGGAACCCTCGTAGAAGACCACCTTCGAGTCGCCCTCGAACGAGAGAATGTGCGTGGCGATACGGTCGAGGAACCAGCGGTCGTGCGAAATGACGACGGCGCATCCGGCGAAGTTCTCGAGACCCTCCTCCAAGGCCCGCAGCGTATTGACGTCGATGTCGTTGGTCGGCTCGTCGAGCAGCAGGACATTGCCCTCTTCCTTGAGCGCGAGTGCCAGATGGAGGCGGTTGCGCTCGCCGCCCGACAGCATGCCGCACTTCTTCTCCTGATCGGCTCCCGAAAAGTTGAAACGGGCGACATAGGCGCGGGCGTTGACCTGCCGGTTGCCCAGCGTCATCAGGTCCAGACCGCCCGAGATCACCTCGAAAACCGTCTTTTCGGGGTCGATCGACTTGTGCTGCTGGTCCACATAGGCCAGTTTCACCGTCGGGCCCACGCGGAACGAACCGCTCGTAGGCTCCTCGAGACCCATAATCATCCGGAAGAGGGTGGTCTTGCCCGTACCGTTGGGGCCGATGACGCCCACGATGCCGGCAGGGGGCAGCGAGAACTCCAGCCCCTCGTACAGCACGCGGTCGCCGAAGGCTTTCGAAACCTCGTGCGCCTCGATCACCACGTCGCCCAGACGCGGGCCGTTGGGGATGAATATTTCCAGCTTCTCCTCCTTCTGCTTCGTGTCCTCGTTCATCATCTTGTCGTAGGCCGACAGACGCGCCTTGGACTTGGCATGACGGCCCGAGGGCGACATGCGCACCCATTCCAGCTCGCGTTCGAGGGTCTTGCGGCGCTTCGACTCCTGCTTCTCCTCCATGGCCATGCGGGTGGTCTTCTGGTCGAGCCAGCCCGAGTAGTTGCCCTTCCAAGGGATGCCCTCGCCGCGGTCGAGTTCGAGAATCCACCCGGCGACGTTGTCGAGAAAATAACGGTCGTGGGTCACGGCGATCACCGTACCCTTGTATTGCTGCAAGTGCTGTTCCAGCCAGTCGATCGACTCGGCGTCGAGGTGGTTGGTGGGCTCGTCGAGCAGCAACACGTCGGGCTGCTGCAACAGCAGGCGGCACAGGGCCACACGGCGGCGCTCACCGCCCGAGAGGTGCTTCACCGGCTCGTCGGGATCGGGGCACCGCAGGGCGTCCATCGCGCGCTCCAGCACGCTGTCCAGCTCCCAGCCGTTGCACTGGTCGATCTTCTCGTACAGCTCGCCCTGACGGTCGATCAGTTTGGCCATCGCGTCGTCATCCATCGGCTCGCACATCTTCATGTTGATCTCCTCGTACTCCTTGAGCAGTGCCACGGTAGCCGCGCAGCCCTCCTCGACGATCTCGCGGACCGTCTTCGAGTCGTCCAACTTGGGCTCCTGCTCGAGGTAACCCACCGTATAACCGGGCGAGAAGACCACTTCGCCGTCGAAATTCTTGTCCAGTCCGGCGATGATCTTCATCAGGGTCGATTTACCCGAGCCGTTCAGACCGATGATGCCGATTTTGGCGCCGTAGAAAAAGGAGAGGTAGATGTTGTTGAGCACCCGTTTCTGGTTGGTGAAGGTCTTGCTTACGCCGACCATCGAAAAGATGATTTTTTCGTCTGCCATATAGTAAATGCTGATTTTTCGTATTCGGACAAAGATACAATGAAATTCCGGAATTTTAAATCTTCGGACCTTGAATATTTGCAATGAGCATCTCGCGACAACGCCGCAACGGTATATTCCCGCTGCGGCGCCGCGTATCTGCGTATCTCTTCGAAACGGCTATTCGCCCGTATGGATATACTGGACGGCCCGGTCGAGCTGCACGTCCCTGCCGGCCTTCATCGCCTCTTCGTCGTAGAACACCTCGATATCGGGCACAATGCCCACGCCCTCATGGATGACGCCCTTTACGTCCTTCGTCACCACGGTCGTGGTATAGATATCTACAGCATAGTTTTCGATCTGTCCGCAATAGAAGAGTTTGTAGTTACCAGTGAGTGTTCCCTGCCC
This sequence comes from Alistipes provencensis, assembly GCF_900083545.1. NCBI lineage: Bacteria > Pseudomonadati > Bacteroidota > Bacteroidia > Bacteroidales > Rikenellaceae > Alistipes > Alistipes provencensis. Next base: position 3,085,388 of record NZ_LT559262.1, on the reverse strand, counting down.
GCCGAACGTACGTTCTCCGACGACACAGCCGTTGGGAAAGCTCGAAACCGCCATGGCTGTCGCTTCGGACATGCTTACGGAATTGACATCCGCCAGCACGACGATCGGAGCCTCCACCTTGCGGTGTTCTTCCGCCGGGGCAAGGATCGAAGGAACCCACGGCCCGTAATCGAAACGTCCCAGTCCCTCCTTGGTGCGGGTGTAGTTGATCAGCAGCTCTTTATCGATCAGCGGGCGGAGCGTATATTTGCTATCGTTCAGGTAACCGCCGCCGTTGCCGCGCACGTCGAGAATGACACCTTTGATTTCGGGGGTTTCCATAACCAGCCGCAGGTAGTTGTCGACGGCATTCAGGACCGTATCGTTCGGATCGTCCCTTTTGGCTTCGTAAATCATGAACGCCGAAAGACGCAGGTAAATGATCCCGTCGTCGATGTTGTACGAACAGGCATACATTGCCTCGTTTTCCCCCATTACGAAATCCGAGATACGGCCTTCCGATTCGTATTTGCCGATGCAGGACAATAAGTCCTTCCGATAGAAAGGCTCGTGGTAATAGTCGCGGGCCCGGACTTCATCGGCCCCGGGATACGTCCATGTCCAGACATCTCCTTCTTCGACCTCCTCCGGAGAAGCCTGCGGATTGTAAATCTGAAGGGCATAATGATGATCCACAAGGTTCTTGCATATCTCATCATAGAGCTCCTGCAACGTTTCGGTCTTCACGGTTTCGAGTTTGTCCAGTTCCCGGAAGCGGGGCAGGTAGTCGTCGTAGACCTTGTCCCAGTCCGTGGGGTCGACATCCCAGAAGACGTAGGAATTGTTCATGCCGTGCCAGAAGGACTCGAAGACCTGCGACGGCGTGTTGAGCAACTGCCGTTCGTTGGGATTCATCAGCTCGGGAGCTTCGTCGCGGCAGGCGGAAGTCAGCAGTGCGACGAAGAGGAGCAACATATATTTAAGGTGTCTCATGGCCGTTTAGTTTTTAATTTTACCTAAAATGACGTTGCAGCCCGCCTGAACGACGAACGTGGTGTTGTAGCGGGGAATCCGGAATTTCATGTAATCCTTCTGCATGTCGGTCAACGCATAGTAACAGCGTCCCTCGACCTGCACCTCCAGTCGCGGCGTAATGCGGCAACTGACACCCAAGTCGCCCGCAAGGCCCGCCTCGAAACGCCTGTCGCGACGCGAATAAAACGGGACCTTTTCGTCGAATTCATACCGGTTGCCGGAGGTAATCATTCCATCCTTGTCACCCTCTTCATCGCCGAACCAGCGCCACGCTACGCCGCTGCGGTGGCTCGACAGCCAGCCGCCGATGTAGCCGCCGGCATTGAGGAATCCGCGCACGCGCTGTCCGCCGAACGAAAAACTGGCCATCACGGGGATTTGCAGGTAGTTGTTGCGCGTATCGGTGTACATTTTCTGAAAGATATCCGTACGGTGCATCTTGTGTCCTTTCTGCACGAAATCCACCTCGGCGCGCACGCCCAGCCAGTCGAAGAAGTCGTATTGCACGGGAATACCGACCGTAAAGCCGCCGCGCTCGTCGTAGCGCATGTCGTAGGCGTAGCCCGTGTCCATGCACAGCTTGTTGTATGAGTAGCCCGCCGTAACGCCGACGCGCCATTGGGCCGCGGCAGGGAGCGAACAGACCAGCGTCAACAGCAATGCTGCGGCCCAGCAGGGCCGCAAGGTCGGGAATCCGTTGAAAAGTCGAGATTTTTTCATCTACAATAGAATTTGGGAATACTAAAATATATGTTTTTCCCGGGAATACCATCTTTTTTACAAAAAACCGCACCTCCTTTGAAGAGGTGCGGCCGGATGCGAACCGTAAGTCCGATTAATAGTTCTCCTTCTTGGGCTCGAAGTATGCCTGCGGGTGCTTGCATGCGGAGCAGGGCGACCTGCGCTGGCTCTGAGCCCCGGAACTCATACGGAAAAGCCCGGAAGGGGAGCGAACTCCTTTTCCGGGCTTTTTATTGACACTATGGCTTCATTCGCCGGTCAGTTCGTCGAACATGCGGTCCCACATCCTGCCCGTGTTCTCGAGCGAATATTCGGACACTTTGGCGATCATTGCAGGCTGCATCGCACGGCGCAGCTCCTCGTCGCGCATCAGAGCCGCCAGTTCTTCGGCATAGGCCCTCTCGTCGAAGGGAGCGACCAGAATACCGGTGCTTCGGTCGCTGCCCACGATCCGGCGGACGCCGCCGGAACACCCGAACGCAATCGGAACCACGCCTGCGGCCTGCGCTTCGACCAGCACGAGGCCCCATCCCTCGAACGATGAGGTCAGGCACAGGATGGCCGCCGTAGCGTAATGTTCCTCGACACGGGTCGAATGGCCGCAGAAACGCACCCGGCACAATCCCAGATCGTCAGCCATCTTTTCAAGATTCCGGCGCTCACGTCCGTCGCCGACCACTTTCAGCTCCCAATCCGGAAAATCCGCCTCGACCTGACTCCAGATGCGCAGCAGACGGTCGACACGCTTGTCGGCATAGCTCAGGCGCCCGACATACAGCACCTCCCTGTGTTTGTGTAGGTCGGGAGTGCTCCGGTTGATATGCGGGTTGGTCAGCGCCCGAACTTTCGAATCGGCCGGAGAGACCTTCACAATCCGTTCGATCTGCCCGCGGTACTCTTCGCACAGCACGAGATAGCGGTCCACAGCGGCATAAGTCCGACGGTATATGCGTGAGAATCGCCGTGTGTAGGCTTTGAACAACCGCTCCTTGGGGATGCTGAACAGATAGCATTCCAGAGTCTTCAGCCATGAACCGCTCGTCTTGGCGGCGTGGAGTTTGACCGAGATGCGGTTTTCTACCTCCCACAACGGGCTGCTGTGGTGGTGGAAGACGAATTTGCAACGGTTGCCGCTCTCCCGGCGGATGATTTCCAGATATTTCAGCGGATGGACAGGGATCACCATGACGTCGATCGACATCTCCCGGATAAGGCCGGCGATCAGACGGGCCATCGCCATGGATTGGAATTGGGGTTCCCGGGGAAGTTCGATGATCTCCAGCGACTCGCGTTCCCGGTCGCTCAGAAACTCCTCATGGAAGTTCTTTACAAAAATGAAGGGCTTGTATTTCCCCCCCCCGCATAATAGGCGCAGATGTCCGACGTCACTTTCTCGGCTCCGCCCAAGGGGTAGTTTTCGTGGATAAAGGCTATTTTTTTCATAGTTCGGCAAAGATAAAGAAAAAATGACAGCTTTGTTTCGCATAAAGAAAAAAACGGTTCCTCCCGCAAGCCCGTTACCCATACGGCGTATCCGCACCGCCCGTCGAATAGTTGTAACCCGGGTCTTTCGGGAATAGAAAAAGCGGAATCCCAACCGGGGGATTCCGCCTTCGCCGTATCGGTCCGGGACCGATTAATAGTTCTCCTTCTTGGGTTCGAAGTATGCCTGCGGGTGCTTGCATGCAGGGCAGAGCTTCGGAGCTTCCTCGGCCTCGATGATGAAACCGCAGTTGCGGCACTGCCACCAGATCTTGCCGTCGCGCTTGAAGAAATTACCGTCCGTCAGGCGGCTCAGCAGCTTCAGGTAGCGGCGCTCGTGCTCGGCCTCGACCGTGGAAATCATCTTAAATGCAGTGGCGATCTCCATGAAGCCCTCTTCCTCGGCTACTTTGGCAAATTCGCGGTAGAGGACATCCCACTCTTCGTTCTCGCCCTTGGCAGCCGCCAGCAGGTTCTCGGCCGTGGTGCCGATGGGGCCGGTGGGGTAGCTGGCCGTGATCTCCACGTCGCCGCCCTCGAGGAACTTAAAGAAACGCTCGGCGTGCTCCTTCTCCTGCTCGGCAGTCTCGGCAAAGACACCTGCGATCTGTTCGTAACCCTCTTTTTTGGCTTTGCTGGCGAAAAATACATAACGGCTGCGAGCCTGACTCTCGCCTGCGAAGGCTTTCAGCAGATTCTGCTCGGTGCGTGTACCTTTGATGCTCTTTTCCATAATTCTATAAATGTTAGTGTGTGTTTCGTTTTACTGTTACAAAGATAACAAATTCCCGGAATAAAGTCCAAAAATTTGCCATCGGTTGTTTTTATAGGGCTATTCGGTTTATTTATAGACCGTTTTCAGTCAGCGTCCCGACGTCGGTGCGGAACACGCCGTAGGCCGCGGGCAGCTCCATCGTGTCGGCGGCCTCGGGCGGCAGGATGCGGTAGCCGGGCAGCGCGACCCACACGGGGGTGGCTTCGAGCGAGTAGCTCATGCGTCCGTCGGGATGGCGGACAGCCCCGACCGCAGCCACCAGTCCGCCGTCGGTGTAGCGCCGCCGCTGGTTCGAGACCAGGTTGCCCAGCGAATAGAGCACCACATGCGACGAATCGGCCTGCCACGGCTGCACGACATGCGGATGGCTTCCGACCACCACGCCGACCCCGTGGCGACGCAAAAATGCGGCCAAAGTCCGCTGTCGGGCATTCTCCCGCCGTTCGTACTCGTTGCCCCAATGGAGGCAGGCGACGATGAAATCGACCCCGGCGGCCCGGGCTTCGGCCACATCGGAGGCCATGCGCACGGTGTCGATCAGGTTGACGATCGTACCCGCAGGGACGGGCATGCCGTTGGTGCCGTAGGTATAGTTGACGATGGCCAGCCGCATGCCGCAATACTTTAAGTAGAGCGGGTTATTTTTCCTGTAATCAGCACTGTCGGCAAACACACCCGTATGACGTATTCCGCAGCGGTCCAGTTCGGCGATCGTCGTGCGGATGCCTTCGGCACCGCCGTCGCAGCAGTGGTTGTTGGCCAGCACGGCGACATCCACACCCGCGTCGCGCAGGGCATCGGCCAGCGCCGTCGGCGAGCGGAACAGCGGGTAACCCGTGTAGTGTCCCCGGCGGGTGAGGGTGGTTTCGAGGTTCACGACCGCGAGGTCGGCCGCCCGCATCCGGGGCGCGAGGGCCGCAAAGACGGGCTGGTAGTCGAACCGTCCGCCGCGCCGCGCCGCCTCGACCTGCGGCATATGCTGCATCACGTCGCCGCCGAACCACAGGTTCATCCGCTGGGGCGGCGGAACCTGTCCGGGGCCCGTCCAGCCCGCAGGCTGTGACGGCGTGCGCCGTGCAGGTCCTCCCGCGGGCGTACAGCAGACTGCGGCGAAGAACACGGCGGCCAGAAGATATGTCCGGCGGATTCGCATGGCTGACGTCGGGCGGCGATTACTTTTTCCTGCGGTTGGGGTTTTCGGGAAACCATCCCTTGGCCACGCGCTCGCGCTGTTCGAACAGCTCGCCGATAGACCAGAGCGACGACGCGCCCCACACGGCCAGCAGCGTCGACCAGAGGATATGCCGCACGGCGATCGAGCCGATGACGGCGGCGATGCCCATCACCATGAACAGCCACCAGATTTTCACGCCGAAATAATATTCGCCCTTGGTGACCATCGGATGGAAGATGCCGATAATCAGGAACGTGGCAACGCCGATGACGATGCCTGTCAGGTTGTATTGCGCTAAAAGTTCCATTCGTATTATTGTTTCGAATCGGTTTCAATGTCCGCGTCGCGGTCGGAGGAGCGCTGGTAACACCGCAGTCCGAACTCGGGAAGAACGGCCAGCAGGTGGTCGAAAACAGCCCCCTGAACGGCCTCGTAAGCCACCCAGTTGGTGTCGCGCGTGAAGCAGTAGACCTCGATGGGAATACCCTCCGGGGTGGGTTGCAGCGCCCGGACCATCTGCATCAGGTCGGGATGGATCTCCGGGTGGTGCTTGATGTAACGCGCCGCGTATTCCCGCAGAGCGTAGAGGTTGACGACGGGTTCCGCCGCGTCGCCGGCCTCGACCATTTGCTTTTTGCTCAGTGCCGCCAGCTCCTCCCCGGTCAGGGCGCGCACCGTGCTGGCGTCGATCAGCAGCGAGCGCTTGATGCGCCGTCCGCCGCTCTCCCACATGCCCCGCCAGTTCTGGAACGAGTCGCTGACCAGCGCATAGGGCGGGATGGTGGTGATGGTCTTGTCGAAATTCTGGACTTTGACCGTCGTGAGCGTCACCTCGGTCACATAGCCGTCGGCGCCGTATTTGGTCATCGTGATCCAGTCGCCGGGACGCAGCATGTCGTTGGCCGAGAGCTGCACGCCCGCGACCAGTCCGAGGATGCTGTCGCGGAAGATCAGCATGATGATGGCCGCCGAGGCGCCCAGTCCGGCCAGAATGGTCGTGGCGTCGCGGCCGATGAGGATGCTGACGATGAGGATTACGCCGACACACACGGCCAGCAGTTTAATCATCTGGTAGACACCCTTCAGCGGGCGGTTGCGCAGCGTTTCGTGGCGGCTCGAAATGTCGTAGAGCGTATCCAAAAAAGCCGCGACGAGTTGCAGGAAGACGACGATCAGGTAGATAATGCACCCTTTGTGGAGCACGTCGAGCAGCAGGGGCATATCGTAGAATGCCGCCCGGAGCAGGGCGTACCAGATGATGGGCGGGATCAGCCGTGCGGTGCAGTGCATCACGCGGTCGCTGAAAAGATAGTCGTCCCATGTGGCTTTGGTCCGGGCGCTGATCTTCTGCAGGGCCGGGACGATCAGCCGCCGGAACACGACCGTCACCGCGAAGGCCACGAGAAGAATGCCCAGAATGATGATCGCTTTGGTGGTCAGCGTGATATACGACTCGTTCCATCCGGCTTCAGCCAGCCATTGGGCCACGAGGGTGTTCAGGTCTTCCATCTTTCGTCAATTAGTCTGAATGCAAAGGTAGCAAAAAGCTGGACGGGAACAAAACATAAATTACACCATTACAGGGGTGCAATCCCTTGTAATGGTGTAATCAATCGTAGCGGAAATGGGGTTCTGAGGTGCAAAGTCTTACAGCAGCCCTTAAAGCCCACTTCTTAAGTGGGTTAAAAGTTATACTGCAACATCACGTTCACGCGGTTGGCGTGCCCCTTGTCGTTGTTCATGTCCTTGCGCGAACCGTAGAGGTATTCGCCGGCCACCTTGCAGCGCGGGGTGAGCGAGTAGAAGATGTTGCCGAAGATGTACTGGCCCTGCTTGTACTGGTCGTCGGTGTAGTAGCCGTGGCTGCGCTGCACGCGGACCGTGGAGTAGCCTCCCGAGACGAACAGACGGCGGGTCAGGTTGATCTGCGCGGCGGCCTGCCATCCCCACATCGGCATCGTGCGCACGAGCGAGGGGTCTTCGGGATTGGGCGTGAAGTCGAGTCCCGAACCCGTGAGGTCCTGAATATAAGGCGTGATGCCTTCGCCGTAGACGCCGTTCATGAAGAGACGCACGGGGGTGCAGACCTTGATCGTACCGCTCAACTGTACGCCCCAGCCCAGCAGCGAGGTGTCGGAGTCCTTCGACACCTTGAACATATAGGGATTGCGCAGCACGCCCGAGGCGCGGATGTGGCTGTCGCGGTTGGCGCCCCACGCATACTGGAAGTACATCGGGACGTCGGGAACACGCTGGTGCATGGGCTTGAAGTTGTCGCCGTAAGTGGCGCTCACCTCGGGCATTTCGGCCGCGATGCCGAATTTGAAGTGGTTGTCCGCAAAGGCGTATTCGTAGCGGATCAGCGTCGCGAAATTGAAATTATAGGCGTTGGGACCCTGAAAGTCGATGGTCGTGGGGGCTGCCGAGAGGTCGCAGAAGGTCGTCACGTCGCGTCCCAGCGTGAAACCCAGAAACGAGACGTAGGCCGAGCGCACGCGGGGCGTATAGCTGCCCTCGGCGCCTCCGCGGAAGTCGGCGTCCATATAGATCACCACGCGGCCCAGCGCCCGGGTGTTGGTGATGGCCTTCATGAAGATCCGCGAGGTCGAAGCGTCCATCATCAGCTTTTGCTTGGTGTTGTAATTGCCGTGGACCGGGATATCGTAGGGCACGAAGTCGATATTGTCGACGATGCCGTCGAAATCGTATCCCGCGCGGAGGCTGACGAAGCCGCCCAGCGAGAACGAGAAACGGTTGTTCTTCGAGGCGAAGACGAACTGGGGTTTCTCCGTCTGCTGGAAGCCGGGGCGGTGGGTGTCGATATAGTCCTGCGTGGCGTTGTCCATGGCCATCCGGTTGAGCGCCGCGGCCTGCCGCGCAGCGGCGGGATTGTAGTTGTAGAGGGTGTCCGTCTCGCGCACAGAGATCAGATAGACCGTCGGCGAATAGTCGCCGCGCATGGCCCTGCGTTCGAAACGCTGAGCCGACGCCGTGCCCGCAAGCAGCAGGGCCACAATCAATAGTCGAAAAGTTTTCATAAGCCGAATAAATTTAGTTTTTTTTAATGTTCTCGCTCATATTCAAGAGTGTCAATACCCAGCCGCCATCTCCGCAACTTACATGCCACCCGCCCGGCTAAGAACCGGTATTTAGGGGCTGCCCGCTTAAGAAGCGGGTATAAAACAAATTTTACTATCTTTGCCTTTAAAATATAAGGTATATGCTTTTTCTGATGACGTTTTTTCTCTCCCTGATAGCCATTGCAGCGGATTTCATCCATTTCCGGCGCAGCAGGCGGCGGCATGTTCCGCGGCGCAAAGCCCTGATAGCGTGGGCCGCCGCAACCGACGCACTGCCGATCATCTCGTCGGTCATCAGCGCGCTCAACCCCGACAACGGCACGGGGTTGATGTACCTCTATATGTGGCTGTTCTGGGGGTGGATCGTCACCGTGCTGCCGCGACTGGCGTTCTATGTCTTCAACTTCGTGCACCTGCGCCGCACGGGGTATGTCGTTGCAGCCGGGCTCACGATTTTCTTCCTCTGGGGCACGACGTGGGGCCGCACGTCGATCCGTGTGAACGAGGTGGAGATCGTCTCCGACCGCATTCCGGAGGCTTTCGACGGCTACCGCTTCGTGCAGATCACCGATACTCATGTGGGCACGATCGTCCGCCCGGGGCGCGAACTCACACGCCTTGCCGAGTGCATCAACGCCCTGCGGCCCGATGCCGTGTTCTTCACGGGCGATCTGGTGAACATCCGCGCCGGGGAGCTCGACGAACGCATGCTGACGCTCCTGCGGCAGATCGAAGGCCCCGTGTGGTCCGTGACGGGCAACCACGACATCGGTACCTATATTAAAGATTCGGTGAGCTTCCCGGCCGCCGCCGAAGCCCGCGAGGTGGTCGCCCGCCAGCGGTCGATCGGATGGCGCGTGCTGGAAGACACGACCGTCTACCTGCGGCGCGGCGCAGACAGCATCTCGCTCACGGGAATCTCGTTCGACCCTGCGCTGCGAGACCGCCGCCACGACCGCGACCTCCCGGCTCCGGGCATCGCCAAAGCCTTCGCCGGGGTTCCCGACTCGCTCTACAACATCACGCTGGTCCACCTGCCGCAGCTCTGGGAGCAGATCACCGCGATGGGGTACGGCGACCTGACGCTGGCCGGACACGTTCATTCGATGCAGTTCAAAATCCGCCCGTGGGGGCGCGGCTGGTCGCCCGCATCGTGGATTTACGAACATTGGAGCGGCCGCTACGACGCGGGCCGCCACACACTTTATGTCAACGACGGCACGGGATATGTTGCATACCCCATGCGACTGGGCGCATGGCCCGAAGTCACCCTGTTCACCTTGAAGCGATGCGAGTAACTCTTTCATTTGCCACGACGGCCGACGGTTATCTGGACGACAACAGTCCCGAACGGCTCATGATCTCGACTCCCGGGGACTGGAAGGCGGTGATGCGGCTGCGTGCCGCGCACGACGCCATCCTCGTCGGGGCCGAAACGCTGCGGCGCGACAATCCCGCCTTGTTGCTGCGCGATCCCGCCGTCCGCGAACTGCGGCGGGCACGGGGAGTGCGTCCCGATCTGGCGAAAGTCACCGTCACCCGTTCGGGTGGGCTCTCCCCGGCGATGCGGTTCTTCACCGAGGGAGATGCCGACCGTTATGTTTTCTCGCAAACGGAAATTCCCGAATTAGAGGATATTGCGGAGGTTATCTCAACCGACGGTTCAATAACGACCGGTTACATTGTCACCGAGTTGGAAAAGCGCGGCGTCGAAAGTTTGCTGGTCGAAGGGGGCGCACGGATACTCGGAATGTTCCTTGCCGAAGGGATGGCCGACGAGGTGCGCCGGGCGGTCAATCCGCAGTTGACGCTCGGGCCCGAAAGGGGAGGTGCGCGGTTCGTGTTCACACCTCCGCCGGGCGCCGAATGCCGGCACGAGGAGGTGGACGGCATGGAGGTCACGACCTGCACGCTCCGTCCCGACACCACGGCCGAAGACCTCGGCTATCTGGCGCAGGCGGTCGCCGCGGGACGGCTCTGCACGCCGAGCGCCACCTCGTATTGCGTGGGGGCGGTGGTCGTGCTGACGGACGGACGCACGTTCACGGGCCATACCCACGAGACTTCGCCCACGCACCACGCCGAGCAGGAGGCCATCCGCAAGGCGCTGGACGCCGGAGCCGACTTGCGCGGTGCGGCGATCTACTCCTCGATGGAGCCCTGTTCGCAGCGCAGCAGCGAACCCGAGAGCTGCACGCAGTTGATCCTGCGCCACGGCTTTGCCCGCGTGGTCTTTGCGTTGTACGAACCCGACCGTTTCGTCTGCTGCCGCGGGGCGCAGACCCTGCGCGAGGCGGGTGTCGAAGTGCGGGTGTATCCCTCGCTGGCGGGCGGGGTTCGTGAGGCCAATGCCCACCTGCAATGACAAATCGGCTCATTTTGTGTCCATAAAGGTCTATAAATGTCCTAAATGACGCATGGGCCGCTGAAGATATCGCAAGAACTTATATATTTGCCCCATAAACGAATAAAGCTATGAGAAAAGCAGTCAAGATCGCCTTCGTGGCGGCGGCGATGGTTCCGGCGCTCGCGTTGGCGCAGGGGGAGCGTCAGATGATCTCGCTCGACGAGGCGATCGCCGTCACCCTCACGGAGAACCCTGCGATGAAGGCCGCCGCCTATGAGGAGCGCGCCGCCCAGCAGGAACGCCGCGCGGCCATCGGCCTGCGCATGCCGCAGATAAACGTCACGGGCGCCTACGCCTACATGGCCAAGGACATCGGGTTCGATTTCAACGACATGAAAGGCCCGGCCAAGGACCTTGCGGGCAAGATACTCGGCAGCGGCATGATTACCGACCCGACCATCATACAGGGCATTCAGGGTTTGCTGAACCCGATGATGAACGCCGACTGGTTCCTCAAGGTGCAGGACCAAAGCCTCGGATTCGTGGGCGGCGAAGTGACCCTCCCGATCTGGATGGGCGGCAAGATCAACGCCGCGAACCGTGCCGCGAAGATCAACGAAAAGAGCGCCGTCGAGCAGGGCAACCAGACCCGCAACGCGCTGATCTCGGAACTGGTGGAGCGTTATTTCGGACTGGCCCTCGCCACGCAGGTCGTGGAGGTACGTCAGCAGGTGGTCGAAGGGGTGCGCAAGCACCTGCAGGATGCCATTGCGCTCGAAAAGAACGGCATGATCGCCCAGAGCGAACGCCTCTACGTCGCCTTCAAGATGGCCGAGGCCGAACGCGAGCTGGCCAACGCCAAACTGCAGGCCGAGACCATTGCCAGCGCACTTTCCAACACGCTGGGCCGCGAAAAAGAGTGGCAGCCCGTGACGGCGATGTTCATACTCGCGAACGTCGAGGAGCTGGACTACTACCAAGACCTCGCACAGATACGCAACCCGCTGCTGAGTCAGGTGTCGCTCAAACGCCAACTGGCCGAGGAGGGCATCCGCGCCCAGCGCGCCAACTTCCTGCCGCAGGTGGCGGCTATCGGCGGCGGATCGTTCTACAACTATCAGGTCGCAGGTCTCGTGCCCCGCTGGGCCGTGGGCGTGGGGGTCAACATCAAGATCTTCGACGGTCTGAACCGCGAATACAAATACTCGGCGGCCAAGCAGACGGCGCGCCGCGTGGGTGAATTGCAGAACAAGGCCGGAAAGGATATCTCGGTGCTGGTGGAGAAGCTCTACAACCAGTTGATGAACTACCGCAACCAGATGACCTCGATCGACGCTTCGATCGCCTTTGCCGAGGAGTACCTGCGGATGAAGAACGCCGCGTTCCTCGAGGGCATGAGCTCCTCGTCGGATTTGATCGACGCCGAGCTGAACCTCGCGGGCATCCGCACCGAACGCCTGCAGGCGGCCTACAACTACGACCTGCTGCTGGCCCAACTGCTCGAAGCCGCGGGCATCAGCGACGAATTCCCGGCCTATGCGCGCCGCAACGACGCACAGGCGATTCATTACGACAAAAAATAAAAATACTACGATATGAAACGAAGCAACGTAATCGGAATCTTAGCGGCCGCCGCGGTCATCGTCCTCTCGGTCGTACTGATCAGTTGGTACCTCACCAAACGGACCCCGATGCTGATTCAGGGCACGGTGGAGTGCACCACCTACAAAGCCTCGTCGAAGGTCCCGGGGCGCATCGACGACATGAAGGTAGCCGAGGGCGACCGCGTGGAGAAAGGGCAGTTGCTCTACACGCTCTCGACGCCCGAACTGGATGCCAAACTCCAGCAGGCCGAGGCCGTGAAGAGCGCCGCAGCGGCGCTGGACGCCGCCGCCGTAGCCGGTGCGCGCATCCAGCAAATCGAAGCCGCGCTGAACATGTGGGAGAAGGCGCAGGCGGGGCTGGAGCTGGCCCGCAAGACCTTCGAACGGGTGCAGAACCTCTACAACGACGGGGTAGTGCCTGCCCAGAAGCTCGACGAAGCCTCGGCCAACTACAAGGCCATGGAGGCTACGGCGCTGGCCGCCAAGGCGCAGTACGACATGGCGGCGGACGGGGCCCGCAAGGAGGACAAGGAGGCCGCCGCGGCGCGTGTCCGTCAGGCCGAGGGAGCCGTCAGCGAGGTCGAGTCGTACCTCAGCGACGCGATGGTCTACTCGCCTGTGACGGGGGAGATCTCGACGATCATCGCCGAGCAGGGCGAGTTGGTCGGCAGCGGTTACCCGGTGGTGGCGATCCTCGACATGAGCGACATGTGGGTGACCTTCAACATCAAGGAGACGCTGATGCCCGGCATCCGGATGGGCATGCGCATGAGCGGCTATGTTCCGGCGCTGGACGCCGACGTGGAGTTCGAGGTGACCTACATCTCCCCGCAGGCCGATTTCGCAACATGGGCCGCGACCCGCACGCAGGGCGGATTCGACATCCGCACGTTCGCCGTGAAGGCCAAACCCGTTTCGCAGGACGCGAACATGCGTCCGGGAATGAGCGTGTTGGTGGACTGGGACAAAATCGAGAAATAGGCGATGCCCGGATTCCTGAGCCATACCGGTGCCGTCATGCGGCGCGAAATGCACAGGCTGACCCATCAGCCGATGTATTTCGTGCTGATGATCGTGCTGCCCGTGGTGTCGTTCGCGTTCTTCGCCCTGCTGTTCAATCAGGGCGCCATCCGCAACATCCCGATCGCCGTGCTGGACGAGGACAACACGACGCTCTCGCGCAAGGTCGCGCAGATGATCGACGACACGCCGACGGCGCTCGTCGCCCGCGACATCCAGTCGATGGCCGAGGGCGAGCGGCTGATCCGCGAGGGCAAGATCATGGCCGTCGTGCAGATTCCGGCTTTCTTCGAGAAGAACATCCTGAGCAACAGCCAGACCCATCTGGAAAGCTACGTTTCGGGAACCAACATCACGGTCAACGGACTGCTGTCGAAGGACATTCAGACCGCCGTGACGACCTTCACCGGAGGCATTCAGCTTCAGGTGCTGATGAAGCAGGGGCTCACCCAGCGGCAGGCCATGGCCCAACTGATGCCCGTGCGCTTCGACCGCCATGTGCTGTTCAACCCCCACATCAACTACGGTTACTACCTCTCGCCGAGCTTCATGCCCATGATGCTGATGATCTTCGTGGTGATGGTGACCGTCTTTTCCATCGGCACCGAACTCAAGCACTCGACCTCCCGCGAATGGATGGCCGCGGGCAACGACTCGGTCGGCGCGGCACTGCTGGGCAAGGTGCTGCCCATCACGGCGGTGATGTTCCTGATCTCGCTGGTGATGCTTCTGATCAACTTCAAGATCGTGGGAACGCCCCTGAACGGCAGTTTGACGGTCATCCTCGTCGGAACGCTGCTCTTTATCCTCAGCTACCAGTCGATCTCGGTGCTGATCGTCTCGCTGCTGGCCAACCTGCGCCTGTCGCTCTCGATCGGCGGCGGATACTCGGTGCTGGCCTTCACCTTCTCGGGACTGACGTTCCCGATCATGGCCATGTGGGAGCCGATGCAGTGGGTGAGCAAGATCTTTCCGTTCACGTTCTACACCGACATCTTCGTCGACCAGATGCTCCGCGGCACACCGTGGGTCTACTCGCTGCCCGACTTGGGGTATATGATGCTGTTCGTTGTCTTACCGCTCCTCTGCCTGCCGCGCCTGAAAAGGGTATGCACGGAGGAAAAATTCTGGGGGAGGTTGTAGCATGAGTCGATTCACACACCAGATAGCATCCTATTGGAAGCAGCTCGGGGCGGTCGTGCGCAACGAATTCCAGACGATCTTCAAGGACGGCGGCGTGATGCTGATCCTGATCTTCGCGCTGATCATCTACGCCACGGCCTATTCGCTGGCCTACGGCGCGCAGGTGCTGCGCAACGTGCCCATCGGCGTGGTGGACGAGTGCCGCACGCCGACCAGCCGCAGCCTGATCGACACCTTCAACGCTGGGCCCAACACCTATGTGGCCTACACGCCGCCCTCGATGGAGGAGGCCAAGGAGCTCTTCTACAGCCGCAAGATTTACGGAGTGGTTTACATTCCCGCCAATTACGAGGAGAAACTCTACGGCGGCGAGCAGGCCAATGTGGCGATCTACTGCGACGCCAGCTATTTCCTGATGTACCGGCAGGTGTTTCAGGAGGTCGTGACCTCGATCGGCAAGACGGGGGCGATGGTCGAATTCCAGCGCCTGATCGCCAAGGGGGCCAACATCCCGCAGGCGCAGGCCACCACGCAACCCGTGATCTACCAGTCGCACAACCTGTTCAACCCCTATCTGGGTTACGGGACGTTCGTCATGCCGGCGATCATCATGGTCATCATCCAGCAGACGATGCTCATCGGCATCGGCATGATCGGCGGCACATGGCGCGAGTTCGGGCTTTACCACAAGCTCTGCCCCTCGGGGCGGCAGCGGATGTCGACGCTTCCGATCGTGCTGGGACGCGCGCTGGTATACGGGCTTATCTACGCCGTGACCTGCACCTACATCCTCGGGCTTCACTACAAGCTGTTCCATTTCCCGATGAACGGTGCAACGGGGGCCGTGATGCTCTTCATGGCGGCCTATCTGGCGGCCTGCATCGCCATGGGAATCGCCGTCTCGACGCTGTTCCGCTACCGCGAAAATTCGCTGCTGCTGTTGCTGTGGACCTCGATCCCGGTGCTGATGCTCAGCGGCGTCTCCTATCCCCGCGAGGGCATTCCCGACTGGCTTTTCAACCTCGGGCAGTTGTTTCCGAGCAGCCACGGCGTCAACGGGTTCATCCGCATTCAGAGCATGGGGGCCTCGATCCCCGAGGTGTTCGCCGAGATCAAATGGCTCATCATCCTCACGGTCGCATACGGCGGACTAGCCTGCATCGGCATCCATCAGGTGATCCGGCGCGAACAACGCCAACTTAGAAATCGGACTTTGGGGAACGAAAAATAGTCAGCCTTTCATATCCTGCGATTCCCGGTAGGATTGCCCCCGCCGGGAATCGTCGTTTTCCGGTACCGCGCGGGCGACATTCCCGTGGCTTTCTTGAAAACCCGGATGAAGTGGGGCAGATCATTGAAGCCGACCATAAAGCAAATCTCCGACACCTGCTTCTGCGAATGTTTCAACAGTTCGCAGGCCGTATTCAGCCGGTATCGGGTGACATACTGCGAGAAAGTCATCCCCTTGCATCGCCGGAAGTAAGCGCAAAACGCAGAACGGTTCATGCCCGCTTCTGCGGCAATGTCGTCCAACGGGATAGCGTGGACGTAATGTGCCATTACATAGGTGCAGATATGCTGCATGCGCCGCACGTCCCGCTCGATGCGCATGGGCCTGCCGGCGAAAGTGTGGTCGGACGACGTGAAGATGACGGGCAGCAGCCGGAGCATTTCGCACAGACGTCCCAACTCGTCCATATCGTTCATCCCTGCGAGCATCTTGCGGATGGTTCGGGAACTTCCGGGCCCAAATCGCAGGGCATCGGTCGGAAAGGCAATGCCCGCCAGACGGTTGCGCAGTTCGGGAAAGACCTCCATGCACCGTTCCACCAGCGAATGGCTGAAAGCCGCCATCAGATAGCGGACGCACCCGTCATCGCCGGCCGAGTCCGGCGCATAGGTCCAGCGGTGGAGCATGCCGGGCGGGATCAGCGCCACATCGCCAGCCGAAAAAGGCTGCAACGTGTCGCCCGCCATCCGGTTCCCGTACCCGTGGACGACGTAATACAACTCCCAAGCATCGTGGCGGTGCAGCTTGGCTTCGATCTCCGTTTCGATCCGTTGGTCGATAAAGAAAAACGAATGATTCTCCGTTTCGGGCAGTTCGTAGGGGATGGCTGTATCTTC
Source organism: Alistipes provencensis (assembly GCF_900083545.1). Taxonomy (NCBI): domain Bacteria; kingdom Pseudomonadati; phylum Bacteroidota; class Bacteroidia; order Bacteroidales; family Rikenellaceae; genus Alistipes; species Alistipes provencensis. The sequence continues at coordinate 3,068,881 of NZ_LT559262.1, read as the reverse complement.
CATAAAAGCCATTGAATTGATCCGAATACAAATGTACGACAATTATTTGAAACGATAGGACAAATACACGACAATAAAGCGATGTAACTTTGCAATCGGAAACAAGAAGTTCGACTTAAAAAACGATTGCCATGGATTTTTATGAAGTATTGGAGAAGCGGAGGACCATCCGCGACTTTTCCGACAAAGAGGTTTCGGACGAAGTATTGGAAAAAGTGTTGTCGGCGGCATTCAAAGCCCCGACCAATGACCATCTGCGACAATTCGAGTTCGTCGTGGTGCGCGGCCGCGAAAACATCGCCAAGGTAATCGCTCCGCTCTCAAAGAACATGGAGAAGTTCAAGGAGCTTGTCTCCGAGGTGGACGAGTCCGGCGACAAGGATAAAATGGCGATGTTCGCCGATGCGCTGCCCAAGCAGCAAAAGATGCTCATGGAGAGCGGGCTGCTTGTCATTCCGTTCTTTCGCCAGTTGACATGGCCGTTGCTCGAACCTGCGGAGCAGAGTTCGCTCAACTACTTCGCTTCGGCATGGTGCGCATTGGAAAACATACTGCTTGCCGCCACTGCAGAGGGCTTGGGAACCGTATTCCACGTCCCCGTGGGCGACGAGGCCGGCAAGATAAAGAGAATCGCAGGAGCTCCCGAAGACTACGAATTCACTTGTCTGCTCACAATGGGCTATCCCGCAGAAAACGCATTCCTGCCCAAACAGAAAGAGATTCGCACGACGGACCGAATACACCGGAACGTCTGGTAATCGACTAAAAAGACGTCAGGTTTTCGCCTGACGTCTTTTTGTTCATTAGAATCCTCCGGGGCCTCCGCGGAAGCCTCCCGGGGGAGGTCCGCCCGGGCCGCCGGGACCCATGCGGCGAGTGCCGCCGGACGGCTCCACGCCGTAATCCTTGAGGTTGCGCGAACCCTTCTTGCCGAAACGGCGCAGGTTGTAGGTGAACTGCACCATGTAGTAGCGTCCGATGACGCTGTTGGTGGAGTTCTGCGTATAGCCCGAACCCGTCGAGCGCGAGAAGGCCCGGTTCTGGTTGAAGAGGTCGTTGACCCCGACCATCACCTCGCCGCGCTTGTTTCTGAAGACCTTTTTACCCAGCCAGACGTTGCACAGGAGGTAATCCTCCGAGTAATCGTTCGTGAAGCCGATGTACTGCGTGTAGGCCGCGCTCGCCGTGAAGGTGAAGCCCAGCGGGAAGACCACTTTCAGGTTGCCCTGCGCCGAGTGGTTGAAATAGCGGTTCTTCGACTTGTCGGTGTTCAGCGAGTTGGTCGCCTCGTTGTAGGTGCCGTTCCACGAGAGGGTGAAGTCGACATTCTCCGAAATGTTGCTGCCCAGCACGGCCCGGAAGTCGTAACCCATGTTCTTGGTGTCGTTGCGCTCGCCGCCCGAGATCATACCCGTCTCAGGGTCGATCGAGTTACCGCCCAGCATGCTGGGGGTCTTGGTGTAGGTGACGCCCGCCATGACATTGAAGTTCGATTTGAGGAACCCGATCGGCAGTCCGTAGCTCAGGTGGGTCCGCAACTGCCAGTAGCCGTCGAGATTGGTGGTCGTCGAATAGAAATTGGGCGAATAGGACTTCCCGTCGATGGTGATGGGATCGGGGTTCTGGTACAGATGCGTAGCCGTATAATCCAGCGTCGTGTTCATCGAGAACATCCACATGAAAGTCCGGCCCTTCTCGACGTTGGAGTTGGTGTAGTGGAAATTCACCCGGTGCGAGTAGGTCGGTTTCAGGTTGGGGTTACCATGGCTGATGTTCTGGGCGTCGGAGACGTCGTAGACGCTCTGCAGGTCGGTGATCGACGGGCTGTCGGTGTAGGACGAAACGAAGAGCCGCAGCGAATTCTCGCGGTTGATGTTCAGTTGGCCCATCATGAAATAGGTCACGTTGTTGTAGGCGTGTTTGATCTTCTCGGCATCGTCACGCACGATCTGTCCGTCGAGGGCCGAACGCTGGTAGTAGACATTGGCCACGAAGGTGTTGCGCTCCTTCGAGAAGCGGAAGCCGGGGCCCACGCTCTGCGTCAGGTAGCCGCTCTCGTAGGAGTTCGAAAGCGAGCGGTCGGGAGCAAGTCCCGCGATCGAGAAATCGTCGCCCGTGATGTAGGAACGCTTGTCGCGCTCCTGCGAATTGTACGATGCACGGTACTGGAAGCTCACCTGCGCATATTTGGCCACGGGCTCGGTGTAGGTGAAGCTGCCCCGCAGGCTGTACGACGACGACGGCGCCAGATTGCGCAGGTAACGCAACTGGAGGTAATCCGTCGGGTCCCACGCACCGGTCTCCGGGTCGATCGCCGGACGATTCGGCTGGGTGCCGAGGACGTTCGACCACGAATTGGAATTGTTCGTGTTGTCCGAGTAGCTGAACGACCCGTCGAGGGTGATCGTGCGGCCGTTCTTGCCCAGTTTGGCCCGGTAGACGGCGCTCGTCCCCACGTTGTAGCCGTGGCGCAGGGCGTCGCTGAAATTGTCCGTGCGGCTGTAACCGTTGCCGCCGTCCGCGGGGGCGCCGTACTGCCATCCGGTCGTGCGGCTCCACGGATCGTTGGACTGGTAGCTGAAACGCGGACGCACCATCAGGTTCTGGTTCTCGGAGATTTTCCACTCCAGACGGGCGTTGAACCGGTGGTTGTAGCCCTTCGTGTCGGAATAGCCGTTGGTCATCAACGTGTCGAGACGCATCGGGGCCTCGTACCACTTCTCCACCGTCGAACGGTTCTCGGTATTGGTGTTGTTGAAGAAATAGCTGCCTTGGAACGTCACCTGATCGCGCTTGCCCCACGAGTCGGAGTAGTTGATGCCGAAGGCGTTGACCGTCGCCACGCCGCTCTGCGGGCGCATCATGTACTGGCCCACACCGCCGCGGCGTCCGCCGCCTCCGCCGCCCGAAACACCCAGAATGTCCTCGAACGAGAAATTCTGCTGGTTGACGTTGTTGAACAGACCGATCAGCGAAATGCGGCTGTCGCCGCTGAAGACGTTGGCGTTACCGCCTGCGAGGTATTTGAACTTGTCCTCGGTCTTGGTGTCGGCGTCGTAGCCGAATCCGGCGTAGAGCTTGCCGAACTGACCCTGACGCATGCCCGGACGGGTGACGATGTTGAGCGCCTTATAGCCCTCGCCGTCGTCCATGCCCGAGAACTCGGCGGCGTCGGAGAGCTTGTTGTAGACCTCCACGCGGTCGACGGCCTCGGCCGGCAGCGACTTGATGGCCGTAGTGACGTCCTCGCCGAAGAACTCCTTGCCGTCGACGAAAATCTTCTTGACCGTCTCGCCCTGCGCCTCGACCGTACCGTCGGTGACGGTGATGCCGGGCATCTTCTTCAGCAGCCCTTCGACATCGGCGTCGGCGACGACCTTGAAGGCTCCGGCGTTATAGCTCACCGTGTCGCCCTTCTGTGACGTGCGCAACGCCTTGGCCTCCTTGACGACGGTCTCGATCTGCACGCCCGGCTTGAGTTTCAGTTGGCCGAGGCTGAGTTTCGGGGCGGAGACCCGGAACGTCGTGTCGAGGTTGTTGTAACCGATGAACGACACCGTAAGTTTGTATTCGCCGTAGGCGAGCGACGGAATGGAAACCGCGCCCTTGAAAGCCGAGGTGAAGCCCTGTTGCTTCTCCGGGGTTTTGACGGGCGCCACGATCAGTACGGCTCCGGCGACGCTCTCCCCGGTATCGGCATTGACGACCGTGGCCGTCACGCTGCCTCGCTGGGCGAAAGCCGCCGCCGCAAAGAGCGTCAGCAGGGTAGTCAGTAGTATTTTTTTCATGTTTGCCTGTATGTGTTGCTGTGTTGCAAATTGCGGAGCGAAGATAACTTTTTTACGGCGAAATCGGGCCTGCCGCGGGGCGAATCGACAAAAAAAGGGTGCCAGTCGACCGGACCGGCACCCCCGACTGCTACAAACCTGAGAATCCTAACCTCACTCCTTTCCCTTTCTGTCCTTTTCGGGACGCGGCTTGTCGCAGTTACCCTTGCATTCGGCGTTCTTTTTGCCGCCCTTGTGCATCTGCGGACCGTGACCGCGCTGGCCCTGCATGCGCATTTGCGATTTCTGCATCTGCGACCACTGCATGAACTGCTCGGTCGTCAGGATCGACTTCATCTTTTCGGCCTCGGCCTTGCGGGCGGCCTCCATCTTCTCGCGCTGGGCGATCATCTCCCTGACCTGCGCGAGGTTGATGGCATAGACCTGCTTGGCCTGCGCCTCGTTGAGCTTCAGTTGCTCGGTCATCCTGTCGGTCTTGCGCTGAGCCATCTGCTCGGCCGTCGGGCGCTCCTTCGGGGCCTCGGGCTTATTCTGCTGTTGTGCGAAAGCACTCGTTCCTGCCATCAGGCAGAGGGCCATGGCGGCCGCAAAAATCTTCTTTTTCATAACTTTCATAATTATTAGGTTGTGCATCATTAAATGACCGTTTCCGGAATCCCTTTTCCGGGGTCTGGTACAAAGGTAAAGCCAAAACGGGAAACCCGGAGCAGGACTCCGGGTAAAACGGCGGAACAGCGGGGTCAACCGCCTATTCGACAGGGTGAACCGACCTCAGCCACTCCTTGAATTCGGGGGCCCGGGCCTTGGAAATGATGATCCGCTCGGGCGTTTCGACCGTAAGGTGCAGCGTGAGGCGGCTTCCGAACCACACGGCGATCTCCTTCACGGCGCGGCGTGCGACGATGAACTGACGGTTGGCGCGGAAAAACTCAGCCTCGGGCAGCAGGGCCTGCAACGCTTCGAGGGTCTTGTCCAGCGGGTAGGCCGTGCCATCGTAGCCGTAGGCCGTGACCTTCTCGTTGAACGTGTAGCAAAAGGCGATCTGCTCGCGCTGCAAGGGGATGATCCGGTCGCGCACATGGACCAGAAAGACATCCTCGCGGCGGCGGACGGCCATCGTGCGGACACGCGAACCGTAATCACTGCGCTCGGTGGAGGTCAGGCGGCGCAGTTTGGCGAGGGCGCGGCGGACATCGTCGGTGTTGAGCGGTTTGAGGAGATAGTCGATGCTGTTGACCTTGAAAGCCTCGAGAGCATATTGGTCGTAGGCCGTGGTGAAGACGACCGGGGCGGTGATCTCCACGGCGTCGAAGATGCGGAACGAATCGCCGTCGGCCAGATGGATGTCCATGAACAGCAGGTCGGGCTGGGGGTTCGCCCGCAGCCACTCCACGCTCTCGGCAACGCTTTCCAGCGTCGCCACGATCTCCATCGAGGGTTCCTCCTGCCGGAGAATCGCCGCGAGGTTGCGCGCGGCGGCGGTTTCGTCTTCGATAATCAGGGCTTTCATCCGACGGTGGGGTTTTGCAGCGGCATGCGCACGGTGAAGGTCTGCGAGTCGTCGTCGATCCCGATGTCGCTGCCCGTAATCAGGTGCCAGCGGTTGCGCAGGTTCTCCAGCCCGATGCCGGTCGAGGGTTCGGGCTCGAGTTTCGGAACCTTGGGGTTCGAGACGACGAGCAGGGCGCCCTCGGTGCGGACCGAGATATGGAACGGCTTGCTGCGGGTGATCGAATTGTGTTTGACGGCGTTGTCGATCAGCGGCTGGAGCGAGAAGGCCGGGAGTTTCCACCCGAGGTACTTCTCATCGACATCGACATCGAAAAAGAGCTTGTCGGCATAGCGTATCTTGAAGAGGTAGCTGTACGCCTCGAGGAATTTCAGTTCCTCGTCGAGCGTCATCAGCATGCTCTGACCGTTCTGGATGATGTAGCGGAACGTGTACGAAAGCTGGTCGATATAGGTCAGCGCCTTCTCGTCGTGCTTTTCGCGCACGAGCATCGCCAGCGAGTTGAGCGAGTTGAAGAAGAAATGGGGGTTGATCTGCCCGACGAGCATGTTGTAGCGCGTGGTGAGGTTCTCGTTCTTGAGCTGTTCGTTCTCCACGACGACAGCCTGCCGCTGGGAGATCAGCACATAGATGCGTCCGTAGAGCACCGACACCGCCACGGCGAACGAACATTTCAGCAGCAGCATGTAGTCGAACATCCGTCCACCCATGAAATTCATCTGGATGCGCCCTGTGTGCCACTCGGTGACCGGAGCCACGCAGTAGAGCGCGGCGGCGGCCACACAGCACCACAGGCAGCGCCGCACGAAGCGCGCCATCGAGTAGTTGCGCCTTACGGACGTGAGGATCGAAAGCATGACGAACGACATGACGAGGTAATAGAACAGTTGCAGCAACAGTTCCGTGCTCTTCGAGGGGCCGTTGTACAATTTGCCGTAATCGAACTCCTCGCCGTTGTTACTGCGCACCTCGGCCAGCATCGGATGGGCCTTTTCGGAACGCGGCGGCATCAGGTCCGCTACGATGCGGTCGCCGGGCGCGATGCCCAGCCAGCGCATGCGCCGCGGGGGGACATAGACGCTGTCGCCGTTGTCGTAGATCAGGTAGCCGTACCCGTCGGGATGAACCGCAAGCACGCCTTCATCGGCCCGCTCCACGACACGTTCTTCGGCGGGGCGGGACTGGTTGTCGCTGTTCATGTCCACGAGCATCAGCAGCACATAGGAGAAGTTGACCACCAGACTGATCGCCACGGCAACCAGCAGGTTCAGGATCAGATCGGCGTATTTGGGTTGCAGTTTCATATAAGACGGTTGTTAGCTAAAAAGTCGCCGGATTTCGTTCCGGACGGTCGTAGTCGCCGCCCATGGCGGCGTTCACAAATCTGACCCCATCCCAAACCCTTCCCTTAGGGAAGGGCTTATCGCATGCGACCGGAATGCGGATATAAATTACTCTTCCTTATACCACGACGCGTACAGCATATAGTCGTGGGCCGTGCGGCGGATGATCTCCTCGCGCTGTTCCTCGGTGACCTCCTTGACCTTCCGGGCCGGAACGCCCGCATAGACCGAGTTGGGTTCCAACTGCGCGTTCGAAAGCACCAGCGCATTGGCGGCGATGATACAGCCCGAAGGTATATGGGCATTGTCCAGCAGGGTGGCGCCCATACCGATCAGGCAGTTGTCTTCGATCACCGCCCCGTGGATGATGGCGTTGTGGCCCACCGAAACGTCGCTGCCGATGATCGTCTGCGAAGGGTGCTTCGCCTTGTCGTAGATGGTGTGGAGCACCACGCCGTCTTGAATGTTCGTGCGGTCGCCGATGACGATGCGGTTCACGTCGCCGCGCAGCACGGCGTTGTACCAGATCGAACAGTCGCGGCCGATGGTCACGTCGCCCAGAATGACGGCCGTTTCAGCCAGAAAGGTGTTGTCCCCGATCACGGGCTCATGCCCGCGGACTTTTCGTATAAGTGCCATATTTCGTTATTCTAAATGGTAGCGTAAAAAACCTCGTCCGGCACGATAACCGTCCATCGCCCCTAAAACAGGTGTCTTACACCTGCTTTGCAGACTGCCACAGTTCCTCCATCGCGTCGAGCGACATTTCGTGCAGCGTATGTCCCTTTGCGGCAGCCTGTTCCTCCATGTAATTGAAGCGATACATGAACTTCTTGTTCGTGCGCTCCAGCGCCGACTCGGGATCCACGCCGTAGAGCCGGCAGGCGTTGATGAGCGCGAACAGCAGGTCGCCGAATTCGCCTTCGAGATCGGTCTTGCTGCCCGATTTCATCTCGGCCTCGACCTCGCCCAGCTCCTCGCGGACCTTGTCCCAGACATCCTCCTTTTTCTCCCAGTCGAAGCCCGCTCCCGCGGCCTTTTCGCCCATGCGGTAGGCCTTGACCATCGCCGGAAGCGACCGCGGAACCCCGCCCAGCGTGCCGCTCTTGCGGTTCTTCTTGCGGAGTTTCAGCGCCTCCCAGTTTTCCAGAACCTCGTCGGGCGTATTGGCGTGGATGTCGCCGTAGACGTGCGGATGACGGTAGACCAGCTTGTCGCACAGGGCGTTGGCCACGTCGCCGAAATCGAACGCGCCCTCTTCCTCGCCCAGTTTCGAATAGAACACCACATGCAGCAGCAGGTCGCCCAGCTCCTCCTTGATACCCTCCATATTGTGGTCGGTAATGGCATCGGCCAGCTCGTAAGTCTCCTCGATGGTGTTGCTCCGCAACGAGTCGAAGGTCTGTTCGCGGTCCCAAGGACACTCGCGGCGCAGGGTGTTCATCACCTCCAAAAGACGGGCCGTAGCCTCCAAACGTTTATCTTTTTCCATGAATGTCGTTCAATTATTGGAACAAAGGTAACAAAAAAGTAACTTTGTTGCATACAAATTTCGCGATTCGCCATGAAACTACGATTTCCGCTGCTCCTCGCGGCACTTCTCGGGGGACTCCTCTCCGCTTCGGCACAGCCCGCACCGAAAAAGACGACGCCCCGCGCCGGGCACTTCACGTTCGGTTCCCGCACGACCATCGCCGCCGACAGCGAGTTGCTGCCGTTGGCCCGTTATGCCGCCGAATACCTCGGCTGCGAACTCCGCAACGGCGTGGCGGGGGACGGGGCCGTCGTGCTGACGCTCGACGCCGCGGACGGGGAGGCGTCAGAGGCGCCGGAGGCTTATATCCTCGACATCGCGCCCGACCACATCCGCATCGGCGGCCCGACCTACGGCGGGGTTTTCAACGGACTGCAACAACTGTTCCGGCTCCTGCCGCCCGAGGTTTATGCCAAAAAAGGTGTTGCCGCAGGGACGCAGGTGGCCTGCGCGGAGATCGGGGATGCCCCGCGTTTCGCCTACCGGGGAATGATGCTCGACGTGGCGCGGACGTGGATCGACACAGCTAAAGTAAAGCGTTATATAGACCTGTTTTCCTATCATAACATCAACAAATTACACCTGCATCTTTCGGACGACGAAGGGTGGCGCATCGAAATCAAATCGCACCCCGAGCTGACGGAGATCGGCGGATTCCGCGGCGGGGACTCGCCCGTAAGGCCCGTATATGGCAAGTGGTCCGGGAAATACGGCGGTTATTTCACGCAGGAGGAGATGCGCGGGCTGATCCGCTATGCCGCCGAGCGGAACATCGAAATCATCCCCGAGATCGACCTCCCGGGTCACAGCCGCAACATCGCCTCGGTGCATCCCGAAATCCGCTGCAACTATGCGCCCGACACGGTTTCGACCAACGGATACGATTACCGCTCGGCGTGGTGCGTGGCCCGTGAGGAGAATTACGCGCTGCTGGGGGACATTCTGGGCGAACTGTGCGAGTTGTTCCCCTCGCAATACATCCATGTAGGCGGCGACGAGGTCGAAATGACCCAATGGACCCGCTGCCCCGACTGCCGGGCGCTGATGGCGCGGCTCGGGACGGACGATCCGCGCCGGTTGCAGGACCTCTTCATGGAGCGCATGTCCGGGATACTCGCTTCGCACGGCAAGCGGCCCGCGGTGTGGAACGAGGCGGTGCGCACGGGGGCATTCACCAAGGAGTGCCGCGTACACGGCTGGGAGAGTGTAAAAGCCTGTCTGGACGCCACGGCGAAAGGGTATCGGACGGTGGTGATGCCGGGTGAATATTTCTATTTCGACATGCGACAGACACCCCGCGAGGACGGGCACGACTGGGCGGCGATCTTCGATGCCAAAAAGGTCTACGGATTCGGTTTTGCAGGGTTCACGCCCGAGCAGATGAGCCGCGTCGAGGGGTTGCAGGGGGCGTTTTTCAGCGAAGCCTACGTCTCGCACGAACCCGAGAAGCCCGACTACCTCGACTACATGCTTTTCCCGCGCGTCTGCGCCCTCGCACGCATCGCGTGGAGCGGCAACGCCGAGGGGTGGGACGCCTATTACAAAGAGCTGAAAGAGGAGCATTACGACCGCATGGCGGCGATGGACATCCGTTTCCGGTTATTCCCGCCGCGCCTGAGCTACAAGGAGGGGGCGTTCACGGCCTCGGCGGACGACGGTTCGGCGATCTACTATCTGGTGGACGGTTCCTCGGAGGAGCATCGCTACACGGGACCGGTTCGTACCGAAAAACCGCATCGGTACCGTTTCTTCACGCGTTACAAAACGGCCCGGAGCCCCTATGCGACCGATAAATCCTACTGGCGGACCATCACGCCCGCCGTGGCGATCACGACCTCGATGGGCGAGAGCGGGAAATTTCCGTATTCGAATGCCGCCAATTACCGCGGTTTGTCGCGGACGCGCCGCGCCTGCCGCCAGCAGGACTGGATACTCTACACGTTCGAACAACCCGTGAAGTGCCGCGAGATGTATTTGCAGACGGGAAACCGCCAGTTGCCGAAGACCATCGTGACGACGGGTTACGCCGAGGTTTCCTACGACGGCGTGCGGTTCGAACCCGCCGGGGAGCTGCTGATGGGCAGCATCGTGCTGCATCCCGAACGCCCGGTGAAGGCCGTGCGGATCGTCTCGACCTGCGACGACAACGGCACGCCCTACGTCACGATTCAGCCGCCGCAGGTGAAGCCGGTATTGTAAAAGCGGTCAGTTCCGGGTCGTGGCTTTGAAGGCGAAGCGGAAAAAGAGGTATTGTGCGAGGTAGTAGGTGACCATGATAACATAAGTCCGGGCCGGGACAGGTCCGATGAAGCGGTTCCAAGCGATTACGGCGTCGGAAAAGACGAACAACAGGGCCGCACAGCGGAACCCGGCGGCGCAGGCGCCGTCGTACTGGAGCACCGAATAGAGCATTCCGGCGATGACCAGCCCATAGACGGCGACGCCGATAGACTCGGCCGGAAACGGGGCGTTGGGGACGATGGCGGTGAACAGGAACGCGAGCAGCGGGACGACGACGGCCAGCGACCCGATGCGGGGAGTGCGCCGCGCCCGGGGCAGAAACCAGCAGATATAGGCGGCGTGCGCCAGCGCGAAAAACGCCATCTGGGGGATAAACCAATGCCGGGCGCCCATCACGTCGCCGGCGGCCGACAGCAGGAATGCCAATCCGATCGGATACAGCTCCTTGCGCCGAAGCAGGAGCGTCGAAAGGCCCAGCAGCAGGACCGGGTAGGCGACCTTATAGGGCAGCGGGGCGGCTTCGGTGAAGAACACGACGGCGCCCGCCGCAAAGAGCAGCGTCGTCAAAGCGAATATCCCGGAAAATCGTTGCATCGTCGGTCTGAATCAAAAGCCGCCTGACTCTTTGCGGGGTCAGGCGGCGGTTCGATAGCTAAAACGGGTTACGCCCGGACCTGAGCGCCGCAGCGCTGTTCGAACTGGCGGGTGAGGTTGGCCATCACGCGCTCAATGGTCTTGTCGTCGAGCGTGCGGGTCTTGTCCTCGAGGATGAAGCTCAGGGCATAGGATTTCTTGCCCTCGGGGAGCTTGTCGCCCTCGTAGACGTCGAACAGCGAGACACTCTTGAGCAGCTTGCGCTCGGCGGCGAAAGCCGCGTCGCGCAGGGCCGCAAAGGTCACCTGCTTGTCCACCAGCAGCGCCAGATCGCGTTTCACCTCGGGGAACTTCGAGAGTTCCTCGGCCACGATCTTCAGTTTCTTCGTGGATTTGGCAAGGGCTTCGAAATTCATTTCCAGATAGTAGACCTCCTGCTTGACATCGGTCGTGCGGCGGATTTTCGCGGCGACGGAGCCGATTTGCAACAGGTCCTTGCCGTTGAGCGACAGCGAGAGGCCCTCGCTGAAAAGGTCGCTTTCGAGCGGCTCGGTCTTCAGGGCGTAGATGTCGATGCCGAAGCGGCGCAGGAGCTTCTCGGCGACAGCGCGCAGGGTGAAGAACGACGCCTTTTCGGGCTTCGCGTTCCACGACTGCGGGGTCGAGACGCCCGTGACGGCGACAGCGAGCCGGTACTCCTCGGAATAGGCCGCAAGGCGGTTTTCTTCGGAGCGTTTCGACTCGTCGTAGAAATAACAGTTGCCGAACTCGTAGAGGCACAGATCGCCGTTGCGACGGTTGGCGTTCAGCGCGACGGCTTCCAGCATGTTGAACAGCAGCGTCTGGCGCATGACGCTGAGGTCGGCGCTCAGCGGATTGAGGATGCGCACGCAGCGGTCGGCGGGGCAGGAGGTCAGCCCCTCGTAATACGACGCCTTGGTCAGCGAGTTGGACATGATCTCGGTGAACCCGTTGGCCGTCAGGAAATCGGCGGCGAGGTTCATCAGGCGGTTGCGGTCGGGTTTCGGCGCATAGGAGAGCGTCGAGCGGACCTGCCGGGGAATTTCGACGTTGTTGTAGCCGTAGATGCGGAGGATGTCCTCGATCAGGTCGGCCTCGCGCTGCACGTCCACGCGGTAGGGCGGAACGGCGACGGTCAGCACCCCGTCTTTCTCGGCGAGGACCTTCACCTCCAGCGCCGCGATGATCGTGCGGACGGTCTCTTCGGGAATCTCCTTGCCGATCAGCGCATTGACGCGCGCCAGCGAAAGGTCGAAGACGAAATCGGCGATCGGCGCAGGGTAGACGTCCGTAATGTCGCTCGAGATCGTGCCCCCGGCCAGCTCCTTCATCAGCAGGGCGGCCCGTTTGGCGGCGTAGACCTGCATGTTGGGGTCGATGCCGCGCTCGAAGCGGAACGACGCATCGGTATTCAGGCCGAAACGCTTGGCCGTCTTGCGCACCCACACGGGATTGAAATAGGCACTCTCGATAAAGACGTCGGTCGTCGTGTCGCTGATGCCCGAATCCAGACCGCCGAAGACGCCGGCAATGCACATCGGGCGCTCGGCGGAGCAGATCATCAGATCCCGGTCGGTCAGCTTGCGCTCCACGCCGTCCAGCGTCACGAAAGGTGTCCCCTCGGCGCAGGTGCGGACCACGACTTCGCGGCCCTCGATCTTCGCGGCGTCGAAGGCGTGCAGGGGCTGGCCCAGTTCGAACAGCACGAAATTGGTGATGTCGACGAGGTTGTTCTTGGGGTTGATGCCCGCGGCACGCAGGCAGTTCTGCATCCAGTCGGGCGAGGGGCCGATCTTACAGCCCGTGACCGTGACGCCCACATAGCGGGGGGCGGCTTCGGTGTTCTCGACACGGATTTTTACATTCAGATCGTGGTTGTCGGGGGCGAAGGCCGAGACGTCGGGCATCTTCACCGCGACGTGTTCGCCGCGGCTTTTCAGGTAAGCGGCCAGATCGCGGGCCACGCCGATGTGCGATGCGGCATCCACGCGGTTGGGCGTAAGGCCGATCTCGATCAGGTAGTCGTCCTCGATATGCAGATACTCCTTGGCCGTCATGCCCACGGGGGCGTCGGCCGGAAGCTCCATGATACCGTCGTGCGACGCTCCGATGCCCAGTTCGTCCTCGGCGCAGAGCATGCCCAACGACTCCACGCCGCGGATTTTCGAACGCTTGATCTTGAACTCCTCGTCGCCGCCGTCGGGGTAGAGCACCGCGCCGACCGTCGCGCAGAGGACTTTAAGCCCCGCACGGCAGTTGGGGGCGCCGCAGACGATCTGCAGCGGTTCGGCGGCGCCGACATCGACCGTGGTCAGGTGGAGGTGGTCCGAATCGGGATGGTCCGTGCAGGTCACGACCTCGCCGACGACGACGCCCTGAAGGCCGCCTTTCACGGTCTCGATCTTCTCGAGACCCTCGACCTCGAGACCGATGTCGGTCAGCACCTCGGCCACTTTCTCAGCCGGAAGGTCGGTGTCGATATAACGTTTGAGCCAGTTATACGAAATATTCATATCGTTGAATTTTGAATTTGCGGATAATCATGCAAAAGTATAAATTTTTCCGCAAAGTACGGTAAAAATTCTCACATATATAGGTGTGGAAAATAATTCGTAAAAAATTTGCTTTTTACGAACCGACCGTTTATATTTGCAGACATAAAACCAAAGAAATGATTCATAATTTCAACATACAGGCATGGTGGTGGCGCTCGTTGACTCTCGTGAACAATGAGTGCGGAATCGCGCGTGTATAGTTGAAACCGAAAAAATACACAAGCCCGTTGTTTACGAGAAGTAAGCAACGGGCTTTTTCTTTAGCACATTCAAATCCCAAAAAACAATAACGACAATGGAAACGAAGAAATTCTGCCTCACCGAAAAACAGATGCCCACGCAATGGTACAACATCGTGGCCGACATGCCCACCAAACCGCTGCCGCCGCTGCATCCCGGGACGAAGCAGCCCGTCACCAAGGAACAGATGTCGGCGATCTTCGCCGAGGAACTGATCGATCAGGAGATGTCCACCGAACGCTACATCGACATCCCGGAAGAGGTGCAGGAGATCTACAAGATATGGCGTCCGACGCCGCTCGTGCGCGCAACGGGGCTCGAAAAGGCCCTCGGAACGCCCGCGAAGATCTATTTCAAGAATGAGAGCGTGTCGCCCGCAGGTTCGCACAAGCCCAACACCGCCGTGCCGCAGGCCTACTACAACTACAAGCAGGGCATCAAGCACCTGACGACCGAAACCGGCGCCGGGCAGTGGGGCGCCTCGATCGCCTTCGCGGCGAAGCATTTCGGCATCGATTTGCAGGTATTCATGGTCAAGGTCAGCTACGACCAGAAGCCCTACCGCCGCCTGATGATGAACACATGGGGTGCGGAGTGCGTGGCGTCGCCCTCGACGCTGACCAACTCGGGACGTGCGGCGCTGGAGCGTGACCCGCACTGCTCGGGAAGCCTCGGGCTGGCAATCTCGGAGGCCGTGGAGATGGCCCTGCGTCGTCCGGAGGATACGCGCTACTGTCTGGGCAGCGTCCTGAACCACGTCGTGCTGCACCAGACGGTCATCGGTCAGGAGGCCGTGACGCAGATGGAGATGGCCGATGCGGAGCCCGACATGGTGATCGGATGTTTCGGCGGCGGCAGCAACTTCGCCGGCATCGGATTCCCGTTCCTGCAAAAGAACCTCACCGAAGGGAAGAAGATCCGCGTGATCGCCGTGGAGCCCGAAGGGTGTCCGAAACTCACGCGCGGCGAGTTCCAGTACGACTTCGGCGACGTGGCCGGATTCACGCCCCTGCTGCCGATGTACACGCTGGGCCACGATTTCCAGCCCTCGGACATTCACGCCGGAGGATTGCGCTACCACGGAGCGGGTTCGATCGTCAGCCAACTGATGAAGGACGGGCTGATCGAGGCGCAGTCGATGCCGCAGGTCGAGACCCTCGCCGCAGGCATTCTGTTCGCCCAGACCGAAGGCATCATCCCGGCGCCGGAATCGACGCATGCCATCGCCGCGACGATCCGCGAGGCCCTGAAAGCCAAGGAGGAGGGTGTGTCGAAGACCATTCTGTTCAACCTCTCGGGCAACGGCGTAATCGACCTCTACGCCTACGAGCAGTATCTGGCCGGAGCGTTGAAAGACTTCTCGCCGAGCGACGAGGAGATTGCAAAGACGGTCAACCAGTTGGAGCACCTTATATAGAGTAATGCTTCAAGTAAAAAAGACGAACCTGTTAAGGTCCGTCTTTTTTTGTTTTGCGCTGGAAGCGCAGAATTGGACAGGACGCCAAATGCCACTCCGTCGCCCCTAAAACGGGCCTCTTAGGCCCGGGAGCCGAGCCAGAGGAAGATCATGCCGACGAGGATGAAGGCCAGATCGACGGCCTTGGAGCGCAGGTTGCGCTCGCGGAACAGCAGGGCCCCGCAGAGGAACGACACCACGACCGAACCGCGGCGGATCATCGAGACGACGGAGATCATCGCATCCGGATCGCGCAGGGCATAGAGGTAGGCGAAGTCGGCCATCGAAAGAAAGACCGAGATCAGCGGAATGGCCCAGCTCCAATGGAACGGGGTAGTGCGGTTGCGCCGGGGCCACCAGACGACGGCTACCACGGCGGCCATCATCAGCAATTGGTAGAGGTTGTACCAGCTCTGGACGAAAACCGGGTCGAGGCGCGTCATGATGAATTTGTCGTAAAGCCCGCTGACAGCGCCCGTGACGGCCGAGAGGGTGACGCAGAGAATCCAGATGTTATGCGAAAAGACAACCCCTTCGCGGCGGCTCGAACGGCTCAGCATAAAGAGCGACACGAGGGCCAGCGCGACGCCGGTCCACTGGCAGGCGTTGAGCCGTTCGCCGAAGATCAGGAGCGCCCCGACGAGCACCATCACGGGGCGCGTGGCGTTGATCGGTCCGACGATGGTGATGGGCAGGTGTTTCATGCCGAAGTAGCCGAAAGTCCACGAAGTGAGGACGATGACCGATTTCAGGATGACCATTCCGTGAGCCTCCAGCGACCCGGGGGCCGTGGCCAGCACGGTATGGTCGAACCACCCGAGGCCGAACTCCGCCGAGAGGATCGCGGGCAGGAAGATCAGCGTCGAGAAGAGCGTGTTGAGCAGCAGCACGGGAAGCACGGCATTTCCGGTGAGAGCCTTTTTCTTGGCCGCATCATAGAAGCCGAGCAACGCTGCCGACGTGAATGCTAAAGTGAGCCACATAGCGATTAGGAAAGGCGGCCGGAGCCGCCTTTATCTATTTGATTTCGTCGCTGTAAACGGCTCCGGGAAGATCGTGGAGGTTGTAGCGCGAGGCCATCGACATGCCGTAGGCCCCGGCGGATTTGATCGTCAGCAGGTCGCCGCGGCGGGTCTTGCGCAGGCTGACGTTCTCGTCGAAAACGTCCGTCGATTCGCAGGCCGTGCCCACGACCGTATACTTTTCGCTGGGAGCCTCCTCCTCTTTGGCCGTGATGTTCTCGATATTGTGGTACGAGCCGTACATCGCCGGGCGGACCAGCTCGGTCATCGAAGCGTCGACGATCACCAGTTTGCGGCCCGTGGCGGTGGTCTTGTTGAACAGCACGGTCGTAATCAGCTCGCCGCACTCGGCGACGATCGAACGGCCGAATTCGAAGTGCACCTCGCGGTCGCCGATGCGCAGGTGGTTGTGGACGATCGAGAACAGCGAGGCGAAATTGGGGATGGGCTCGTTCTCGGGAACGTCGTAGTTGACGCCCAGACCGCCGCCCACGTCGACGAAACGGAACTTGCAGCCCAGTTTCTCGAGGTTCTCGACGATGACGTTGACCTTGTTGCACATATTTTCGAAGACATGCAGTTCGCGGATCTGCGACCCGATGTGCAGGTGGAGGCCGATGATGTTGATGTTCTTGAGCGACCGGATCTCCTTGGCGTGTTCGAGGACCTCCTCGTAGGAGATGCCGAACTTACTGTCGGCCTGACCCGTGTCGATGCAGTGGTTGGTCTTGGGGTCGATGTCGGGGTTGATACGCAGCGCAATGTCGGTCACCTTGCCCATCTCGGCCGAGAAGGCGTTGACCAGCTCCAGCTCCTGAATCGACTCGCAGTTGATGGCGAGGATCTCCTGCTCGATGGCATATTTCAGCTCCTTGTCGCGTTTGCCCACGCCGGCGTAGACGATGCCCTTGGGGTCGAAGCCCGCCTCGACGGCCTTGCGCAGCTCGTTGCCCGAGGCGCAGTCGATGCCCAGCCCGTATTCGCGGATGACCGCCAGCAGGTGGTCGTCGTAGTTGGCCTTGATGGCGTAGTGGACCTTATAGCCGTATTTTTTCGACTCGTAGACGACGCTTTCGAGGGTCTGGCGCAGGAGCGCCATGTCATAGAGGTAGAACGGGGTTTCATAGCCCCGGAGCTTGGATGCGATTTGTCTGCTTAACATGTGACCTAACTACTTGATTGAAGTCGCAAATATAAGTAATTTGTACCATTCCGACAAGTTACAGAGGCCCGATATATTCAAATTTTTTCGTATATTTGCGACCAAATGAATTTGGTCCCTTAGAATATATATGAAAAACATCCGCAATTTCTGCATCATAGCCCATATCGACCATGGCAAGTCGACGCTTGCCGACCGGCTGCTGGAGAAAACCAACACGCTGAACCAGCGCGAAATGCAGTCGCAGGTGCTCGACGACATGGACCTCGAGCGCGAAAAGGGCATCACCATCAAGAGCCACGCCATACAGATGGAGTACACGGCCCGCGACGGTCAGCAGTACACGCTCAACCTGATCGACACCCCGGGACACGTCGACTTCTCCTACGAGGTGTCGCGCGCCATCGCCTCGTGCGAAGGGGCGCTGCTGGTGGTCGACGCGACGCAGGGCATTCAGGCGCAGACCATTTCGAACCTCTATCTGGCCGTGGGGCACGATCTGGAGATCATCCCCGTGCTGAACAAGATCGACATGGATGCGGCGATGATCGACGAGGTGAAGGATCAGGTGATCGACCTCATAGGATGCAAGGACGAGGATATCCTGCTGGCTTCGGGAAAGACGGGGCTGGGCGTCGAGGAGGTGCTGGAAGCCATCGTGCACCGCATTCCGGGCCCCGAGGGCGATGAGAACGCGCCGCTGCAGGCGTTGATCTTCGACTCGGTGTTCAACCCGTTCCGCGGCATCATCGCCTACTATCGCGTATTCAACGGCACGATGCGCAAGGGCGACCATGTGAAATTCTTCAACACGGGCAGCCAGTACGACGCCGACGAAATAGGTGTGCTGAAGCTCAAGATGCAGCCCCGGCAGGAGATCAAGGCCGGGGACGTGGGGTATATCTGCTCGGGAATCAAGACCTCGGCCGATGTGAAGGTCGGCGACACGATCACCTCGGTGACGAATCCCGCCAAAGAGGCCATCGCCGGATTCGAGGACGTGAAGCCGATGGTCTTCGCGGGTCTGTATCCGGTGGAGGCCGACGAGTACGAGGATTTGCGCGCGTCGCTCGAGAAACTGCAACTGAACGACGCCTCGCTGACGTTCGAACCCGAGAGCTCGCTGGCGCTGGGATTCGGATTCCGCTGCGGATTCCTCGGACTGCTGCACATGGAGATCATTCAGGAGCGGCTGTACCGCGAATTCGACATGGACGTCATCACGACCGTGCCCAACGTGTCGTACCGCATCACCACGACGCAGGGCGACGTGGTCGAGGTGCACAACCCCTCGGGACTGCCCGAGGTGACGAAGATCGACAAGATCGAGGAGCCATACATTCAGGCCCAGATCATCACCAAGTCGGAGTTTCTGGGCAACGTCATCAAGCTGTGCATCGACAAGCGCGGCGTGATGAAAAACCAGACGTTCCTGACACAGGACCGCGTGGAGGTCAATTTCGACATGCCGCTGTCGGAGATCGTCTTCGATTTCTACGACAAGCTCAAGAGCATCTCGAAAGGTTACGCCTCGTTCGACTACCACCGCACGGGATTCCAGCCCTCAAAACTCGTCAAGCTGGACATTCTGCTCAACGGCGAACCGGTCGACGCCCTTTCGTCGCTGACATACACGGACCACGCCTACGATTTCGGGCGCAAGATGTGCGAGAAGCTCAAGGAGCTGATCCCGCGCCAGCAGTTCGACATCGCCATACAGGCCGCCATCGGCGCCAAGATCATCGCCCGCGAGACGGTCAAGGCCGTGCGCAAGGACGTGACGGCGAAGTGCTACGGCGGCGACATCTCGCGCAAGCGCAAACTGCTCGAGAAGCAGAAGAAGGGTAAGAAGCGCATGCGTCAGATCGGTAACGTCGAAGTTCCCCAGTCGGCATTCCTCGCCGTGTTAAAAATGGATTAGAGCCATGAAAAAGACCATCATCGACCTCTTCGAAACATCCGTCGAGCAGTACGGGGCCAAGACCTTCCTGCTCGAAAAGCGCCACCGCAAATTCGAACCAACGACCTATGCCGAGACCAAGGAACAGGCTTTGGAGGTCGGAGCGGGACTCGCCTCGACGGGCATCCGCCCCGGGGACAAGGTGGCCATACTGGCCGAGGGCAGCAACGCCTGGATCATCTCCGAGTTGGGATTGTTCTATGCCGGGGCGATCAGCGTCCCGCTGTCGGTGAAGCTCGAAGAGTCGAACGACCTGCTGTTCCGCCTGCAGCATGCCGAGGTCAAGGCCGTTTTCGTGTCGAAATACCAGTTGCCGAAGATTCGCCGCATCCGCGCCGAGCTGCCGCAACTGGAGCAGGTGATCGTCTTGGGACACATCCCGCTCGATTCGGGGGAGACCGCTTACGGGACGCTCAAGCGGCTGGGCCGCGACTACCTGTCCAAGAACCGGGAGGAGTTTTTGAAAATAGGGCAGGCGATCCGGAACGACGACTACGCCACGATCACCTACACGTCAGGCACCACGTCCGACCCGAAAGGCGTCATCCTGACCCACCGCAACTACACCGCCAACGTCGAACAGGCGTTGTCGCGCGTCGATATTCCGCCGTATTACCGCACACTCATCATCCTGCCGCTGGACCACTGCTTTGCGCACGTCGTGGGATTCTACATCATGATCGCCTGCGGTGCTTCGGTAGCCACGGTGCAGGTCGGGGCGACGCCGATGGAGACGCTCAAGAACATCCCGCAGAACATCCGCGAGGTGAAGCCGCATTTTCTGCTGTCGGTGCCCGCGCTGGCCAAGAATTTCCGCAAGGGGATCGAGAGTTCCATCCGGGCCAAAGGCAAATTCACCGAGGGGCTTTTCCATCTCGCACTCCGCACGGCATACGCCTACAACCGCGACGGGTACAGCAAGGGCAGCGGCTGGCGCATCCTATTGAAGCCTTTCGTGGCGCTGTTCGACGCCGTATTGTTCCACAAGGTCCGCGAGGCGTTCGGCGGCAGCCTGAAATTCTTCGTCGGGGGCGGGGCGCTGCTCGATGCGGAGTTGCAGCGTTTCTACTACGCCATCGGCATTCCGATGTTTCAGGGCTATGGGCTTTCGGAAGCCACGCCCGTCATCTCAACCAATTCGCCCAAATACCACTGGCACCGCTTCGGTTCCTCGGGCAAGATACTCATTCCGCTCGATCTGAAGATACTCGACGAGGAGGGCAGGGAGGTTCCCCGCGGACAAAAAGGCGAGATCGTCATCCGCGGAGAGAACGTCATGGCCGGATACTGGAAAAATCCCGAGGCGACGACCGACACCGTGCGCGACGGATGGCTGCACACGGGGGACATGGGCTATGTTTCGGAGGACGATTTTCTCTATGTGCTAGGACGTTTCAAGAGTCTGCTGATCGCTTCGGACGGTGAGAAATACAGCCCCGAAGGCATGGAGGAGGCGATCGTGGACAAGTCGCCCTACATCGACCAGATCATCGTCCACAACAATCAGGACCCGTTTACGGGGGCGATCGTGGTGCCCAATCGCGAAGCGCTGCGCCGCGAACTGGAGGCCCGCAAAGTCCCGGAAGGGGAGCGCGCCGCCGCGGCTGCCGAAATCCTCGGGTCCGAGATCGACCGTTACCGCGCCGGAGGCGTCTTCGCCGGGGAGTTCCCTGAACGGTGGCTGCCCGCAGGACTGGCGATCGTCGACGAAGCGTTCTCGGAGCAGAACGGATTGGTGAACAGCACGATGAAAGTCGTGCGCGGCAAGGTCGAGGAGCATTTCCGCGGTCGGCTGGATTATCTCTACACACCCGAGGGCCGCAACCTGAAAAATCCCGAGAATCTCGCGTCACTGAAAAAAATCGTGGGTTAAGCGCATTTTTCGGCAGCCGAAAACTTGACAAATAAAAAAAACGGAGTAACTTTGTACTCCGTAATGCGGAAATAGCTCAGTCGGTAGAGCATCAGCTTCCCAAGCTGAGGGTCGCGGGTTCGAATCCCGTTTTCCGCTCTGGAAGCCTTGAGAAAGAGGCAGAAATAAAGAGTAAAAACCTTATGTATCAATGATATGTAAGGTTTTTTCGTTTTTAGGTCGAAGCCGAAAAAAGCAACGGAATGCAGGTTTTTACGACCTTATCGGTGACCTGTTTCGCTCGGACCCGAAATAGGTCACTAATGTAAGTTATTGCATTAATTATCAGCTTTTTGCCCCGCAACAATTCTATGCTGTAAACGTATTACTAACAAACTATTTACAGCAGTATGGAAAGAAAGACTTTCAACAAAGTTGAAGTTCATTCTCGCCTCGGCATAGCTCGAACAAGTTCGGCTATGCCCTCGGCTCGGCGAACTTTCAGCGTGGTTTTCTTTTGCAAGAAAACCAAAGTAACGAAAAAGGGCAAGGCCCCGATCTATGTGCGCATCAAGACCTACGGCACGGCTACGGAGATTTACACGCGATGCCAAATCGAACCGGAGCGTTGGAATCAACGGCTTGAACGGTCACTCTATAAGGACGAGATAGACCAACAGATCAACAGCATCGTCGCCAGCTACCGGGCCAATGTCCTCGCGGCCTATGACCAGTTAATCAAGGAGGGCAAAGAGCCGACGTACTTTGCTATCAAACACCGGCTTGAAAACCCCGCGGGCAATGCGCGTTTGTTTCTTGCTGAGTTTGGGAAATATTGTGACAAACGGCAGAAAGAGGTCGGAACACGGATCACCCAACTCACGGCGAACAAGTATCACCGCCTGCTTCGCTACCTGAAAGAGTATATGCAGGCGCAATACAAAAAGGAAGATATTCCGCTGGATATGGTTAATTACGAGTACCTCGACGGACTGAACACCTTTATCCAGACGGCCCATAACTGCAAGACCAACGGTGCGGTCAATCTGTTGTGCTGTTTGAAGAACTTTATGCTGTACGCTATCCGCAACGAGTGGATCGAAAAGAATCCGTTTCAGTACTACAAACTTAAACCCGAACACAACAAGTCGAAAGACCACTTGACCAAAGCGGAATTGGATGTTTTGATAACCAAACCTATGCAGAACGAGCGGATAGAACGCATCCGGGACGTGTTCGCGTTCTGCTGCCTAACGGGACTTGCCTTTACGGATGCCGACCACCTGCGCCCGGAACATATCAGCGCGGATGATAGCGGGCAGTTGTGGATTCACAAGCCCCGCGAGAAAACCGCCGTAATGAGCCGCATCCCCTTGTTGCCGCATCCGGTGAAACTTCTGCGAAAGTACGAGCACGACCCGAATTGCAGGCAGCGCGGAAAGATGCTGCCCGTACCGAGCAACAGCAAAATGAACGCCTATCTGAAAGAACTGGCGGGCATCTGCAATATCGACAAGACGCTGACGACGCATGTCGCCCGGCATACGTTCGCTTGTTTGGCTGTTGAATACGGAATGCCCATAGACGTATTGGCAAAGATTCTCGGCCACACCAATACGAATATGACGCGGCACTATGCCAAGTTCTCGGAGGGCTTGATAGGCCGGGAGATGCAGAAATTCGGAAGTCTGTTAAATTAGATTTTAGAAAATAAAGCGATGTGCTTCTTATAATAATCGTCAAGTTGATGAATCAAATCCAAAAACTCCTCATACATAAATGCAAAATTACCGCCGTCATTCTTCATCCGATCAATTATTGGATTATCAAAAATGGACATAAAAAAGCAACCGCGTATCTTGGATAAGATTGCCATTAATTCTGCATCTATATACTTCTCGAAAAAAAAGATAGCCATAATATTTTGCCCATTATATAAATTTACATACGAAATGTATTCTATCCAAGTAAGCTTCTTTAGATTTTTGCTATCTACCATAGGGGCAGTCCTATCACCGAGCTTTAGATTGTCGAAAATTTGGAATACAGTTTTCTTATCAGGATAATCGGCAATTTCATTGATATTTTGTACATTTGCCATATTATGAATTATTCCTTTTCCGGTATTGATAATATCGACAATATGTTGCCCAACAATAGGATATATCTTGCGAAAAGCTCTCATCTCTTCTGCATGGTGATCTACCAGATAAATTAGATAAGCAAGTAAGTAACCGGAAAGCAACATGTTAAATATTCTGCCAATACTATCGGCAGAGGGAAAAATCGCAGGTATGTGGATTAGCCAAATTTCATAAACCACTACAAATATAAAACTAACGCTTGCATACAAGGTCAAATCGAGCCGGATAGTTGAAAAGTATTGAGACCGCTTTTTGATTTTCTTCATATCCTTAGGAATTATTAATCAAAACAAAGTTAATAATATTCTGACCAATGCAATAAATAGCAATATAAAAAGGGATAACAAGAAAGGCGGGGCGCACGGGATCGGAATGATCCCTGATGCGCCCCGCCTTTCGTTTACATAGCCCGACCTATTGCGGGTGGTAGGTTGGTTTGTAATTCTTTGTCAGCGTCTCCCGGATCGCCGATTCGGGATAGAGGATGTTGCGCTCGCTTATTGCGACAAACGGTATCTGCCGCGTATCGCGGAGCGTTTGCAAGGTTCGGGGAGAGATGTGCAGATATTCGCAAACTTCCTCCCCAGTAAGATAGCACTCTGAGCCTATTAATGGCTGATAGTTCGCAGCAGCCAGTTGCAGGGTTTCTTCGGCCCGGTCGATCATAGCGAGCAACTCCCGGACTTCCTCGCTCTCCATCGTTAAATAGTCCGATTCCATGCTACATGATTGTCCGCGCCCGCAGAAACCCGGTTACGTCGGTTTCCCGGTAGAAGAACTTACCGCCGACATTCGAATAGGGCAGTACCCGCCTGTCGCGGTAGCTTTGGAGCGTGCGCTTGGAAATCCGTAACAACTGACAGACTTCCGGCCCATCCAGTCAGCCGTCAGGCGACGGCGGATTGTAACGCGTCCTTGTTCGTTGTGATTGAGCAGCCAATGTTTTCAGCCGTTCCGTGAGCGCTCTTCATACGCGCTCGTTCATGCAAATGCTTGTCATAAAAATTTGAATTAAAAGGTTTATTAAAATTTCGTTTGCATGGTAATACCGAATCAAAAGTCTTCAAAAGCGCGTCCGCCCCAAACCGTCCTAGGCCGTTTACTCTCGGTATCCCCGCAAACTTGACGACAAGATAAGGGGCAACTCGCTGTTTTGTACTGTTTACGCCCTCGTTTTCCCTCATTCGCCCTAATTGGCCTCATGAATCGGACGGATTCCGCGGCATAACTCCCGGCCTCTCCCCTCGGCGTTCCTGCAAACTTGGCGGCAAGATAAGGGCAGCGTCCCGACTTGGTGCTGTCCGGGTAGTGAACGGTTATGAACGGTGCTAATTGACCCCGAAAACCGGACAAAATCAGCCGCAGTTTCGGGGTATCAGTGCCAAAATCCAACATCCGGAGGTTTTGTCCATACTACGGAGCAGTTTTGCGCAGCAGGGCGCAATAATGTCAGTCGTGTAACAGATTGGCAAATTGTGTATTATCTTCGCCGCAAACCTTAAAATCCGACGTGTTTATGACTACCCGAACCATCCATTCCACCCCGACGATCTTCCGCCCGTCGTGAAGAGCCGCCCGCCCTGAAATCAACTCTCCGATCTCCCGCCTTTCGGGGTACTGACTTTCCCGCTCTGTCCGCCTGCGCCTTTGCGTGAGCGTCGATGCGGCACGTCCCGCGCGTGTTGCCCCTTACCATCGCCGACCTATGGCGGCGCGGTTTGAGGGGCAGACCCTGCGTGCCGTGTTCGGGGCTTTAGCCCCGGCATCGACCGCTCCCGAAAACAGAAGAAGCAAGGTTGTGTTTTCGTGCCACAAAAATCTGCCGTTGGCATTTTTTGCGACCACTTCAAACAACCTTGCTCTGCGAGGCCATCCCATTCGGACTGCTCCCGGCGCGGGTCGCATTCCGAACCGCCCGCCACTCCCTGCGGTCGCCGCGGGCTTGGGATTCGGGGCGTCTGCGACGCGGGTTTACGACCGTGCCCGCTTCACTCGTTTTACTCGGTCATCCGGCAACGGTCGGACGTGCGGCCATGCGCTGAACTAACACGGGTTCGCGCATGGCCGAGAACCGAAAGAACAAGGGCGGCAGACCGCCCAAAACCGCCGCCGCAAAGCACTCCGAAACCGTCCGTTTCCGCGTAACGGCCGCCCAGATGCAAACTTTGCAACAAAGCGCAGCGAAAGGCAGGCTGACCCTGTCGGAATATGCCCGGCAAATGGTGCTTGCCGGAAAAGTCATTGCCCCGGCCAGTCCCGAAGAACTGGGCCTGATCGCCGAGCTGACCCGCGAGAAGAACAACCTGAACCAGCTTGCCAAAGCCCAGAATGCCGCAGGAGCCGCAACGCGGGAAGCGGAGCTGATCCGGATCATCCGGTTTTACAATCGGATGATTGCCAAACTGAAAAGAGAGTAGCAATGATAGGAAAAATCGTAACGGGCAAATCGTTCGGCGGAGCCGTCGAGTATGTCCTCATGAAAGAGAAAGCCCGCCTGCTGGAGAGCGACGGGGTAGATACCGAAAGCATCCGGTCGATAATCGACGACTTCAACTTCCAGCGCAAGGCCCGCCGGGAGATTGCAAAGGTCGTGGGGCATATCTCGCTCTCGTTCCACCGGGACGATGCACCGACGCTGACCGACGAGCGGATGCGGGAACTGGCGGCGGCTTACATGGAGCGCATGGGAATTGCCGACACGCAGTATATTGTTGCCCGGCACAACGACACGGAACATCCCCACCTGCATATTATCTACAACCGGGTGAAATACGACCGGACGCTTGTGGCGGATAAGAACGAACGCCGCCGGAACGTCAAAGTCTGCAAACAGCTTAAACGCCGATACGGGCTGACATTCTCCAACGGCAGGCAAGACATAAAGACCGAACGGCTCCACGGAGCGGACAGGGTGCGACAGGAGGTATTCGACGCCATAACCCGCATCCTGCCCAAATGCGACCGGATAACCGACCTGTCGGCCAAGCTGAAACGGCAGGGGATCGGCATGCAGTTCATCCACCGGGGCAACGACCCGAAGAAAGCGGTTCAGGGCGTAACCTTTGCCAAAGACGGACTGACATTCAAAGGCTCGCAGGTAGACCGCAAATTCAGCTATGCCGGATTGTCGAAGACGATCCGCGAACGGGTCGAGACGTTGGCACGGGAAACGGCCGATGAGGAGATCAAATACATGCGGGAAAGACGGCGGGAGCAGGAACGCGACACAACGCCGAAGCCGCGGAAAGCAGAAAGGCCGCAACCGCCGCAGGTCAAGCGGGAAGAAACACCCCGCCTGCAACAGTCGCAGCAGACACAACCGGCTTCAGCCGTACCGAAACCCTCCGCGCCGCAGCAGGTCGAAATCGGCGGTACACGATTTACGCAGGAGCAATGGCGGCAGTTGCAGGAGAACCGGATGCTGCGGATAATCGTTCGCCACAGCGATGCAAATATGCTGCGCGAATACTGGTTCGACAATGCAGGAGGGGTGCAATACACCCTTATCGCCCTGCGCCGCAGGGATGAAGCCTTTACCCGTGAATTGGTTACGGCGACAAAAGGCTGTCGGCTGACGGTGCAGGAACAGAAACAGTTGTATTCCGAACAGGGGTTGATTAAGGCGTTCCGCAGACAGGACGGAACGCCTTACCGCCTCCGGTTCGGGGTGGAATCAAAGCCCGGACAGAAAGACATGCTGACCGAGTGCGTATTATCCGTGCAACAGCCGCAAGAGATGAAACCCGAGCCGAAATCGCAGGTGAAACCGGAACAGCAACAGAAACCGAGGCCGCAGGTAAAAACCTACAACTTAATATCTTCGAAACAGAAGAAGGGGCGGGGAATATAATAAAGCATTGGAGCTAATTTTTTTTGTTGATAAGAAACTTGATCTTTTCTATCTGATTAAGCTGCTTCGCAAATAAGTCAAATAATTTCAGACTCTCTTTAGCAATTATTTTTTCGTCAAAGAGTAAAATTGCCACAGTATTAACGTCAAGTTCCCCAATTGCTTTATAAATGTCTGGATATTTACTTCCATTCACTTTTGTTATATTGAGTAGATTATTATATGATG
The DNA here is from genome assembly GCF_900083545.1 of Alistipes provencensis. NCBI lineage: Bacteria > Pseudomonadati > Bacteroidota > Bacteroidia > Bacteroidales > Rikenellaceae > Alistipes > Alistipes provencensis. The sequence goes on along the minus strand of NZ_LT559262.1, from coordinate 3,041,381 downwards.
ATATATTTGTTCTCAATTCTTTAAATCTTGCAACGAATTTAAGCTCTTCTTTGTTTCTATTATTACGAATTTCAGTCAACTTATCTTTTAATGCAATTTGCTGTTGAAATATTTTCTGCTGCAATGAATTATATTCTACACAATCTACCTCGCCATGACTTTGCATTTCTTCAAGTTGAGCTATATCTTTATTTTGGACGTCAATATCCGAGTCAAGGCTATCTGGGATAACATATCTGTCATTAAATTCTTTAAATGCATAAGTATGTTCCAGCATAAATTCTGAAATAGATTTACTATATCCACAAATATGATTCAAGGTGTCTGTTAATGCCTTTTGCTTTATGGATTTCTTCTCATCATATCGTTTGATAAAAAAGGTAATAAGACTACCAAGCCCTATCGCGCTTATAATAGTAATAAGTACTTCTTTCATTATATTGAGAGATATTTATTGATACGCTCTATGCAAATCCTTTCTGTAATATTGCGCAATAGTTCGATCTTGGGGACGAGGGCGTCGATGTCGGCTTTCGTTACAACGAATTTGTCATTGTAGCGTGCCTCCAGATAGGCGCGGCGCAACAGGTCGAACAGGCGTTTTTCTTCGTCCGTGTCGCAGGGGAATACTTTTGCCAGTTCCAACGTATAGGGTTTACATTTCCCGATCAGAAATTCAAGATCATGTTCTTTATATCCGTAAAGGATATAGACTAACGGAATAACCTTTAAATAATTTTCGGTAGCTTGGTGAAGAAGAAAAATTGCCTTATCGTATTTGGATACGTTATAGTATTGTAAAGCACCCCATAAATAATCGTTAGCGTCTGCTACTCGTTTATTATAATATTCCTCCGCCATTACCTTAATCTCCGCATAGTCCAATTCTTTTGGCGTGGTTAACTGACATTCGCCCGAATCGTAGAGCATGATTCCCTTTGCGACGATCTCGACGTAGAAATAACGGCCCATCGTCAGGGCGTCGTTCAGCTTGGAGATGCTTTCGTTGATAATCTGGGGTCGGGGCAGGTTCTCGTCGTTCTTCTCGGCTGCAAACCGCTCCCTAACGCGGGCCTCTACCGTGCTTTCCCGTTCTCCCAGCCGACGCTTGGTAACGACCAGCAGATCGTAGTCGCTCATGTAGATTGTCCGCACGCCGTAGTCGCGCCGTTCGTCGCGTTCGACATAGGTATTCGCCGCATAACTCCCGTATAGGATAATCATAACGACATCTTTCACCTCGTCGCGGATCAGTGCGGCCAATTCGCGTAAATCCCGCTGTTTGCGTTCGGGCAGAAAGTCGATGGAGTTCTTCATACCCACAAAATTAGCAAGATTTTTCCAAAAACACACGGCCCGTTGGTATTAGATTCGAAATTGTTCGTATATTTGTTTCACGATTTCTTGAAGCAGTTTCGTTGTATAGGGGCGGCAGAGGCCGTCCGGGAACAAACTGGCAAGCAACTACTATGCAAACTTCAAGGAATTATCTCGACTCGGCATAGCCGACGGACATAACATATAAAGGGTAAACAACTCTTTATACCGTTAAGCAAACGTGGAAACCTCTTGCGGGAGGGTTTGAATCAGGTATAATAGTTGTCAGTCCTTTTGTGTCCTGCCCTTTACGGGCGGGGCAGACAAGGGCGCAGGACAGCTTACTGATTCGGGTTTTCCACGACCTGCTTAACGGGGCTGCAAATGCGCCCCTTTTTTATTTCCATCCGGGGCGCACTCACACAAATCTCAACCCCGGTATTATGTCACGGCAAATCAATCGAAAAGAGGCGTTTTCGGCATTCGTCGGCCCTTGGTCGGCGGGTCTTGCCGTATCTGCCGGTGGCTTCACAAGGACGGCGGACATGGCCCTGAAATCTGGTAGTAACACGCAAGTAATCCCGTGCCCGGCCGTCCTTTTTATTTTGCGGATGCGGGCGACCGAAACGAATTCTTCAATCTGTGAAGTTGCGTCACTTGATTGTTTCGGCCCCGCATCCGCTTTTTAATCCGACAACCACAAACTATGGAACCTGCCTTTACCCTCGGCATCCTGTACGGCTGCGGCCGCAGTCTCCGCACGGCGCAGTATTTCGAACAACTCGCCGCATACTATCTGAAATCCATGTCGCGCGTCCGGGTGCTGATCGCCCTGACGGGCAAAGCCGAGCGGTCGGTTGCGGCCTGCCTTTTGGAACAACGGGCGAAGCACTCCGGGTTGGAGGTCGCCGTCGTGCTGACGGCCCGACAATGGCGGGAATATCTGCAAAACGTTTCGCACGGCAAAGCCGCCGAATGCAACCCGATAATCGACGCGGCGGATCGCCGGGAGGTGATGGAGCGGTGCGCGGAGCGTTTTTCGCCTCCGGAGCTGTTCCGGCTGTTTATCGAGCGTTGCGACCTGCTTGTTTTTCAAGAACACCATGCCGGAGCGCAGATGGTCGGACTGCTGCGCGAACTGCTGACGGATATGGCCGTGCCGCTGCCCGTGCAATACGAGCTGCTCCATCCCGGCTATGCGAGCCTGCATTATCCGGCCGACCGGAAGCAGTACCGAATATACGAAAGCCCCTATTACGATCCCTATCAGGAGATTCGGCAGAGCGTCGCCTACCTGCGGCGTAATAATTTCGTGATCCGGGCGGAACACCTGCCGACGGTCTTCGTGCGCAAATGGCGGTCCGAGCCACCGCCGGGATGGTATCATTACCTGACGACCCCGGACGATACGGACGCGATATTCCGCCTGCGGGAAACGCCGCGCCACGATCATCTTTCGCTCAAGGTGTTCGCATACGCCTATGCCGTAAGGCATGATATGTGGGCTGCAGGCCGGGCAACCCCGTCGGGAGCCGACGCGATAAGACGGTTCCGGCAATTCCGGCAACTGTTGGAGATCATAGCCGCCCGGCGGGAAGCGGGGGAGCGGGTGGAATCGTTCGACCTGATGGATTTCGACGGATACGATAAAATACTCCGCCAAAATAGATAGAATAAAAGATTTGTTTTTGTCTAAAAGATTGTGTATCTTTGTATTGACGCATAGAAATGCAGCAAGGCGCAAAAGGTGAGCTGCTTATCGGTAACCTAAAAAACTAAAGAACGCCGTAACATATTGATACATAACGGAAAGAAGCCGAAGGTTTGGTTTCCGTTTTCCGCTCGAAGAGGTCTTTTAAGGCCTCTTTTTTTGTTGGCGGACGAGCGCATATTGAAGCAAAACAGACTGTGTTTGCGGAAGGAAGGCAGCCATGCAAAGCATAAATATCAAAATCCGTAATTCCGGTAAGACAATCGGTAATGGAGTTAAGGCTCCCTGATTAATAAAGCTTTAATTTTGCCGGTAGAAATAAATAATGAAAGACAAATGAATCAGGATGTCCTCATATTGACCGGAGCCGGTCAGATCGGTATGGCAATAGCCTGTCGCATGAGCTATGGAAAGAAAATAGTCGTGGGCGATAAGAAGCCGGAAAATGCGGAGGATATTGCCCGGATCATGAACAATGCCGGGTTCGATGCAATACCCGTTGAAATGGACCTTTCATCCAGAGCATCCATATTGAGCCTGATTGCCGAGGCCCGGAAATACGGTGAGATTTCGATGCTTGTCAATGCGGCGGGCGTGTCGCCGTCGCAGGCTTCGATAGAAACCATATTGAAAGTGGACTTATACGGAACGGCCGTTCTGCTCGAAGAAGTCGGTAAGGTTATCAAAGAGGATGGTGTCGGCGTTACGATTTCCAGCCAATCGGGACATCGGATGCCTGCACTGACCGCCGCCGAGGACGAACAACTGGCCTGCACACCGACAGAGGAACTGCTCTCGCTCGATATTCTTCAACCTCGAAATATCCGGGATACGTTGCACGCCTACCAGATGGCCAAACGCTGCAACGTGAAACGGGTAATGGCCGAGGCCGTGAAATGGGGCGAACGGGATGCCCGTATCAACTCGATCTCTCCGGGGATCGTCGTAACCCCGCTGGCATTGGATGAGTTCAACGGGCCGCGAGGGGATTTTTACAAGAATATGTTCGCCAAATGTCCGGCAGGGCGTCCCGGTACGGCGGATGAGATTGCGAATGTGGCCGAGCTGCTGATAAGCGACCGGGGAGCGTTTATTACGGGAGCCGATTTCCTGATCGACGGCGGCGCTACGGCATCCTACTTTTATGGAGCTCTGAAACCCGAAAACGACTGACGGACTGAAAAAACTTGGAATACAAGTTTTTTCAATTCAACCATCTATATTCATTCGGAGCCGTTCCGGTTATCTTTTTGAAAAGGAAACAGAAATACTGCACCGAAGGAAATCCGAGTTCGCGTACTATTCGGGAGACAGGCTCGCCCGAAGAGCGCAGTTTCGCCTTTGCCAACTCGATACGTTTCAGTTGGATATGGCAGTTGTGCGTATGTCCGAGGCGTAGGAAAAGCAGATCGTTGAAATAGGCCTCCGACAAATGGAGCTGTTCGGCACAACAGGCTGATGTGAGGGGCATCTGCGCAAGTTTTCCTTCGCCTATATACTGTTCGACAAGGTTTTCATATTGCCGGATCAACAGTTCGTCAGCCGGCTCGCGGACAATGAACTGCCGTTCGTAAAAACGGGTCGCATAGTCCAGCAGGCGGGTGATATGCCGTATCAGGATCGTACGTTTGTAGGCATCCGCACCTCGAAGAAGCTCCCTGCGGATATCATCGGCACACGAAGCGAGGATTCGTTTCTCTTCCTTGGATACATGCAATGCCTCCTTGAGTGCATATGAGAAAAATGTATATTCTTCGATACGCTTTTCTAAAGTTCGCCCTTCGAACAGCTCGGGATGGAACGCAACCGTCCACAGACCGGATTCCGGGATTTTCTTGCAGACTGCACCGGCCCGGTAGCAGACGAATGTTCCGTCGCAATAGTCGTAATGCTGCCGGCCGTATCGTGCGCAGGATTCAGCCGGGGTATTCATTAATATCAGACAATAATATCCCGACCGGCACAGATGCGGAACAGTAGCACACGGATCGGCTGCGTCGTCGATATAAAGTCCGGGGAATTGCAGTTCGTTCATCGCCTTTCGTATCGCATCTAACGCTGAGCGCGAAATTCATTGGGCGTACAGCCCGTCACCCGTTTGAACATCCGGCTCAGATGCTGCGGATATTGGAATCCCAGCGCGTAAGCAATTTCACTCGTTGTCTTGTCCGTGCCGAGCAGGGCTTCCTTGGCCCGCCCGATCAGTTTGTTCTGGACATATTCCGAAGCGGTCTGTCCCGTCTGTTTACGGATCATATCGCCGAAATAATTCGCCGACAGAAACACTTTATCGGCAAAATACCTGACGGTCGGCAATCCCTCGCGTACCGGAGCGTCGCTGTCGAAATACTCGTCCAGCAGTCGTTCGAAACGGACGACAATGTCTTTGTTCACCTCTTCGCGTGTGGTGAACTGCCGTTCGTAGAAACGCATACAGTAGTCGAGCAGCAGCCCGATATTGGCACAGATCAGCCGGCGGCTGTGTTTGTCGATACTGTGTTTCAACTCCGCCTCGATTTTGTGCAGACAGTCCATGACGGTGGCCCGTTCCTCCTCCGACAGGTGCAGCGCCTCACGGGTCGCATAAGAGAAGAACGAGTAGTTCTTGATCTCCTGACCGAGCGCCGTACCCCGAATCAGGTCGGGATGGAACAGAATGCCGTGGGCTTTAGGCCGGACGTTTTTCTGCATCTCGGTCTCCGTTACCTGACCGGGGGCGAAACTGACAATCGTGCCCTCCTGATAGTCGTAACTCTGGCGTCCGTATAGGATGTTCCCGCAGTAGGTGTCTTTCAGATAAAGGGCATATACCCCGTAGTTGATCTTAATGTGTTCCGGCCACTGCGTTGCCTGCGACAGATCGACCACACTCACCAGCGGATGCCGTGTCTCGAGTCCGAACAGTTTGTTGTATTTATCTACTGAATCGAGTTTCATGACTTCTTCCATAAGCCTTCGTTTAATCTCTTTCGGGCAAAAATAATTCATTTGATACGAATTCCGTACGGCCCGGTCGCAGAATCGGGAATTTAGGTATGAATATCCGTAAATCGTATACAAGCCGGCTTGTTTTATCACGGTAATTTTGCAATTGGAAAATCGCTCCAAGAGGGGCCGTTCACCGAAAGTCAAATAGATAAATAGAAACAAGGATGATAAAAACGATACTGGGTATTCTGTCGCTGTCGGTCATGCTGTCGTGCAGTACGGCGGTGAAGGAGCATGCCGCTCAACCCGATATTATGGAAACGAACAAGAAAAATCTCGGAAGCCTGCCGGCGCTCTATCCCAAACCGATGACAGTCGTCGGGGCGGAGGTCGAAGGGAAGGTGAACTGGCTCGTGGTGGGACACACCGGAGTTATCGGCCACGACCGGATACTGGTCAGCATGAGTAAAAGCCACCATACCAATCAGGGCATCAAGAAATCGAAACGACTTTCCGTCAATCTCGTGAGCCGCGAGATGCTGCCGAAGGCCGACTATGTAGGAAGTGTCAGCGGAGCGGCAGTCGATAAGTCGGAGGTTTTCGCCTACCACACCGGCGAATACGGCACGCCCGTCATCGACGCGTCGCCTTTGACGATGGAGTGCGAAGTGGTGGATATTTACGAAACCGACGGCTTCGACAATTTCATTTGTGCCGTAGTCAATACATACGCCGCTTCCGACGTGCTCGACGGCAACGGCAGGCTCGACTATACGCGGCTGAAACCCGTGCTGTTCGAGTTCCCGACCTACTCCTACCTTGCCACGGGAGAGGTGATCGGCAAATGCCTGAATCTGGACAAGCAGCCGGGGATGTGCGCCAAAGAGCCAATGGCGGCCGACGGCATCGTAAGGCTGTCGAAGATAGAGGTTTATCCGCAGTATCTCGACGAGTATATGCAATATGCGACCGAAGTGGGCGAAATCTCCCTGCGCACCGAACCGGGCGTACTGACGATGTACGCCGTCGGCGAAAAGGAGAATCCCTGCAAGGTAACGATTCTCGAAACCTATGCGAACCGCGGGGCGTACGAGAAGCACATCGCCTCGGAACACTTCCGGAAATACAAGCAGGCAACGCTGCACATGGTCAAATCGCTGGTGTTGTCCGACCAGACGCCGCTCAATCCGGCGAACAAACTCAATAACTTCATGCAATAAATACAACGATTATGAACAAAATTCTTTTAGCAACAGTATTTAGCATCTTAACTCTTCATGTTATGGCACAAGAAAAGATTGTACAGACGGCAGGGCGAACCCAACTCGGCGAGTTCGCACCCAAATTCGCGGAACTCAACGACGACGTCCTCTTCGGCGAAGTGTGGAGCCGCACCGACCGCCTCGGTCTGCGCGACCGCAGTCTGGTAACGATTACCTCGCTCATCAGTCAGGGTATTACCGACAACTCGCTCGTCTACCACCTCCAGTCGGCAAAGAAGAACGGTATTACCCGTACCGAGATTGCCGAAATCATCACTCATATCGGTTTCTATGCGGGTTGGCCGAAGGCTTGGGCGGCGTTCAATCTGGCCAAAGGCGTATGGGCGGAAGACTCGGCCGGCGAAGATGCCAAAGCCGCGTTCCAGCGTGAGATGATTTTCCCCATCGGCGAACCGAACACGGCATACGCCCAGTACTTCATCGGCGACAGCTACCTCGCTCCGGTCTCGCGCGAGCAGGCAAATATCTCCAACGTCACTTTCGAACCCCGTTGCCGCAACAACTGGCATATTCACAAGGCTGCGAAAGGCGGCGGACAGATGCTTATCGGTGTGGCCGGACGCGGCTGGTATCAGGAAGAGGGCAAGCCGGCGGTAGAGATTCTGCCCGGTACGGTAATCCATATCCCGGCTAACGTGAAACACTGGCACGGAGCGGCGGCAGACAGTTGGTTCGCTCATCTGGCGTTCGAGGTTCCGGGGGAAAATGCCTCCAACGAGTGGCTCGAACCGGTGACGGACGAGGAGTACGACCGACTTAAATAACGATGAAAAAGCTATTATTGATTCCCCTGATGCTGCTGACCGTCCTGCCGATGGCAGCCTGCGGCGGTTCAGACGATGAGCCGGTCAAGCCCGGACGACCCGAAATTCCCGAACAGCCGGGAGAGGGAGATGACGATGAACCCGAAACGCCCGGCATCCCTTCATTGCATATAAACATCTTAGTCGGCGACCGCACCGTCACCGCCACGATGGAGGACAATGCCGCCGCACGGGATTTTCTCGCACGCCTGCCCCTCGGGACGACACTGAACGATTATAACAACACGACGGAGAAGATTTTCTATCCCTCCCCGGCGCTGACGACCGAAGGCGTCACGCCCGGCTGTGCTCCCGCACCCGGCGATATAACCATCTATGTCCCGTGGGGCAACGTGGCGATTTTCTGCAAGAGCTGGTCGTACAGCCGCGACCTGATTAAAATCGGCCGTATCGACGGGAACGGTATCGAGGCGTTGAGCGTAGCCGGAGATATACCCGTAAAATTTATAAAGAGAGCGGAAAAGTAATCACCGAATTGAAAACAGGAATAATATGAAAGTAATATCGAATACGGAATTCGGAGGCGAGCGGCCTTTGTTCGAATCGCACGATCTCCGGTTGGAGAACGTCGTCATCCGCGCCGGAGAATCGGCCATCAAGGAGTGTAGCAACATCGAAGCCGTCGACTGCCGGTTCGAGGGAAATTATCCCTTTTGGCATGTGCACGGGTTCGTTATAGACCGTTGTTTCTTCGATGTCGGCGGACGTTCGGCGCTGTGGTACTCCGACCATCTGAAAATGACGGACACACGCATCGACGCACCCAAAATGTTCCGCGAGATGCACGACATCGAAATCGAGAACGTGGAGATGAACGATGCCGACGAAGTGTTCTGGCGTTGCCGGAATCTGAACATCAAGAATCTGAAACTGCACGGCGGCACCTACCCGTTCCTGTTCAGCAGCGACATCCGCATCAACGGATTGGAGAGCGACAGCAAATACGTCTTCCAGTATGTGAAGAACGTGGAGATTCATAACGCCAAGATTACCACGAAGGACGCCTTCTGGGAGGTGGAGAACGTGACGATCTACGACTCCGAGCTCAACGGCGAATATCTGGGCTGGCATTCGCACAACCTTCGGCTGGTGAACTGTCACATTACCGGCGAACAGCCGCTCTGCTATGCCCGCGACCTCGTGTTGGAAAACTGCACCTTCGGCCCCGACTGCGACCGGGCTTTCGAGTACAGTTCGGTGCAGGCGACCATCCGGGGTGCGATAGGCGGAGTGAAAAATCCGCGGACCGGCTGTATCATTGCGGACAGCTACGGGGAGATCATCCTCGACGAGAATATCAAGGCTCCGGCCGATTGCGAGCTGATATGCCGGGGCGAGAAAACCGGTCTCGCCGGCTGAAAACGTTGCGGACCGCCTGATGGAAACGGAAAAAAGAGAGACCGATCACCTGTTGTCGCTTATCCGCAACGGAGAAAAGATGACGCTGGGGCAGCAGTTGCGCCTGACTGCATACCTCAGCGTCCCGGCCATTATGGCGCAGGTGTCCTCCATCGCCATGCAGTATATCGACGCCTCGATGGTGGGCAGTCTGGGGGCGAATGCCGCCGCTTCCATCGGGCTGGTATCGACCACGACATGGCTCTTCTGGGGATTGTGCGCAGCCGCCGCGACGGGATTTTCCGTACAGGTGGCGCACCGGATCGGAGCAGGGGATTTTGCAGGAGCCCGAAAGATACTCCGCCAGTCGGTCGCGGCCACGCTTGTTTTCAGTTCCCTGCTGGCGTTGGCCGGCATCACCATCGGCGGCGTGCTTCCCGGATGGCTGGGCGGCGACGAGGCGATACGGGGCGATTCGTCCCTCTATTTTAGGATATTCTCGCTTTTCCTGCCGGCCCTGCAACTGAACTTCCTTGCGGGAGGTATGTTGCGTTGCAGCGGAAATATGCGCGTCCCGAGCATGCTGAACGTGCTGATGTGCCTTTTGGATGTCGTGTTCAACTTCCTGCTGATTTTCCCCGCACGGCAGGTGGAATGGCTGGGAGTGGAATTCACCGCTCCCGGGGCAGGCTTGGGGGTGGAAGGCGCGGCATTGGGAACGGTATTGGCCGAACTCGTCACCGCCGGCGGGATGATGAGGTATCTTTGCCGCCGCTCGCCCATGCTGAAACTGACCGGAGAGCGGGGTAGTTTCCGGCCCCGGAAAGAGACGCTGCGCAAGGCGGTCCGCATCTCCCTGCCGATGGGATTCGAGCATATGGCCATTTGCGGGGCGCAGATCGCAACGACGGTCATCGTCGCTCCGCTCGGCATCGTAGCCATTGCCGCCAACTCGTTCGCCATCATCGCCGAAAGCCTCTGCTATATGCCCGGCTACGGCATCTCGGAGGCGGCCACGACGCTGGTCGGGCAGAGCCTCGGGGCGAACCGCATCCGGCTGCTCAAGCGCTTTGCCAATATCACCGTCTGGTCGGGGATGCTGATTATGGGCGTCATGGGAGCGCTGATGTATGCGGCGGCCCCGCAAATCATCGGTGTGATGACGCCCGTGGAGGAAATCCGCACGTTGGGAATTGAAATCTTACGGATAGAAGCCTTTGCCGAACCGATGTTCGCGGCTTCGATCGTTGCCTACGGCGTATTCGTGGGTGTCGGAAGTACGTTCGTACCCAGCCTGATGAACTTCGGCAGCATCTGGGGCGTGCGGCTGACGCTGGCGGCATGGCTCGCCCCCACGATGGGGTTGCGCGGCGTGTGGCTCGCCATGTGCATCGAGCTTTGCTTCCGGGGAGCGATATTCCTCACGAGACTGTGGGGCGGCAACTGGATTTATAAATTACGCATAAAAAGATAAGTTATGAACTACGATTTCGATACGGTTGTCCCGCGCCGCGGGACGAACTCCTACAAATGGGATACTCCCGAAGAGGAGCATGTGCTGCCCATGTGGGTGGCGGATATGGATTTCCGCACGGCGCCGGCTGTTGTGGAAGCCTTGCAGAAGCGGGTGGCGCACGGCATTTTCGGTTATACCAAAGTGCCCGAAGCCTATTACGACGCGGTCGTCCGGTGGTTCGAGGGCCGTCATCGCTGGCGGATCGATCCCCAGTGGATAATCTATACGAGCGGCGTCGTGCCGGCTCTGTCGGCCATCATCAAGGCGCTGACCGCACCGGGCGACAAAGTAATCGTCCAGACCCCGGCATACAACTGCTTCTATTCGTCGATCCGCAACGACGGATGCTTCCTCTCGGCCAACAACCTCGTTTACAGGGACGGTCGCTACACGATCGACTTCGACGACCTCGAAGCGAAAGCGGCCGATCCGAAGGCGAGACTGCTGTTGTTGTGCAATCCCCACAATCCGGTCGGACGGGTCTGGACGCCGGAGGAACTGCGGCGCATCGGCGACATCTGTCTGCGCAACGGGGTGTTTGTCGTGGCGGACGAGATTCATTGCGAGCTGACCTACGAGGGGCATGACTACACGCCCTTCGGCTCTCTGTCCGAACGCTTCCGGCAAAACTCCGTGACCTGCCTCTCGCCGAGCAAGGCGTTCAATCTGGCCGGACTGCAAATCGCCAGCATCGTCGCGGCCGACGAGGAGGTGCGCCGCCGTATCGACCGTGCCATCAACATCAACGAGGTGTGCGACGTCAATCCGTTCGGCGTAGCGGCCACAATAGCCGCCTATAACGAAAGCGGGGAATGGCTCGATGCCCTGCGGAAATACCTGCGGGAGAATTACGAATACCTCTGCCGCTTTTTCGCCGAAAGGCTGCCGCAATATCCCGTGCTGCCGCTCGAAGGGACTTATCTGGTCTGGATAGACTGCCGGGCATCGGGTATCGGTTCGGACGCCACGACCCTGCGGCTGCAGGAGGAACAAAAACTGATGGTCAACTCCGGTACGATGTACGGCCCGGGCGGCGAAGGGTTCATCCGCCTGAATATCGCCTGCCCCCGGACACTGCTTGCCGACGGGCTGGAACGGATTCTCTTTAATTTATATTAGCATAAAGCCTCCAGAGAATTTTTCTACTGGGGGCTTTACGCTTCATGACATCAAGTATGGCTTTTGAGATTATTTGCTTAAATCTACCATAACCCGGTTCCCGCCGTCTTAGAACATTCCAACTCCAATAATCCTTTTTTTGCATCAAGGCCGCCTCCGTATCCCGTGAGTTTATGATTGCTGCCGATTACCCGGTGGCAGGGTACGAAGATGGAGATAGGATTGGTAGCGTTTGCCGACGCGACTGCACGCACAGCCTTCGGATTGTGGATGCGGCGAGCAAGTTCGCCATAAGACAGGGTCGTTCCATAGGGTATTTTCATCAGCTCTTCCCATACGGTACATTGAAATTCCGAGCCGGTAAAGACAACGGGGATGTCGAACGTCTTACGGTGTCCGGCAAAATATTCTTCGAGTTCCCCGATCGCCCGTTCGATGATGTCGGAAGTTCCCTCTTCGTACTTCGCACGCAGATGTCGCTGTATGCGGCGGTCTATCGTACTGCGGCGTTTCTCCACCGCCCAATCGCAAATACACAGCTTGTCACCGTAAGAACCGACAAGCATCTCGCCCACGGGTGATTGATACCGTGTAATTTTGATAGTTTCCATATTGTTCCTTTTATTGTTGTGAAATTCTTTCATACATATTTTACATGGTCTGTATCCGGCTTGTAAGGCATCATTGCCGTATCTATTTTCTATCGTGGAAATATTCGTTGGAGTCCGCCGGAGCCTCATTCCGATTGGAATCGTCATATTCCCTTATGACGGAAGCGACGGTGATTCGATAATTTTCAAAAAGCCTTTTACGTCCTTCCGATTGGCTCATGCGGTGGTGAAGTTCATTGCGCCACTTTTCAACGGATTCTTCGTTCTCCCATACATTCAGCGACAACAGCTTGCCTTCTTCATTCAGGCTGCCGAACCGTTCGGAACGAATAAAACCCTCCGCATTTGAAAGCAACGGCTTTAATTGGGCGGCGAGTTCGAGATAGCGCACTTTACCCTCTGCCGTTGGCGTTACTTCAAAAAGAACAACCACTTTCTCGTGGCTGTTTTCTGTATTCTTCATCATTGGGTTTCTATAATTTCTGTTGTTCGTCCTATGGTTCTTCCACAATCTTGACTGCCATCTTCCGGGCGTTCTTCAAATCGCCTGCAATGATGTATCTCAACAACTTCTCGTGAGAAGATTGTGAATTTACGAAGCAATCCGGACCATCGTAAATACGGTTGAACTCCGAAAGCAGATGCAGGGAAGCGGAACGGTAAATGTCTGCCAATATTCGGTTGTGAGTGGCATCGGCAATGGCGATGTGGAAATTCAGGTCGGCTTCGATGCATTCTTTCAACCGGTCGTTTTTCGCGTTTGCCTTTCTTGCTTCAAGGGAGGACTGCATTCGTTCTATATCTTTTCCCGTTCTTCTTGCCACGGCTTTCTCCACGATTGCAATATCCAAAATTTTCCTCACCTCATCGAGTTCCGTCCGGTCGGCGATACTCATATTTATGCTGCCTCTATTATCATCGGGTGCTTCGGCGACAAATGTTCCCGCCCCTTGCCGGACTTGGACAACACCCATGTTTACCAACAATTTTACCGCTTCACGGATACTCGATCGTCCGACTTTGAACGTTTTCATCAACTCCGGTTCGGTCGGAAGTTTATCCCCGATTGTATAAACTCCTTCCGCAACCTGTTGTTTCAACTGCTCGGCTACCATATCGGCCAAAGACTTCTTCTGTATAATCATATATCTACCTCTCTTTTATTCATCATATCATCAGATGATTTACAAAAGTATGCATTTCTATCTGACAAGCAAAATATTCAATGATTAATCGATGTTTAATGCAGTGAATTACCAACGAAAAACTTAACCGTCGGCCAATATTGATTATGAAAATTTGACTTTTATTAAAATTACAATTTTCATATCTCACTACTTAAAACGGAGCCTATATCCGAGCCTGACGCAACTCGACGGCGATCTTGATAACACCGTCCGATTTACCTTCAAAGAGGCGGTAGGCTTCGTCGATACGGCTCAGCGGAAAGCGGTGCGTGATAAGCGGGGTAGTGTCTATCAGCCCTGTTTCGATCAGGCGCAGGATTTCGGCGCAGTCGCAGCCGTCCACGCCTCCCGTTTTGAAGGTCAGGTTCTTGCCGTACATGTCCGGCAGGGGAAGCGTCTGCGGCCGGTCATAGAGCGCCACGACCGTGACGACGGCATTGGGGCGGGCACACTCCCAAGCCAGCCGAAACGTATCCGCCGCTCCGGCCACCTCCAGCACCACATCGGCGCCTCCATGATCGCTGTTGCGGAGTACGAAATCCCGGCACATCTCCGGCTCGCAGACCAGCACGTCGGGATAATGCTCCCGGACGAAACGGATGCGCTCGGGGGACTTTTCACAGACAATGATGCGCTTCGGACGTTTCAACAGCACGCAAAGCAGGGTGCAGATGCCCGTAGGCCCGGCCCCGATGATGAGCACCGTATCCTCCTCACCGATCTCCGAGATGCGGGCGGCCCAGAAACCCGTAGCCAGCACGTCGCCCACGAACAAAGCCTGTTCGTCGCTCACGGTATCGGGAATGCGGCAGAGTCCCTGATCGGCATAGGGGACGCGGACATACTCCGCCTGCCCGCCGTCGATGCGGCAGCCCAAGGCCCAACCGCCATTCGGATCGGTGCAGTTGTTCACATATCCGTGCCGGCAGAAGAAACATTCGCCGCAGAAGGTCTCGACGTTGACCGTGACACGGTCGCCGGGCCTGACCGTGGCGACATCCGCCCCGACCTGCTCCACGACGCCGACCATTTCGTGGCCGACGGTGATGCCCGGCACGGCGCGGGGAACGCTGCCGTGCTTGATGTGCAGATCGCTGGTGCAGATGCTTCCGAGCGTGACCCGCACGATGGCGTCACGCGGGTCCAGCAGTTCGGGTTTCGGTTTCTCGCGGAATTCGAAGCGTCCGCGTTCAATATAAGTATAGGCTTGCATTATCGGTTTACTTTGGCATGGTCGGCGAGGAACTTCGCCAGTCCCTGATCCGTCAGCGGATGGTTGAGCAATCCTTCGATGGCCGCCAGCGGGCAGGTCGCCACGTCGGCACCGGCGTCGAGACATTGGATGATGTGCTGCGTATGGCGGATCGACGCGGCGAGCACCTGAGTCCTATAACCGTAATAACGGTAGACACGCACGATATGGGCCACGAGCGCCACGCCGTCCTCGGAAATGTCGTCCAGACGCCCGACGAAAGGCGAAACATAGGTGGCCCCAGCTTTCGCGGCCAGCAGGGCCTGCCCGACGGAGAAGACCAGCGTACAGTTGGTGCGGATGTTCTTCCCGGCGAAGTAGTTCACGGCGCGGATTCCGTCGGCGGTGCAGGGGAGTTTCACGACGATATTGGGATGCAGTCCGGCAAGGCGTTCACCCTCGCGGACCATGCCGTCGAAATCCGTCGAGATCACCTCGGCGCTGACGTCGCCGTCCACGATGCGGCAGATTTCGATGTAACGGCGGAAGCAGGCCTCCTCGCCCCGGACGTTCTCCTTGGCCATCAGCGACGGATTGGTCGTCACGCCGTCGAGAACGCCCAGCGAATGGGCGCGGCGGATCTGTTCCAGATTGGCTGTGTCGATAAAGAATTTCATAAGCGCGTTTTTTAAGTTGTTCGACCGAATAAAGATAGAAAAAATTATCGTATATTTCCGCATCCCCGGGTATTTATACCCACCGCAGAAGCACCGGAGGCGCAGATGAACGATTTGTCCGGTGTTTTGACAGGATGGTTCCGATAGAATCTCCCGGGATGGTTTATTTTTGTTTCGAATTAATTTTGCAACAAAACTACTCATGGAATTAAAACGAACTATCGGATTATGGACGGCCGCCGGGATGCTGGCCGCAACGCTCGTTTCATGCGGGACCGGGGCCGGGACTCCGCAAAATGTCAATTACGGGGGAAGCCGCGCCCCCCTTCAGCCGCAGGCTTTCGTGGAACTGCCGCTCGGCAGCATCTCGCCTTCGGGGTGGCTGCGCGAAATGCTGGCGGCACAGCGCGACGGAGCGACGGGACATCTCGACGAACTCTATCCGCTGGTGATGGGGCCGCGCAACGGCTGGCTGGGCGGCGACGGCGACCAGTGGGAACGCGGTCCGTACTGGATAGACGGACTGCTGCCGCTGGCCTATATCCTGCAGGATTCGGCGCTGATCGCCAAAACCCGTCCGTGGGTCGAATGGACGCTCGCCAGCCAGCAGGAGGACGGCTATTTCGGACCGGTGACCGATTACGAATTCGAGCCCGGGCTGCAACGCGACAACTGCCGCGACTGGTGGCCCAAAATGGTGATGCTCAAAGTGCTGATGCAGTACCATTCGGCCACGGGCGACGAACGCGTCATCGATTTCATGACCCGCTATTTCCATTATCAGTTGGCCCATCTCGACCAGTATCCGCTGGACAACTGGAGCTTCTGGGCGCGTTTCCGCGGCGGCGACAACATGATGGCCGCATACTGGCTCTATAATATTACGGGCGACGATACGTTATTGGAGCTGGGACGCAAACTCTATGCCCAAACGGAGCCCTACACGGAGATGTTTCTCGCAGGCGACAAGCTGACGCGCGTGGGGACGATCCATGCGGTGAACCTCGCGCAGGGCATCAAGACCCCGGTCGTTTACTGGCAGGCCGATCCGCAGCAAAAGTACCTCGATGCGCTGGATTGCGCGCTGGACGACCTGCACCGTTACCACGGTTATCCGACGGGCATGTTCAGCGGCGACGAAGCCATCCACGGCACCGACCCGACACAGGGCGTGGAACTGTGCACCATCGTGGAATACATGTTCTCGCTGGAGACGATGTACCGCATCACGGGCGACCCGAAATTCGCCGAACTGCTGGAGAAGATCGCCTACAACGCACTGCCGGCGCAGGTGGACGACGAGTTCGTCACCCGCCAGTATTTCCAGCAGGTCAATCAGGTGAAGCTGACGCCCGGAATACGGAATTTCGATGTCAACCACGACGGCCTCGACTGCTGTTTCGGTATCCTGACCGGTTACCCCTGCTGTACGTCGAACATGCATCAGGGCTGGCCCAAATTCACGCAGAACCTCTGGTATGCGACGCCCGCAAACGGGGTGGCCGTCACGCAGTACGCCCCCTCGGAGGTGCGGATGAAGGTAGCCGACGGCGTCGATGTCCGCATCGCCGAGCGAACGAACTATCCGTTCGAAGAGACCGTGGCGTTCCGCATCGAAGAGATGGCGCGCCCGGCGCAGTTCCCCTTTACGGTGCGTATCCCTTCGTGGAGCGAGAGTACGGAGATTCGGCTCAACGGTGAAGTCGTGGCATTCTCCGTCGGGGAGGACCGTCTGGCGACCATCGGACGCGAGTGGAGTGCGGGCGACGAACTCGAACTGCGGTTCTCGCCGCGCGTGCGGCTCACGATGTGGAAAGAGAACGCCCGGACCGTCGAACGGGGACCGCTGGTATATGCCCTGAAGATGGAAACCGAGTGCCGGAAAGTCGATAACGACGGCGATCCGGCCTATCAGGGGGAGTGGCATTACGAACACACGTCGTCCACGCCTTGGAACTACGCCCTGATACAGTGTCCGGAAGACAAATTGGAGGAACATTACACGGTGAGCGTCGATCCGGTCAAAGCCGCGGCGGTGCGTCCGTGGAGCGAAGAGGCCGCACCGGTCACGATACGCACCCGGGCCGTGCGCGTTCCCTCGTGGAAAGAATACAACCAGATGGCGGGACCGCTGCCTTACAGCATCATGTACGGTCTCGGCACGGCGGAGGAGGCCGGGATCGAACTGATCCCCTACGGCTGCACGACCCTGCGCGTGACCGAGTTCCCGATGACGGGGCAGCACTCGGCCGAATAACGACTGAAAACGATCCATGCGATTACGTCCGTCATACCGATTCTTGGCAATCCTGCTGGCATCCCTGCTGATGCCGGCGGGATTCGGCCTCTCTACTGTCCGTGCCTCGGCGGACGGAATCGACTCCCGCTACCGGTTCCGGCATATCACGAACCAGAACGGATTGAAGTACACATGGATATGGAACATCGACCAAGACAGCCGCGGCTATCTCTGGTTCTCGACCATGTACGGCACCTACCGTTACGACGGTTATGAATTCGAGGAGTATGCGTTCAGCAACCGCAGCAACGGCACGGCCGCCAACGTGACCTTCGTCGAAGAGGATGCCGCAGGCGACCTCTGGTTCGGAACCGACGACGGCCTCTATCGCCACGACCGCCGTTACAACACTTACACGCGTTACGCTTCCAGCGAGGAGAGCCCCTGCCGGCTCTCGTCCGACGATGTGCTCTGCATGGACGGGACGACGGACGGCGCGCTGTGGGTCGGTACGGGTAACGGCCTGAACCGGATTGACCCGACGCGGAGCATCTGCACGGTCGTTCCGCCTCCGTCGGAGGGTTTTCCGGCAATTACGGCCGTAATCTGCCGGCGCGACGGTTCGGTCTGGTTCGGCGACAACGGGGGCAACCTGTGGCGCATGGAGGGCGGTGAATGCGTCCGCATTCCGCTCGCAGGGTCACACCACGCGGTCAAGGCGCTGGCCGAAGACGACCGGCAGCGGCTGTGGGCCGCCACCGAAGGCTCGGGGCTTTTCCGGGTCGACGCAGCCGGCGCGACGGAACACTACAGCGAACGGGACGGCACGTTGAGCAACGACATCGTCCGCGCTCTGGGCACGGACAGCGACGGAAAGATGTGGGCTGGGACGGAAAAGGGAATCACGATCTTCGCGGACGGGGAAACGGAATTCCTTTACAGCCGCGAGAACGACATGTGGGGACTGAACGACAATGCGGTGTACAGCCTCTGCCGCGATCGCGACGGCGCGATGTGGGTCGGGACGTTCTTCGGCGGCGTCAATGTGATGAACGACCGTTACGGCATGTTCGCCGACCTTGTGTCGGCGTCGGGGCGCAACGAGTTGAAAGGGTGCGCCGTCAGCTCCATCACCTCGGTCGGCGAGCGCATCTACATCGGTACCGAGAACCGGGGACTGTTCGTCTACGACACCGCCACGTCGCATTTCCGCAATTACAACAGCCGCAACAGCGGCCTGAACAACGACAACGTACACGCCGTCTGCATCGACGACCGCAAAAACCTCTGGGTCGGAAACTTTTACGGCGGACTGAACCGCATGAGGCCGGGCGACGGAGTGTTCAACCTGCGCAGAGCAACCCCGGCAACCCCCTCGAACAGCGTTTACAGCCTGTTGCAGGACGGCACCGACAATCTCTGGGCGGGGACCTTTTACGACGGGCTGTTCCGCTACGACTATGCCTCGGAGCGTTTCGAACGCTTCGCGCCGGTACCGTCGTGGGTCTTCGTGTGGGACATCCTCGAAGATTACAAAGGCAACATCTGGCTGGCCTGTTACGGCGAGGGAATTTTCAAACTCGACCGTTCGCGCAATTACGAGCCCGTGCGCATTGAGACGGGAGCCCGCAAATACGTCACGCTCTGCGAACTCTCCGACGGCCGCATCCTCGCGGGCGCCGAAAAAGAGGGGCTGACGGCCATCGGGATCGACGACCTCGCGGTCCGCCGCTGGACCACGACCGAGGGGCTGCCCGACAACACGGTTTACGGCATCCTGCAGGACGGATTCGGCAACGTCTGGTTCTCGTCCAACTCGGGCATCTACAAGTGCGACGCCGGGCTGACGCGCTTCACAAACTACACCATCGCGGACGGGCTGCCGGTCAACCGGTTCAACTACAACGCCTGCGCCCGCATCGGCGGCAAACTCTGGTTCGGCAGCACCGACGGCATCGTGGCCATCGACCCGGCCCGTGAAGGAACGCCCGTCGGGGAGCATCCGATACGTTTCGGCAACCTCTATGTCTACAACGAGAAACAGCCCGTAAGGGCGGAGAAGGGGAGTGCGCTGCCCGAAGACCTCAATTCGGTCGGGGAGCTGGTGCTGCGCAGCAACCGGCTTTCGTGGGGCGTCGATTTCACATGCAACGTCTTTGACAACAACGCTCTGAATTACGCCTACCGGCTGGAGGGCATGGACGACGGCTGGCATAGGCTCGGCACGCAGCACCGCATCGATTTCACGGGTCTCGGGTTCGGCCGCTACCGACTGACGGTCTGTACGCTCGCACCCGACGGCACGCCCTCGGACAACAGCCGTTCGCTGGCCATATTCATCCGTCCGCCTTGGTGGCGGAGCCTCGCGGCCAAGCTTTCGTACCTGACGCTGGCCCTGTCGGTGGCGGGCTACCTGCTCTGGCTGCTGATGAACAACGCCCGCACGCGGCACGCGTTCGAGCTGGAACGGCTCGCCCGCGAGAAGGACAAGGAGATGAACGAGCTGAAACTGCGCTTCTTCGTCAACATCTCGCACGAGTTCAAGACGCCGCTGTCGCTCATCATCGGTCCCATCAACAGCTTCCTCGAGGGCAACGTCCCGGCCTCGCTGCGCGAAAAGTATTTCAACATCATCAAGCGCAACGCCGAAAAACTGCTGGGGCTCATCAACGAACTGCTCGCTTTCCGCGAACTGGAACACCTCAAGCTGCGTATTCAACCCTTCTACTACCGGCCGTTCGTCGAGTCGGCGCTCGGACGCTATGCATGGCTTTTCGAAAGCAAGAATATCCGCGTCGAACTGCAGGAGTTCGATGAGGGGCTGATCATGTGGGCCGACATCGACAAACTGGAGAAGATGCTCAGCAACCTGCTGTCGAACGCCTGCAAATACACGCCCGTCGGCGGCCATGTCGAGATCGGTGCGGCAGAGCGCGACGGCAGGGTATACACCACCGTCACCAACTCGGGCCCCGGTATCGCACCCGACAAACTGCCGCATATCTTCGAACGTTTCTTCACGGGGCACACCTACGACCGCTACTCCTCGGGAGTGGGGCTCTCGTATGTGAAATCGCTCGTCGAACTGCACGACGGCGCCATCGGCGTCGAGTCCCGCGAGAACGAGTACACGCGCTTCACCTTCTGGCTCCCCGTGCGTGCCGGGGTCAGCGAGGTCCATCCCGTGGACATCGCCCGCTACAATCCCGAGATATTCGACGAGTCGCGGCTGACCCCCGAGATCGAGACCGAAACAGACGACCCGGCCTATCTCGAAATGGAGCGCCAGACCGTCGTGCTGGTCGTCGACGATGCCGCCGACATGCGCAACATGGTCGTCGAGGCGCTCCGCGGAAGGTTCTGCATGGAGGGTGTCGCCAATGCGGAACAGGCGCTGGAGGTGATCGGGTCGAAACGGATCGACATCCTCGTCACGGACGTGATGCTGGGCGAAGGCATGAACGGCTTCGAACTGTGCAAGGCCGTGAAGGGCAACATCGAGACCAGCCATATCCGCGTCATCCTGACGACCGTGCTGTCGGAGAACAACTACCGCGAACGCGGTTACAAGGCCGGGGCCGACGCCTATGTGGTCAAGCCGTTCGAATTCTCGTTGCTGGCCCTGCGTATCCGCAACCTCATATACAATGCATGGAAAGCGCGCGAGGCCTACAAGATAGACATCGACCTCTCGAACGTCGACATCACGCACTCCGATTCCGACGAGCAATGGCTCAAACGGGCCGTGGCGCTGGTGTTCGACCGGTTGTCCGACTCGGAATTCAGCGTCGACGACCTATGCGCAGGGCTCAACATGAGCCAGTCGACGCTCTACCGCAAACTGAAGGTCACCGCCGGACAGTCGGCCAACGAGTTCATCCAGAACATCCGCCTCAAATACGCCGCACGCCTGCTGCGCGAAACCTCGCGGACCGTTTCCGAGATCACGTTCGACGTCGGATTTTCCGACTCCTCCTACTTCAGCCGCGCCTTCCGCAAATGCTTCGGGGTCTCTCCCAAGCAATGGCGCGAACAGGATGCTCCCGAAAAGGTGTAATCGCTCTCCGAAGGCGCTGAATCCATGTTTTGTCCATGTTTTTGACGGAATAATCCTGTTCCGCGGAGCTGCTAACCCTTAATTTTGTGTTGAAACTTTAACCTATTTTGTATATGAACAACTTTACAGCTTTCAGGATGTTCCTGTGCGTTTTGTTCGCAGGCTTCGCGCTTTCGGCCGCAGCTCAGGGACAAACCGTGACAGGCGTCGTGTCGGGGACCGACGGGCAGCCGCTGCCGGGCGTCACCGTCATCGAACAGGGCACGACAAACGGCGTATCGACCGCCGTCGACGGAAGTTATTCGCTCCGTCTGCAGAAAAGCCCCGCGGTGCTGGTATTCTCCTACATCGGGTATGAATCCGCAGAACGCAGCGTCCCGGCCGGACAGACCCAGTTGTCCGTCACGCTGAACAACGCCGAGATCGCCATGGACGACGTAGTGGTGGTCGGCTACGGCACCGTCAAGCGAAGTACGCTGACCAGTTCGGTGGCTTCGGTCAAGAGCGACGAGTTCGTGCAGGGCGCCGTGACCTCCCCGCTGCAATTATTGCAGGGCCGCGTGGCGGGTCTGGCCGTCAACACGACCTCGGGCGACCCCAACAACAGCGGGGTGCAGGTGATGCTGCGCGGCGTCTCGACGCTGACGGGCAGCCAAGAGCCGCTGATCGTCATCGACGGCATCTCGGGCGGCAGTCTGTCGAACATCTCGGTCGACGACATCGAGTCGATCGACATCCTCAAGGACGGTTCCGCCGCTGCCATATACGGTACGCGCGGCACGAACGGCGTGATTCTGATCACGACCAAGAAGGGAGCCGAGGCCGGCGACAAATTCTCGATCGACTACCACGGCTACGCGTCGGTGGAAACCATCTCCAACCAGATCGACGTCTTCTCGGCCGACGAATACCGCAACCTCGGCAAGACCACCAACGGGTTCTTCACGCCGACCGACAAGGGCGCTTCGACGGACTGGTCGGACGAGGTGTTCCGGTCGGCATTCTCGCACACGCACCATCTGGCGCTCAAGAGCGGCAACGCCAAGTCGAACTATTACGCCAGCGTCGACTACCGTTCGCGCGACGGCATCATCCGCAACACGGGGCAGGAGCGGACAAACCTCAAATTCGGGTTCAACCGATCGCTCTTCAACGACAAGATGACCCTCAGCGCCAACATCAACGACGTATTCACCGTGGGCCACACGGTATCGACCGACGAGGTGCTGTTCGCCACGCTGGTGACCAATCCCACCGAGCCGATCTACGGTCCGACGGGCGATTACTCGATCTTCGTCGATTCGACCAACCCGGTGAAGCTCATCAACGAGTACAATAACACCACCCGCTGGAACGAGATACAGGCTTCGGGCAAGGTGACCTACACCCCGATCGAACCCCTGACGTTCACGATGATCGGCGGCTACCGCTATTTCGGCAATATCGACGGCAGCTATGCCTCCCGCAAGTTCGACACCAACTACAAGGGGCAGGCGTGGCGCCAGAGCAGCATGAACCAGACCAAGACCCTCGAACTCTACGGCCAGTATACCGAGCGCTGGAACAAGCACGACTTCTCGGTGCTCGCCGGTTACAGCTACAACGACTACCTGACCGACGGATTCAACATGTACAATTACGACTTTCCGACCGACATTCTCGGCGAGAACATCATCGGAACGGGCATGGCTCTCAAGGACGGGTTCGCCTCGATGGGAGGGTTCAAGAACATGAGCCGCCTGATCTCGTTCTTCGGGCGCGCCAACTACGGCTACGACGACCGCTATCTCCTCTCGGCGAGCCTCCGCTACGAGGGCTCCTCGAAATTCGGCGCCAACCACAAGTGGGGCCTCTTTTACGCCGCATCGGGCGCATGGCGCATCTCGAAGGAGAAATTCATGAAGGACGTGCGCTGGGTCGACGAACTGAAACTCCGCGTCGGCTACGGCGTGACGGGCAGCGAACCCTCGTCGCCCTATCTTTCGCACCTGAAATATTCGTTCGGGTCGCCCGTGCTGATCGACGGCAAGTACGTCTACACGATAGCCCCGCACATGAACGCCAACCCCAACCTGAAATGGGAGGAGAAACACGAGTTCAGCGCCGGCCTCGACTTCGTGCTGTTCGATTACCGCCTGTCGGGTTCGGTCGATTTCTACAACCGCACCACCGACGGACTGCTCTACGAGTACAACGTCCCCGTGCCGCCCAACCTCGCGTCGACCACGCTGGCCAACGTCGGCAAGGTGAGCAATACGGGCGTCGAGGTGATGCTCAGCGGCGGCATCGTCCGCACGAAGAACGTCCGCTTCGACTTAACGGGCAACTTCTCGTACAACACCAACAAGATGAAACGCCTTTCGAACGAAATGTACCAGCGCGACTTTCTCGAACTGGGCTCCACCGGAGCGCCCGTGCAGAAGAGCACGCACATCGTGCGCGAAGGCGGCCGCATCGGCGACTTCTACGGCTGGAAGAGCATCGGCATGAACGAGAACGGTTCGTGGATCGTCGAGGGCGGCGAGTACGGCGACAACGCCAGCCGGCAGGTGATCGGCAACGGCATCCCGACGATGCACGCGGCGCTGACGGCCAACCTGCAGGTGAAGAATTTCGACCTCTCGGTCACCCTGCGCGGCTCGTTCGACTTCCAGATTCTCAACCAGTACCGGATGCTGTGGGAGAACTTCGCACGCGGCGCCGACCACAACTTCCCGCGGTCGATCCTGCGCAACAAGTACAACCACTATGTGGCCACGGCCCCGGCCTATGTGAGCTATTATGTCGAGGACGGCGACTTCGTGAAGATCGACAACATCACCCTCGGCTACACGTTCCGCTTCAAGAACCCCAAAAACCCGATCCGCACGCTGCGCCTCTACGCCTCGGGACTGAACCTCTACACCTTCACCCGCTATCAGGGCGTCGATCCCGAGATCAATTTCAACGGCCTGACGCCGGGCGTCGATTACGTCGCGGGGTATCCGACCACGCGGACCTTCACTTTCGGTGTCAAACTGGGATTTTAAATTGCTGCAACGATGAAAAAACTGATTTACATACTGACGGCGGCGGCTCTCGTGCAGGCAGCCTGCACCAATCTCGACGAGCGCGTCTACGACCAGCTTACCGCCGACGATTACTTCGACAACTTCACCGAAGAGGACATTCCCGCGGCGCTGGGCTCGGTATACTCCGACCTGAGGACGCTCTATGCCGGCGACAACGTCCATACCGAGGGCTGCTGGCTCTACACCAACGAGGAGACCGGCGACGGCTGGGTGACCCCGAGCCGCGGCGGTTCGTGGTACGACGGCGGCATCTACCAGCGTCTGAACAACCACACATGGAAGATCGACGACGCCCATGTGCTGGGTAACTGGCGCAAGGCCTACGCGGCCATCAACACCTGCAACCGCCTGATGTACGAGTTCGGGAGCGCCGATATCAAGCCCGAAAGCAAGGAGAAACTGATGGCCGAACTGCATGTGGCGCGCGCCTTCTGGTATTATGTGCTCTGCGACATGTACGGCAACGTGCCCTTGGTGACCAAATACGACGTTCCGAAAGGCTGGCTCCCGGAGACCGCTCCGCGCAAGGATATTTTCGAGTTCGTGGTAAAGGAGATCAAGGACAACCGCGGCCTGCTGACCGAGAAGGGTTACGGACGCTGGGACTACTATGCCGCCACGATGCTGCTGGCCAAAGTCTACCTCAATGCCGAGGTATGGGTGGGCGAGAGCTACTGGCAGGAGGTCGTGGATCTCTGCGACGAGATCATCGATTCGAAAAAGTATTCGCTCGACAGCGACTACAAGCAGATATTCGTCACCGAGAACCAGAATTCGCCCGAGATCATCCTCGCGGGCTGCAACGACGAGATTTACGACGCGGCGCTGCCGTTCCGCATCCATCTCTGGACCCACCACTGGAATTACCGCTACCACCACGACACCGAGACCTTCTTCTGGGGCGGCTGCTGCGCCACGCCCGATCTGGCGAACAGCTACGATCCGGCCGACACCCGTTTCGAGGATTCGTGGGCCGAGGGTCCGCTCTACGACAACACGGGCGAGCTGACCGGCGTACCGGGTTCGCCGATCATGTGTGATCCCAAAGACCCGAAAGATCAGGGCCTGCCGCTGGTCTACACGCGCAACATCCCGATCTACAACCCCGGCAAACCCGAATCGATGACGGGCGAGGGCGCCGGTGTGCGGATGAGCAAATACGAGATCAAGAAGAAGGCCAAGAACCTGCTGAGCAACGATTTCGTCATCTTCCGCTATGCCGACGTGCTCTTCATGAAGGCCGAGGCCCTGTGGCGCCAGAACGGCAAGACGGCCGACGGAACCATCGCAGGGCTGATAAACGACGTGCGCCGCCGCGCCTTCGCGGACTTCACGTCGGCCAAGATGCTGCAGGCGTCGCAGTTGGACGACGAGCGTTTCCTGCAGGAATATGCTTGGGAGTTCTGTCAGGAGGGACACCGCCGCCAGCAGTTGATCCGCTTCGGGGTCTTCACGACCAAAAAGTGGTTCCAGCACGAGGGCACGGGCGAAGACGCCCACCTGAACGTCTTCCCGATCCCGCGCGACGAGCTGCTCGCCAACGACAAACTCCGGCAGAACGAAGGATATCCGAGATTGTAACCTAAAAATCAACCACCATGAACATTCTTAAATACAGTTTTATGCTCCTCTCGTCCGTGACGCTGGCCATGAGCGCCTGCGGCAACGACGAACCACTGGTGCGGTATGAACCCATAGAACCCGGGCCGGGTCCCGACCCCGGCGAGGAGTATGTCGTCGTATGCGACTTCGAGACCTCGGACCTCGGATTCAAGACCAACGACGCGCTCGAATACAGCGTCGTCGAGAACCCCGACAAGCAGGGCGGCAATACGAGCGACCATTACGGTCAGGTGATCTCCGGAGGCGGCCAGTGGGAGCTTATTTACAGCGAAGAGCTGGCCGCACCGTTCGACTTCACGAAAGACGGAGCCAAATTCACCATGAAGGTCTGCTCGCCCAAGGTCGGCGGCAAGATATTCTTCAAGCTCGAGGGCAACGGCGTCAATGCACAGGAAATTACCGATGTGGTATCGGTCTCGGCCAACCGCTGGGAAACGCTGACCTATGATTTCACTGACCGCAGCCTGCCCGACGGCAAGTACAACAAGATCGTGCTGCTGTTCGACGCCGGAGAGACCGGTTCGGGCGAGAAATGGCTCTTCGACGACATCTTCCAGATGAAGGGAGAGGGTGCCGATCCCGGTCCCGGCCCGACGCCCGGCGAGGGACAGGAGAATTACAGCGATTTCGAGACCTCGGACCTCGAATTCCAGATCGCCGGCAGCGAAGACATGAAATACGAAATCGTCCCCAATCCGGTGACCGACGGCAACGACAGCGGCCATGTGGGACGTGTCGTCACGGGCAGCGCGCAGTGGGAGCTGCTTTACAGCAAGACCCTCGAAAATCCCTTCGCATTCAGCAAATACGGCGCGGAATTTTCGGTGAAGGTCTATGCGCCGAAAGCCGGGGCGTCGATCTACCTCAAACTCGAAAGTTCGGCGGGTGCCGAGGCCAAGGAGATCACCTCGGTGACTTCGGCCGAAGCCGGCAAGTGGGTGACCTACACCTATGATTTCGCGTCGATGAACCTGCCCGACTACACCTACGACCGCATCCTGCTGCTGTTCGACGCCGGAGTCGCGGCTCCGGGCGAGACGTGGTATTTCGACGATGTGACCGGTCCCAAGGGCGAGAAGAAAGCCGAGCCCCAGCCGGCGCAGATGATCGATTTCTGCAATTTCGAAGACGTGAACATGCAGTTCAACATCAACGATTCGGACCTGCCGATGAGTTTCGAGGTGATCGAAAATCCCCACAAGACGGGCATCAACACGAGCGCCCATGTAGGCCATGTGGTCTCCGGCGGCCATCAGTGGGAGCTGTTGTGGAGCAATCCGATCTCCGACCCGATGGTGTTCAGCAGCAGCGCGGTCTTCACGATGAAGGTCTGGTCGCCCAAGGCCAACGGCAAGGTTTACTTCAAACTCGAAGGTAACGGCGCCACCCCGCAGGAAATCACCAATGTCGTGGTGCCGAATGCCAACGAGTGGACCGAACTGACGTTCGATTTCTCGGCCCGCAACCTGCCCGACGGCAAGTACACCCAAATCATCCTGCTGTTCGACGCCGGGGAGACCGGATCGGGCGAGGACTGGTATTTCGACGACATCAAGGGTCCGGACAACAAGGCCGGAACGCTGATGCAGCGCGTCGGCGACGGCCCCGTGCTGACCTATGGGAACGACATGCCCCAATGGCGCTGCGAGCATATCGCCAATGCAGCCATCCTGACCCCCGCGGAATCACCGGACGGCAAGTGGCGCATGTACATCCGCGGCAGCGGCTACAACCCCTACGGATTCTACCACGACCAGATCGGCCTGTTCACGCAGGAGGTGAACGATTTCAAACCGGCGGGCCCGTGGACCGAATATCCCTCCAATCCGGTGATCGCCCACGGCGAGCCCGGGACGTGCGACGAACTGCACCTGCTCGACTGCGCCCCCTGCGTGGGAGCGAACGGCGACGTGTGGTTCTTCTATCAGGCCGTGCGCGGCACACTCGACAACAAACAGGGCTCGCTGGCCTGCCGCAAATCCACGGACGGAGGCTTCAGTTTCTCGGCCGGCAAGATGCTCCGCGACGGAGTGGGGTGCAGCGAGGCAGTCTACCACGGCGGAAAATACTACATCTATTACGGTTACGGCTATGACAACGGACTGATGAAGATCGACTGTGCCGTGACGAGCAACCCCGAAACGCTGGCCGGGGCCGATATACATACGGTGCTGCTGCCGGGCGGAGGACCCGGGAATTTCGACCTCAAGTCGGTCAACGGATCGCGTATATTCCGGCTCGAAGGCGTTGACAAATGGTTTATGGTCTATCAGGGCAGCGACCGTCATTTCGACTTCCCCGACCGTTTCCATGTCGCTTATTCCGATGACCTGCTCAACTGGACGAAGGTGCAGAACACCCGGCCGTTCTTCGAACGCGGTCCTGCCGGACGCTGGGATCAGGGCGGCATCTGGTTCGGCGAGGTCTTCGAACTCGACGGAATGCTCTACATGTATTACGAGGGCTGGGGCTGCGAGGGCAGCGTGCCCGACCGCGACGAACCCTATTTCGCCGGAGGACACTCCTCGACGGGCTGCGCCTCGGTCAGCAAGGAGGCGTTCCTGAAATGGTGCGGCCTCGAATAGGCGAGTAAAATCTTCCGAACAGAGGGGAGGGAAAGCTGAAAAACAGCTCCCTCCCCTTCATTTTATTCCGCCGGGAAATATATTTTTGTAACTTTACAGCGTTATACGAACAAAATGAGACGGAACTGGTCCATATTATTCCTGATAACAGCGGTATTCATGCTGCTGACGACCTCCGTCACGCCTCATCACCATCACGACGACCACATCTGTTTCGCAGCGGCCGAGCGGGAGCAGGGCACCGGAGAGACACCGGGCAATGCCTCCGACGAAGCCTCCTGTCCGCTCAATACCCGGGCGGCGCTGGCCGAGAAAGCCGCGCAGCAAACCGTCTGGCAGCAACTGATCGCAATCCCCGTCACTACGTTGCCGGTCGTTCCGACCGACGACACTGCGCCGTCCGAACGGCTTTATGCTCCCTTTGCTGTGCGGGTTCCGCTCGTACTGCTCACCCGCGACAATCCGTTGCGGGCGCCGCCCGTCGCCTGACGAATTCCGCATTCCGACGGTCCCGCCGGACCGCAAAGCATCCCCTGATTCTCTATTTTCAAACAGGTTGAGGCCGCACAAGCGGCTGTCAACCCCATATGCAGATTCGTTATGAAACGTTTTTTCATGCTGCCGGCCGTCGTCGCACTGACGCTCTTGGCCGGGGCCTGCGCATCGGGCAGTAAAACCGACGACCACGATCACGAAGCCGAAGAACATGCCGAAGGGCACGCTCCCGGAGAGATACATTTCTCGCCCGAGCAGGCCGAAGCCGCCGGGCTCGAAACCGAAACCATCGCACCGGGCAGTTTCTCGGGCGTCATCCGCACGAGCGGCCAGATCATGCCGGCATCGGGCGACGAGCAGACCGTCGTGGCCCCGACCGGCGGCGTCCTGACATTCGCGTCGGGCGATGTCGCTCCCGGCATGCGTCTGGCGCAGGGGCAGTCGTTCGCCTCGATCTCGGCCCGGCAACTGGCCGACGGCGATCCCGTCGTCAGGGCCCGCGTCGCCTACGAGACCGCCAAGAAGGAGTTCGAACGGGCGCAGTCGCTCGTGAAGGACAAGATCATCTCGGAGAAGAACTTCGAGCAGGCACGGCTCAATTATGAGAACGCCAAAACCGCCTACGACGCCTATGCCGGGCAGACGGGGGCAAAAGGCCTGTCGGTAAACTCGCCGATCGGCGGCCATCTCAAACAACTGCTGGTCGCCAACGGCGAGTATGTCACCGTCGGACAGCCCATTGCCGTCGTGTCGCAGAACCGGAAGCTCCAGCTCCGGGCCGAAGTCCCGGAGAGTTACTTCAACCGGCTGGCAGGGGTCCGCTCGGCCAACTTCCGCCCCTCATATGAGGAAAAGGTTTACAGTCTGGGCGAACTCAGCGGCCGCCTCGTATCCTACGGCCGCACGCCCGACGGGGAGTCGTTCTATCTGCCCGTAGTCTTCGAGTTCAGCAACACGGGCAACTTCATCGCCGGTTCCTTTGCCGAAATATGGCTGCTGGAAAGGGGCCGCGACGGGGTGATCTCCGTGCCCACGACGGCGCTCACCGAGGAGCAGGGCATCTATTTCGTCTATGTGAAACTCGACGAGGAAGGTTACAAAAAGCAGGAGGTGCGCATCGGCGCCGACGACGGCCTGCGCACGGAGATACTCTCGGGTCTCAAGGCGGGCGACGAGGTCGTGACCCGCGGCGCCTATCAGGTGAAGCTGGCGTCGGTGTCGGGAGCCATTCCGGGCCATACGCACAACCATTAAAACCGGACCGCCATGCTGAACAAAATCATAAAATTCTCGCTGACGAACCGACTGTTCGTCCTCGTCGGGGCCGTCCTGCTGTTGGTGGGCGGCATCTACACCACGGCCCGCATGGAGGTGGACGTGTTTCCCGACCTGAACGCCCCAACCGTCGTGGTGATGACCGAAGCCAAAGGCATGGCCCCCGAGGAGGTCGAGCGGCTGGTGACCTTCCCGGTCGAGACGGCCGTGAACGGCGCCACCGACGTGCGGCGCGTGCGTTCCTCCTCGACGACCGGATTCTCGGTCGTCTGGGTAGAGTTCGACTGGGGCACGGACATTTACCGCGCCCGGCAGATCGTCTCCGAAAAGCTGGCCGTAGTGGGGGAGTCGCTCCCGGCAACGGCGGGCAATCCCACGCTCGGACCGCAGTCGTCGATTCTGGGCGAAGTGATGATCCTCGGCCTCACGGCCGATTCGACCTCGATGCAGGACCTGCGCACGCTGGCCGACTGGACCATTCGTCCGCGGCTGCTGTCGATGGGCGGCGTGGCGCAGGTCACGGTGCTGGGCGGCGACATCAAGGAGTATCAGATCCTGCTCTCGCCCGACAAGATGCGCCACTACGGCGTCGGGCTCGACGAGGTGATGGCCGCCGCGAACGAAATGAACACCAACGCCACGGGCGGCATCCTCTATGAATACGGCAACGAATACATCATCCGCGGCATCCTCTCGACCGACCGGGTCGGGGAGTTGGGCAAAACCGTCGTCAAGCGTGTGGGCAATGTCCCCGTGACACTGGGCGACATCGCCGAGATCAAGGTCGGAGCCAAGGCGCCGAAACTCGGCACGGCATCGCACCGGGCCGAGGATGCCGTGCTGATGACCGTCACCAAGCAGCCCGCCACCTCGACGCTCGACCTGACGGAGAAACTCGACGCCGCGGTCGCCGACCTGCAGCCCTCGCTGCCGGCCGACGTCCGCATCGCCACGGACATCTTCCGCCAGCAGCGGTTCATCGACAGCTCGATCGACAACATCCGCAAATCGCTCTACGAGGGCGGCGTGTTCGTCGTCATCGTGCTGTTCCTCTTCCTGATGAACGTCCGCACGACGCTCATTTCGCTGGTCACCATCCCGCTGTCGCTGCTCGTGTCGATCCTGACACTGAAATTCATGGGCCTGACGATCAACACCATGAGCATCGGCGGTATGGCCATCGCCATCGGGTCGCTGGTCGACGACGCCATCGTCGACGTGGAGAACGTCTACAAACGTCTGCGCGAAAACCGCCGCCTGCCCGAATCCGAACGGCGCCCGACATTGCAGGTGGTCTTCAACGCTTCGCGCGAGGTGCGCATGCCGATTCTCAATTCGACGTTCATCATCGTCGTCAGCTTCGTGCCGCTCTTTTTCCTCACGGGCATGGAGGGACGCATGCTGCGGCCGCTGGGCATCGCCTTCATCACGGCGCTGTTCGCCTCGACGCTCGTGGCGCTGACGCTGACCCCCGTGCTGTGCAGCTACCTGCTGGGCCGCGACCGCCGCGAGCGGCTGGACCGCGATCCGTTCGTCGTGCGCCACCTCCAGCGGTGGTACCGGGCGGCGCTGGAGTGGACTTTGCACCGAAAACGCCTCGTGCTGGGGTCGCTGGGCGTGCTGTTAGTCATAGCTTTGGGGCTGTTCTTCTCGCTGGGACGCAGCTTCCTGCCGGCCTTCAACGAGGGTTCGTTCACCATCAACGTCAGCACGCTGCCGGGCATTTCGCTCGAGGAGTCCGACGCCATCGGACGCCGCACCGAGGAGCTGCTGCTCTCGGTTCCCGAAATCCAGACCGTGGCCCGCAAGACGGGCCGTGCCGAGCTGGACGAACACGCCTTGGGGGTGAACACCTCGGAGATCGAGGCGCCGTTCGAACTGGGCAAGCGTTCGAAAGACGAGGTGCTGGCCGAAATCCGCGCCAAGCTCAAGACCCTGCCGGGCGTGAATGTCGAGATCGGGCAGCCTATCTCGCACCGCATCGACGCCATGCTCTCCGGCACGCAGGCCAACATCGCCATCAAGCTCTTCGGCACGGACCTGAACCGCATGTTCTCGATCGGCAACAGCATCAAGGCCGCGATCGGGGGCGTGGAGGGTATCGCCGACCTCAATGTCGAACAGCAGATCGAACGGCCGCAGTTACAGATCGTGCCGCGCCGCGAAATGCTGGCCAAATACGGCGTGACACCCGCCCAGTTCGCCGAAATGGTCGACGTCTATCTGGCCGGGGCCACCGTGTCGCAGGTTTACGAGGGCAACCGCTCGTTCGACCTGACGGTGAAGGTCGACGACGCGAGCCGCCGCACGATGGACGACATCCGCAACCTGACGGTGGATGCCGCAGGGGCCAAGATTCCGTTCTCGGAGATCGCCGAGATACGTTCGGCGGCGGGTCCCAACACGATCAACCGCGAGAACGTATCGCGCAAGATCGTCATTTCGGCCAACGTCGCGGGACGCGACCTGCAGGGCGTCGTGGACGACATCCGCCGCATCGTCGGCGAGAAGATCACGCTCCCGGAGGGTTACCGCATCGAATACGGCGGGCAGTTCGAAAGCGCGCAGGCCGCATCGCGGACGCTGCTCATCACCTCGATCATGTCCATCGCCGTGATCTTCCTGCTGCTGTTCGCCCAGTTCCGCGACCTGACGCAGTCGGCCGTCGTGCTGCTGAACCTGCCGCTGGCGCTGATCGGAGGCGTCTTCGCGCTGTTCTTCACCGACGGCATCGTCAGCATCCCCGCCATCATCGGCTTCATCTCGCTGTTCGGAATCGCCACGCGCAACGGCATGCTGCTGATCGACCGTTACAACGAACTGCGCCGCGAGGGGCTTCCGCTCCGCGAGGCCGTACTGCACGGTTCGCTCGACCGGCTGAACCCGATCCTGATGACGGCGCTCACTTCGGCACTCGCTTTGATTCCGCTGGCTCTGGGCGGCGAACTGCCCGGCAACGAGATCCAAAGCCCCATGGCGAAGGTGATGCTGGGCGGACTGCTGACCTCGACGCTCCTGAACGGCTTCATCATCCCGACCATGTACATGCTGACGAGCCGGAAAGGACCCGAAACGCCGGGAAGCGCGTCGGCAAAAACCGTATTAATCGAAGAATAACCATGAAAAAGTACATCATACTGATCGCCGTACTGGCTCTGACCGGGCCCGTGGCGGCACAGCAGCCGATCGACGCCGTATTGCAGCAGATCGAGCGCAACAACACGACGCTCGAAGCCCTGCGCAAGCAGACCGAGGCCGACAAACTGCAAAACAAGACCGGCATCACGCTGCCCGATCCCGAGGTTTCGTTCGACTACCTCTGGGGCGACCCGTCGTCCATCGGCAACCGCAAGGATTTCGGGGTTTCGCAGAGTTTCGACATCGCCACCATCGCCGGTTCGCGCCGCCGCGTGGCCGATGCGCAGAACGGACTGCTCGATGTCGAGTACCGTGCCGGACGCATGGCCGTCCTGCTCGAAGCCAAGCAGGCGTGCATCCAACTGATCTATTACAACGCGCTCAAAGCCGAGCTGGAACAACGGTTGGCCCACGCGCAGGCCGTGGCCGATTTCTACGACCGCCAATTGGCCGACGGCAACGCCAACCGGCTGGAGGTCAACAAAGCCCGGCTGAGCCTCTCGGCCGCGCAGGGGGAACTGCGCCGCAACGAGGTGGAGCGCGCCAACCTGCTCTCCGAGTTGCAGCGTCTCAACGGCGGGGAACCCATCGCATTCGATCAGGCCGTTTACGCACAGCCCGTGCTGCCGCAGGATTTCGAAGCGTGGTACGACGAAGCCGCCGCCGCAAATCCGGCGCTGGCCTATGCCCGGCAGAATGTCGAGCTGAAACGGCGCGAAATGAAGTTGGGGAAACTTTCGGGACTGCCGCAGATTTCGGCGGGCTACATGAGCGAGCTGGTTCCCGAGAGCAATTTCCGAGGCATCACGCTGGGACTCTCCGTGCCCCTGTGGTCGAACCGCAACCGCGTGAAGCAGGCCAAGGCGGCCGTCGTGGCCGCCGAACTGCAACAGAAAGACGCCACGGTGCAGTTCTACGAGCGTCTGCGCAACCAGTACGACCGCACGCTCGGCCTGCAGCGCACGGCCGGGGAGTATCGCAAGGCGCTGGCCGAGCTGGACAACACGCAGTTGCTGCGCAGGGCGCTCGACGCCGGGGAGATTTCGCTGCTGGACTACATCGTCGAGCTGGGGCTCTACTACACGACGGTCGACGAAGCGCTGGCGGCCGAACGGGATTACGAGCTGGCGCTGACCGAGTTGCAGTCGGTGATGCTGTAACGGCACGATCTGTCGAAAAAAGGGCTGTCTGCGGTGTGCAGGCAGCCCTTTTGCCTTGGTAATCCGATTGCCGCAACAACGGTAGCAACAAAACAAATCGACAATAAATACAGTATTTAATCGTTTAAATAGTTGCATTTGCGATTATTTATCATTAGATTTGTTTAAGATACGATTAAGCAGATCCATTATGTGGTATGTTTTGTTATTAATGAGTATTGGACTCATCGTCTTATCTGTAAAATTCCCTTTAAATGATGAGGATGAGGATAACGAAGTGAGCAAGGTCAATCACCGAAGTGCATTATGGGGCGGAATTGTATTGTCTGCTCTTGCTTTGATTGAAATATTGATAGAACTGGGCATTTTACCATCTTAAAAATACCAACCACCAAAACTTACCCCTATGAAATGTACTTGTTGCGAGTATGAAGTTGCTCAGAATGCCGCATCCTGTCCCCAATGCGGTTATCCTATTACCGGAGACACGGAAACACAGCGCCAGTTCCTGTATCGGAAGTTGGTCGGAATGAAGACCGAGGCGGACGATTCGCTGGAGTTGGTCGGCAAAGCGAAGTACGTCATGTACGTCGTAGCCGTTCTGACCGCCATCAGCGCGTTGAGACTCATTCTGGGCGCACATGGAGACCTGCTCTGGCTCAGCGTAGGCATTGTCTACGCACTTATCGCAGGGGCCTTGGCATTCCTCGGATTCCGGGTCGAGAAAAATCCGATGACCAACATCATTATCGGATTTGTCCTCACGTTCCTGAGCATCGGCGGCGGCCTGATCGGCTGGATATCGCTGCTTGCCATGATTTTCTGCCTCTATTCCGCAGTGGTTTACCAACGCAAGCAGAAGCAGGCAGCAGCCATACAGGCCAAGCTCGAAACGTTGAAATAGAGCCATCCGAATCAGGCCGTAAACGCCCGGAGCGACAAGGATCGTTCCGGGCGTTTTTCGCAAAGTTTCGAAAAAAAACTTTTCAGTTTTGATTCGAAATACGGATTTTTTTGGTAGATTTGTGAACGATGGCCTGCCGGGGTTCGCCGGGCAGGAATTTTGCGGCAATCACAAAAACCGAAAGATATGGAACAGTACATTTTGTCATTGGATCAGGGAACGAGCAGTTCGCGGGCGATCGTCTTCGACCGCAAAGGGCAGATCTGCTCGATGGCCCAGCGGGAGTTTCCCCAGTATTTTCCCAAACCGGGGTGGGTGGAGCACAATCCCCACGAGATCTGGTCGTCGCAGGCTTCGGTGATCGCCGAGGCGATCTCGGCCATCGACATCAACGGACTGAACATCGCCGCAATAGGCATCACCAACCAGCGCGAAACCACCATCGTGTGGGACTGCGAGACCGAAGAACCGGTCTACAACGCCATCGTCTGGCAGGACCGCCGCACCTCGGAGTACTGCGACCGCCTGAAAGCCGAGGGCCAGACGGAATATATCCGCGAACGGACGGGCCTCATCATCGACGCCTATTTCAGCGCCACGAAGATCAAATGGATACTGGACAACGTCCCGGGGGCCCGGGCCCGCGCCGAGAAGGGCAAGCTGATGTTCGGAACGGTCGATTCGTGGCTGATCTGGCGGCTGACGCGCGGCGAGGTCCATGTGACGGACGTGAGCAACGCCTCGCGCACGATGCTGTTCAACATCCACACCCTGCAATGGGACGAGGAGCTGTTGAAACTGTTCGACATCCCGGCGTCGATGATGCCCGAGGTGAAGTCGTCGAGCGAGGTTTACGGAGCGACGAAAACCACGATTTTCGCCCACAAGGTCCCCATCGCGGGTATCGCCGGCGACCAGCAGGCGGCACTGTTCGGACAGATGTGCGTCGAACCGGGATCGGTCAAAAACACCTACGGTACGGGCTGTTTCCTGCTGATGAACAGCGGCGAGAAGCCCATCGCCTCGAAGAACAACCTGCTGACGACCGTGGCGTGGAAGATCGGCGACAAAGTCAACTACGCCCTCGAAGGGAGCATCTTCGTCGGGGGTTCGGTGGTGCAGTGGCTCCGCGACGGGCTCGGCATCATCCGCTCCTCGTCGGAGGTCGAGGCGCTGGCCGCCTCGGTGCCCGACACCAACGGCGTCTATTTCGTTCCCGCGCTGACGGGGCTCGCGGCCCCGCACTGGGACCAATACGCCCGGGGAGCCATCAGCGGCATCAGCCGCGGCACGACGGCGGCCCACATCGCCCGTGCGGCGCTGGAGGGCATTGCCTACCAGACACTCGACATCGTGGGCGCCATGCAGCGCGACGCAGGCATCACGCTGCTGGAACTGAAAGTCGACGGCGGTGCGGCACGCAACAACCTGCTGATGCAGTTCCAGTCGGACCTGCTCGGCAAAAAGGTCATCCGCCCCCGCGTGACGGAGACCACGGCGCTGGGAGCCGCCTATCTGGCCGGACTTGCCGTGGGGTATTGGGGCAGCATCGCCGAGATCGAGGAGCAATGGCAGGCGGAGCACATTTTCGAACCCACGGAGGAACGCACGCAGATCGACAAGGCCATCACCGGCTGGGAAGACGCCGTGCGGCGGGTGCTGCGCGGTAAAACGGATTAAACAGGGACGGATATGGAGACGACATTGTTTACCAAATGCCTGTTCGAGTTCATCGGAACGCTGGTGCTCGTACTGCTGGGCGACGGGGTAGTGGCCTCGACCGTCCTCAAACGTTCGAAGGGTTACGGCGGCGGCTGGGTCGTAATCACGATGGCATGGGGACTCGCCGTAATGTGCGGCGTGCTGATCGCCGGACCGTGGTCGGGCGCCCACCTCAATCCCGCGGTCTCGGTCGGACTGGCCGTCGCGGGGTCGTTCCCGTGGGCGTATGTCCCGGGATACATCGCCGCACAACTGCTGGGCGGATTCTGCGGCGCCGTGCTCGTCTACCTCTATTATAAGGACCATTTCGACGCCACGGACGAACCCGAAACGAAACTGGGAGTCTTCTGCACGATGCCCGCGATCATGAACAAGCCCCGCAATTTCTTCTGCGAGGTGGTCGGCACGTTCCTGCTGGTATTCGTCATCCTCGCGATCGGCAACGAGCAAAACACGCCCGAAATCGGGATGGGCAGTCTGGGGAGTTTCCCGGTGACGATGCTCATCATGGCCATCGGCATGTCGCTGGGCGGCACGACGGGCTATGCGATCAACCCCGCCCGCGACCTGCCGCCGCGGCTGGCGCATGCCGTGCTGCCGATCCGGGACAAAGGCCCGAGCGGCTGGGATTACAGTTGGGTACCCGTCGCAGGGCCCCTCGCGGGAGCGCTCGCGGCCGGACTTATCTATGGCTGCATCTACATTTGCGGATAAATAAAAAAAGGCTTCGACAATCGAAGCCTTTTTTCGTCATTCGGCCAATCCGAGCGACCTAACCCATTTTTCGACGGTATCCTTCGAACTGCCCGCCGCACCGCCGCGGACGGGAAGCCCGTCGGGGACCTGCGATTCGGGACAGAGCTTGCGGATGTCCGCTTCGCTGCGGCCCATGCGGCTGCCTTCATGGGTCATGAACGGCACAACGGTCTTTCCGGCAAGGTCATAAGAGGTGAGGAACGTCGCCACGGGAGGAGCCACGGTAGCCCACCAGCAGGGCGAACCGATGAAGATCACATCGTACTGCGACATATCTTCGACCCGGCTTTTCAGCGCGGGACGCACCCCGGCGCTAATTTCTTTTTTCGCCTGATCGACCACCGACTGGTAGTCCGAAGGGTAGGGCGTCGCGGGAACGATCTCAAAGAGCTCGCCGCCCGAAGCTCCGGCGATCTGGCGGGCCACCTCGCGGGTATTGCCGCTGTGGGAATAATAAGCCACCAGCACTTTTTTGGCGGGAGCGGGCTGCGCCTGCACACCGGCGCCCGATGCGAAAATCGTTGCCATCGTTGCTAAAATCAGTTTTGTTTTCATCGTTATCCGAAATTTAGGGATTTCCACACTGCAAAAGTAAGGCACGGAACGGCTGCCGGGCCTACCCGGATTACGGGTCGTCGTACCATAATTACCGATTCGGCGGCAGTGCTGTAGCCGGCTCCGAAAAATGTGTTATCTTTGTGTCAAACAACACGAACGGATATGAACAGCCCGGTAAAATACGACAACATCTTCCAATTCAACGAATCGCGCGGCGTCGAGACGCTGCATCCGCTGGTGAGCGTCATCGACTTTTCGAAATGCGGCCCCGCCCGCTTCGAACGGCAGGTCTACGGCTTTTACACCGTATTCCTCAAAGAGGTAAAATGCGGCGACCTGCGCTACGGACGCAATTACTACGACTATCAGGAGGGAACGCTCGTGTTCCTCGCCCCGGGGCAGGTCATCGGCTACGAGAGCAACGGACAGACCTACCAGCCCAAAGGCTGGGCCCTGCTGTTCCACCCCGACCTGCTGCGCGGAACGTCGCTCGGGCGCAATATCGGCAGCTACTCGTTCTTCTCCTACGAGGTAAGCGAGGCCCTGCACCTCTCGGAGCAGGAGCGCAACGTGGTGGTGGACTGCCTGCACAACATCCAGTCGGAGCTGAACCACTCGATCGACAACCACAGCCGCACGCTGATCGTCTCGAACATCGAGCTGCTGCTCAACTACTGCACGCGCTTCTACGAGCGGCAGTTCATCACGCGCGTCGACGTCAACCGCGACGTGCTGACTGGATTCGAACGCTTGTTGGGGGACTATTTTCAGGGAGACCGGCCCGAGCAGGAGGGGGTGCCGACGGTACGCTGGTGCGCCGAACAACTGCACCTTTCGGCCAACTATTTCGGCGATCTGGTGAAGAAGGAGACCGGAAAATCGGCTCAGGAATACATCCAACTGAAGGTCATCGACATCGCCAAGGAGCGCATTTTCGACACCACACGTTCGATCAGCGAGGTGGCCTATTCGCTGGGATTCCGCTACCCGCAGCACTTCACGCGCCTGTTCAAGAAGGTGGTGGGGTGTTCGCCCAACGAATACCGCACGGCCAACTGAAACCAAAAACCCTTCCGTCGCGACGGAAGGGTTTTTCACACACAAACATTAACAATACAAACAATGCAATGGCTGAAATCTGATTCTCATTGTTTCTGAGGCAAAGGTCGTACAAAATCCGCCCCCGTACAATCGCCATTAATAGGTATTTCGACGGGCGTTTCACCCCGCATATAGGTAATTTCGCCCGCCGGGTATGACGGGATGCGCTTTTTTATTTTGAATTTCAAAATTATGCACTATCTTTGCAAGCGAATTCGAACGAACCGGGCGACCGTCCGGTTTTTGAAAATCACATTGAACAACACAACAATATGCAGGATCTGAAAGCGCTGGAAGGAAAAAGCCTTGCCGAA
Source organism: Alistipes provencensis (assembly GCF_900083545.1). Lineage (NCBI taxonomy): Bacteria > Pseudomonadati > Bacteroidota > Bacteroidia > Bacteroidales > Rikenellaceae > Alistipes > Alistipes provencensis. The sequence goes on along the minus strand of NZ_LT559262.1, from coordinate 3,000,680 downwards.
TTGCGTGAAATCGCTAAGGCGTTGGGCATCAAGAACATCATAATCAAGAAGCGCGAACTGATAGCGAAAATAGCCGGAAACACTCCCCCGGAGAAGGCCGCTCCCGCAGAACCGAAACAGGAGAAGAAGGAAGAGGAGGCTCCCCGCGCAGCGGTTCGGGAGAAAGCCCCACGCGGACGCCGTCCGCGGCTGACGAAGACCGAAACGGCCGCTCCGGCGCCGCTGCCCGAGGTCGAAACGGAACCCGAACTCCCGATGGAGACAATCTCCGCAAAGGAGTCCGAAGCGGCAGCCCCGGCCGAGGAACAGGCGCCGCAGGCCGTACAGGAGGCACAGCCCGCAGCCAGCGAGCCCAAACGCCGCGGCCGCAAGCCCAAGGTGCAAGTACAGGCGCAAGTGCAGGAGGCGGCCCCCCAGCCGGCAGCCGAAACTCCGGCGGAGGAACCTGCTCCCCGCATCGTCGAGGAGGTCATCACCAAAGACGACTTTGCCGGCGAGATCGAGGGCGAGGGCGTACTGGAGATCATGCCCGACGGCTACGGATTCCTCCGCTCGGCCGACTACAACTACCTCAATTCCCCCGACGACATCTACGTCTCCCCGTCGCAGATCAAACTCTTCGGCCTCAAGCCCGGCGACACGGTCAACGGCGCGATCCGTCCCCCGAAGGAGGGCGAGAAATATTTCCCGCTGGTGCGCGTGAACGAGATCAACGGACTCAAACCCGAATACATCCGCGACCGCGTCCAGTTCGAATACATGACGCCGCTGTTCCCCAGCGAGAAATTCTGTCTGACGGGCAACGGCCACAACAACATGTCCACCCGTGTCGTGGACCTCTTCTCGCCCATCGGCAAAGGCCAGCGCGCACTGATCGTGGCGCAGCCCAAAACGGGTAAGACGATGCTTCTGCAGTCGATCGCCAACGCCATTGCCGACAACCATCCCGAAGTTTACATGATCGTCCTGCTGATCGACGAGCGCCCCGAGGAGGTGACCGAAATGGCCCGCAACGTGAAGGCCGAGGTCGTGGCCTCGACGTTCGACGAGCAGGCTTCGCGCCATGTGAAAGTGGCCGAGATGGTGCTCGACAAGGCCAAGCGCATGGTCGAGAGCGGTCACGACGTAGTGATCTTCCTCGACTCGATCACCCGTCTGGCACGCGCCTACAACTCGGTGCAGCCCGCCTCGGGCAAGGTGCTCTCGGGAGGTGTCGACGCCAACGCCCTGCACAAGCCCAAGCGTTTCTTCGGCGCGGCCCGCAACACGGAGGAGAAGGGTTCGCTGACGATCATCGCCACGGCGCTGATCGACACCGGTTCGAAGATGGACGAAGTGATCTTCGAGGAGTTCAAGGGTACGGGCAACATGGAATTGCAGCTCGACCGCAAGCTGGCCAACAAGCGCGTCTATCCGGCCGTGGATGTCATCGCCTCGGGAACCCGCCGCGAAGACCTGCTGCTGCCGCGCGACGTGATGAACCGTACATGGGTGCTGCGCAAATACCTCTCGGACATGACCCCCGTGGAGGCTATGGAGTTCCTGCAAAAGCAGATGAGCCTGACGGATTCCAACGAGGAGTTCCTCGCCACGATGAACCACTGATAATGGAGTAACGCACAAACTGCAAACCCGTCATATCCATGAAAAACTACCTGCTCGTAGGCTTGTGTCTCCTCTTCGCCCGCGGTGCGTTCGCGTGGGGACAGAAAGGGCACGACGTAACGGCCTACATCGCCGAATGCCACCTGACGCCCGAAGCGGCCGAAAAGGTCCATAAAGCGCTGGGAGGCTATTCACCCGTCTATTTCGCGAATTGGCTCGACTTCGCCAGCTACTGGCCCGAGTATGCCTATTCGAAAACATGGCACTACCTCAATGTGGACGAGGGCAAGACGATCGAGACCATGCCCAAGAATCCCAAGGGCGACGTGCTGAAGGCGGTAACCAAAATCACCGAAAAGCTCAAATCGGGGAAACTCACTCCCGACGAGGAGACGCTGAACCTCAAGATGCTGGTTCACTTAGTGGGAGACATGCACTGCCCGATGCATCTGGGACGCCTGAGCGATTTGGGCGGCAACCTGCGCCCGGTGCGGTTCTTCGACCGCGAGACCAACCTGCATTCGGTCTGGGACACGAACCTGCCCGAAGCCGTGCGCAACTGGAGCTACACCGAGTGGAAAGAGCAGATCGACCGGCTGAGCGACGAGGAGATCGTCGAAATCACGGCCGGAGAGCCCGCCGACTGGGTGAAGGAGACGCACGACATCTGCAAGGAGATCTATGCGTCGAGTCCCGAGGGCACGAAGATCGAATACGACTACATTTTCAAATACACGCCCGTCATCGAGAAGCAGTTCCTGCGCGGCGGCCACCGTCTGGCGCGCCTGCTGAACGAGATTTACCGATAGGGGAGTCCGGACAACGGAACCGCCCGCGGATCGCAAGGTCTGCGGGCGGTTTTCGTTTTCGGCGGAAGCCGTCGGCCGGGAATGCTCCGAATCCCGTCCGGAAGCGGCTGCGGCGCAGGTCCGCGTTTTTTGTTCACAATTTGTTGAAGAAAAAAAGAGGGGCCCGTTTGCCCGTCGGGGAACTATGTCTACATTTGTTTCCGTGCAAGGTTCTCCGCCGGCCGCAGCCGGCATGGGATCAAAAGGGAACTCCTGTGAAAATCAGGGACTATTCCCGTAGCTGTAAGCTCCGTAAAGGTCCGCACTCTCTTAGGGCCACTGTCCGCGAGGACGGGAAGGCGTGCGGGCGGAGCGAGTCAGAAGACCTGCCTTGCCGGGATAGGTACCAGCCTTCGGGATATAGGGCGATACCCGAACAAGATTATTACAAAGCAACATCGAGGGAGACCGAACGGGCCTGTCCGCAACGCGCGGAGAGGACCGGGACACTTTTCCGCATACATGCAGAACACATAACAGATTTCAGAAGAATATGGGTATTTCAGAACTTTACATCATCAAGCGCGACGGCAAACGTGCGCCCTTCTCGGTCGAGAAGATCAAACGCGCCATCAGCAAGGCGTTCCTTTCGGTCGGCGGCTACGCCACGGACGACGACCTCACGTCGGTACTGAGCCGCGTGCATGTGGCCGACGGCATGTCGGTCGAGGAGATTCAGAATCAAGTGGAGGTGGCCCTGATGGCCGAGCGTTATTTCGCCGTGGCCAAGAGCTACATGCTCTACCGCCAGAAACACACCGAAGACCGCGAGGACCGCGAAAAACTCGAATTCCTCATCAACTACTGCGACGCCAAGAACCCCGCCACGGGTTCGAAGTACGACGCCAACGCCAACGTCGAGAACAAGAACATCGCCACGCTGATCGGCGAGCTGCCCAAACAGAACTTCATCCGCCTGAACCGCCGCCTGCTGACCGACCGGATTAAGGAGATGTACGGCAAGGAGCTGGCGGACAAGTACCTGCGTCTGCTGAAAGACCACTTCATCTACAAGAACGACGAGACTTCGATGGCCAACTACTGCGCCTCGATCACGATGTATCCGTGGCTGCTGAACGGCACGCTGTCGGTCGGCGGCAACTCGACGCGCCCGACGAACCTCAAATCGTTCTGCGGCGGGTTCGTCAACATGGTCTTCATCGTGTCGTCGATGCTCTCGGGGGCCTGCGCCACGCCGGAGTTCCTGATGTACATGAACTACTTCATCGAGCAGGAGTACGGCGAGGATTACTACAAGCACGCCGACAAGGTCGTCGACCTCTCGAACAAGCACCGCACGATCGACAAGATGATTACCGACTGCTTCGAGCAGATCGTCTACTCGATCAACCAGCCGACCGGTGCGCGCAACTTTCAGGCCGTGTTCTGGAACGTCGCCTACTACGACCGCTACTATTTCGAGTCGCTCTTCGGGGAATTCCTCTTCCCGGACGGTTCGAAGCCCCACTGGGATTCGCTGTCGTGGTTGCAGAAGCGCTTCATGACGTGGTTCAACAAGGAGCGGACGAAAACCGTGCTGACCTTCCCCGTGGAGACGATGGCGCTGCTCACCAAGGACGGCGACGTGATGGACAGGGAGTGGGGCGACATCACGGCCGAAATGTACGCCGCGGGCCACTCGTTCTTCACCTATATCAGCGACAACGCCGATTCGCTGTCGTCGTGCTGCCGCCTGCGGAACGAGATTCAGGACAACGGCTTCAGCTACACGCTGGGGGCCGGCGGCGTCTCGACCGGTTCGAAGAGTGTGCTGACGATCAACCTGAACCGCTGCATCCAGTACGCCGTGAAAAACGGCATGCACTACCTGAAATATCTGGAAGAGGTGGTGGATCTGGTCCACAAGGTGCAGACGGCCTACAACGAGAACCTCAAGGATTTGCAGGCCAAGGGCATGCTGCCGCTGTTCGACGCGGGTTACATCAATCTTTCGCGCCAGTACCTCACCATCGGCGTCAACGGACTGGTCGAGGCCGCGGAGTTTCTGGGCATTCCGATCAACGACAACGACGACTACGCGACGTTCGTGCAGGAGCTGCTGGGACTGATCGAGCGCTACAACAAGAAATACCGAACGAAGGAGCTGATGTTCAACTGCGAGATGATCCCGGCGGAGAACGTCGGCGTGAAACATGCCAAATGGGACCGCGAAGACGGCTATGTCGTGCCGCGCGACTGCTACAACTCCTATTTCTACATCGTGGAGGACGAGTCGCTGAACGTCATCGACAAGTTCCGTCTCCACGGCCGCAGGTATATCGACCACCTCACGGGCGGCTCGGCGCTGCACATGAACCTCGAAGACCACCTCTCGCAGGAGCAGTACCGCCACCTGCTGCGCGTGGCTGCGACCGAAGGATGCAACTACTTCACGTTCAATATCCCCAACACGGTATGCAACAAGTGCGGCCACATCGACAAACGCTACCTGAAGGAGTGTCCCGAGTGCCATTCGGACGATCTGGACTACCTGACGCGCGTGATCGGATACATGAAACGGGTCTCGAACTTCTCGGCGGCACGCCAGCAGGAGGCGTCGCGGCGCTTTTACGCCCAAGCGAAGTAGATGGTCCGGTATCATAATTTCGACGTCGTATTCGCGGAGATTCCGGGCGAGACGACGCTGGCGATCAACATCACCAACTGTCCGAACCGATGCCCGGGGTGCCACAGCCCCCATCTGACCGCCGATGCCGGGCGGGAACTCGACGAGACGGAGCTGCACGGCCTGCTCGACCGCTACGGCCGCTCGGTGACCTGCGTCTGCTTCATGGGCGGCGACGCTGCGCCGCACGAAATCGCGGCGCTGGCCGGGGTCGTGCGCAAAACCTTCCCGATCCTGCACACGGGGTGGTATTCGGGCCGCGACGAATTGCCGGAAGGCATCGACACGGCGGCATTCGACTACATCAAACTGGGCGGCTGGGTCGAGGAACGGGGCCCGCTGACGGCGCCGACGACCAACCAGCGGCTCTACAAGGTCGGGCCGGACGGCGGCATGGAGGATATCACGGAACGGTTCCGGCACAAGCCGTAACCCATGCCGGCACACACGATTTGCGGAACCCGGAGAATCAGAGATTAGTAAAAGAGTTGTCTGCCATACAACGATTTACCTCCGGGTCCGCAAATTTTGCGCCCGGAGGTATAATAAGCGGCCCGACGGCCGGCGTATGTCTAAAGATTGATCCGGTTGCCCTCGGCGAACAGCGAGTCGAGGATCAGGACGAGTTCCGATTCCAACTCTTCGGCTTCGAGTTCACCGCTCAGGGAGAAGAATTTGCCCGGAGGCGTGCAGTACTGAACGGTGCTGGCCGCGTCGCAGGTCTCCAGACCGCAGATGATTACGGCATCGACCGCGTCTTCGTGATGCAGCATGGCATTGTAGAAGGTCAGCAACTGGCGCGGGGCGGTCATCGGGGGAACGACGACCAGCGATCCGGCCGGGTTGAATTTATCGGGGGTGTTGACCAGGTTCAGGTCGTATTTCCTTGCAATCTGCCGGGCGGTTTCCGCCGGGACACCATATAATACAATATTCATAAGCGCTGCGTTTTGGTTCGGTCCGTCATCATCAAAAGCCTCCTGCCGACTCCGTTCGTCCCTGCGGACGGGGAGTGGCTTCGGGACAAATATAGCGGTTTATTCCGAAAAACTGTCCGGAAATCCGCATTATTTTCCGAAAACGGGGTCACAGAGCGATTAAACGACTATTTTTGCCGCATGGAATTTTCACTCCGATACACCGCCCGGGACTTTACCGCCGAACTCCCGGCTGCCGAATACATCGCCCGGTTCCGCGACGCCGGGCGAATCGGCGGCTACTGCCGCGCCTGCCCCAATTACGGGAACAGCTGGGGATGCCCGCCGTTCGGGTTCGACGTGGGGGAGTACCTCTCGGGATACGCCTCGGCACTGCTCGTCGCTACAAAGATCGTTCCCGAAGAGCGCGACATTCCCCTTTCGGAGTCGAAGCGGCTGATCCACCCCGAGCGGCTGCGGCTCGAAGAGCGCCTGCTCGAAATGGAACGTCTCTACGGCGGCCGCTCGTTCGCCTACGTCGGGACATGTCTCTACTGCCCCGAAGGGAGTTGCACGCGCCCCTCGGGAAAGCCCTGCCGTCACCCCGACAAGGTCCGACCCTCGCTCGAAGCGTGCGGGTTCGACATCGGCCGCACGACCTCCGAACTGTTCGGCATCGACCTGAAGTGGAGCCGCGACGGCCATATCCCCGAGTACCTGACCCTTGTCTGCGGCTTTTTCCACAATGCGGAAAACGTTATATGGAACGAATAGCTATCTTTGCATCCATGAAACGGATTTTACGCTATATACTCCCCGCAGCCCTCTGCCTGACCGCTCTCGGGGGCTGCATGAAGTGGGACTACGGCAAGACGGAGGAGTTCTCGGCATCGGGCACGGGGTTGTTCATCACCAACGAGGGCATGTTCCAGTACGGAAATGCGACGCTGTCGTACTACGACCCCGAAACGAAGCAGGTGGAAAACGAGGTTTTCTACCGGGCCAACGCCATGAAGCTGGGCGACGTGGCGCAGTCGATGACCATCCGCGACGGCGTGGGCTGGATCGTGGTGAACAATTCGCACGTCATCTTCGCCATCGACATCAACACGTTCAGGGAGGTGGGACGCATCACCAACCTCTCCTCTCCGCGCTACATCCATTTCGTTTCGGACGAGAAGGCTTATGTCACGCAGATCTGGGACAACCGTATCTTCATCGTCAACCCCAAGCGGTACGAAATAACGGGCTACATCGAGTGTCCGAACATGACGATGGAATCGGGCTCCACGGAGCAGATGGTGCAGTATGGCAAATACGTCTTCGTGAACTGCTGGTCGTACCAGAACCGCATCCTGAAAATCGACACCGAAACCGACCGGGTGGTCGATGAACTGGTCGTGGGTATCCAGCCCACGTCGCTGGTGATGGATAAGAACTACAAGTTGTGGACCATCACCGACGGCGGCTACGAGGGGAGTCCCTACGGTTACGAAGCCCCGTCGCTCTACTGCATCGACGCGGCGAAGTTCGAGATCGAAAAGCAGTTCAAATTCAAGCTGGGCGACAGCCCTTCGGAGGTGCAGATCAACGGTACGGGCGACAAACTTTTCTGGATCAACGACGACATCTGGGCGATGGATGTCGATGCCGACCGCATTCCGGCGCGCCCGTTCCTGAAATACCGCAACACGAAATACTACGGACTGACGGTCAATCCCCGCAACGGGGATGTCTACGTCGCGGACGCCATCGACTACCAGCAGCAGGGGATCATCTACCGCTATAGGGCCAACGGCGAACCGGTCGATGAATTTTATGTGGGCGTCACGCCCGGCGCATTCTGCTGGAAATAACGGAACGAGATGAAAAACAAAGTCATATTGTTCGCATTCCTGTTGCTTCCGGCACTGCTGCGGGCGCAGTCAGACCAATCCGCCAAGGAGACCGGAGCGGCATCGTGGCGCGAAAAGGGCGTCGTGGCTATCCGCGAAGTCCCGGTCTGGGGCCGGCGGCCGATGAAAAGTATCGGCATGCAGGAGACGAAATTCGACTCGGTCGTCCTCAAAGAGAACATCGCCCTGTCGATCGCCGACGTGCTGACGTTCAACTCGTCGATCTTCGTCAAGCAGTACGGCCGCGCAACGCTTTCGACCGTGTCGTTCCGCGGCACGGGCCCCTCGCATACGCAGGTGACGTGGAACGGCATGCGCATCAACAACCCGATGCTGGGCATGACCGACTTCTCGATGATCCCGTCCTATTTCATCGACGACGCTTCGCTGCTGCACGGCACCTCGTCGGTGAATGAGACGGGCGGCGGACTGGGCGGACTGGTGAAGCTCTCGACCGCACCGGCCGCAGCCGACGGATTCGGGCTGCAATACATCCAAGGGATCGGCATGTACAGGACTTTCGACGAATTCCTGCGCCTGACATGGGGCGACGAGCACTGGCAGGTATCGACACGCGCCGTCTACCAATCTTCGGCCAACGACTACAAGTACCGCAACCGGGACAAGAAGATAAACATCTACGACGACGACATGAACATCATCGGGTCGTATTATCCCACCGAGCGCAACAAGAGCGGCGCTTTCGACGACGTGCATGTCTTGCAGGAGGTCTACTACAACACCGGGCGCGGCGACCGCTTCGGACTGAACGCTTGGTATATCAATTCCAACCGGGAGCTGGCCCTGCTGACGACCGACTATGCCGACGACACGCAGGTCGAGAACCGCCAGCGCGAACACACCCTGCGCAGCGTCCTCTCGTGGGACCACTACCGGAACGACTGGAAAGTCGCGGCGAAAGCGGGGTATATCCATACATGGATGGCCTACGACTATCGCCGGGACCCCGGCAACGGCATAATGAACACCATGACCCGTTCACGGAGCAAGATCGACACATTCTACGGGCAGGTGGACGGAGAATATTCCGTCGGCGAAAAATGGTTTTTCTCGGCCAGCTTCTCGGCGCACCAGCATTTCGTGAAGAGCGTGGATAAGAACATCATCCTCCAGCAGGGCGGCAAAGGCATCGTCGGCTATGACAAAGGCCGCATCGAACTCGACGGCTCGGTGTCGGCCAAGTGGCGGCCCACGGAGCGGATCGGCATGTCGGTCGTCGTGCGGGAACAAATGTACGGAACCAAGTGGGCCACGGTCCCGGCATTCCTCGCCGATTACCTGCTGTCGAAGCGCGGCAACATCGTGGCCAAAGCCTCCGTGTCGCGCAACTACCGTTTCCCGACGCTCAACGACCTCTATTTCCTGCCGGGCGGAAATACCGACCTGAAGAACGAGAGCGGATTCCAGTACGAAGCCGGGCTGTCGTTCGCCGTGGGGAAAGAGGGAATCTATACGCTGTCGGGCTCGGCGTCGTGGTACGACCAGCATATCGACGACTGGATTCTGTGGCTGCCGACGGCCAAGGGATTCTTCTCGCCCGTAAACATCAAAAAGGTCCATGCCTACGGCGTGGAGGCGCAGGCCGACCTCGCCGTAGTGCTGGCAAAGGAGCTGAAACTGGGTCTGAACGGCACTTTTTCATGGGCGCCGTCGATCAACGAGGGCGAACCGATGTCCCCGGCCGACCAGTCCGTCGGCAAGCAACTGCCCTACGAACCGGAATTCTCGGCCACGGCGACCGGACGGCTGACCTACAAAAGCTGGGGGCTGCTGTACCAGTTCTGCTATTACAGCCAGCGCTACACCATGTCGAGCAACGACATTACCCTCACGGGCTCCCTGACTCCCTACCTGATGAGCAACCTCTCGCTCGAAAAGGGATTCGCATTCCGCTGGGCCGACCTCTCGCTCAAAGGAACCGTCAACAACCTCTTCAATGAGGAGTACCTCTCGATACTCGCGCGCCCCATGCCGCGCATGAACGTCGAGTTCTTCATCGGCATCAAACCCAAGTGGGGCAGGCGGAAATAAATACGGCGCAAGCCGTTACAGACGGAATACAGTCGAATCGACGGCATCCCGCCCGCTTTTTCAGCCGGAATCAGTAATCTTGGTAGGCATATCCATGATATTGGTAAAGTCCGGACGGTGATTGTTCCCTACTTTTGCATCGTAAACCAATACGAATGCAATATGAGACGAATCCTGATCTTGGCAGCGGCCCTGATTGCGGCATGCCTGCTTTCCGGCTTTGGACACAACAATCATTCCGATACGACCATGAAAGAAAATCCGAATCTGACCCGGGAGTGGGACAAGGTGTTCCCGCAAAGCGACCGAGTGAACCACACGAAAGTGACTTTCCGCAACCGCTACGGCATTACGCTCGCAGCCGACCTCTACACGCCCAAAGATGCCGCCGGGAAACTGCCTGCCGTCGCCGTCAGCGGCCCGTTCGGCGCCGTGAAGGAGCAGGCGTCGGGCCTCTACGCCCAGACGTTGGCCGAACGGGGTTTCCTCGCCATCGCCTTCGACCCCTCCTACACCGGCGAGAGCGGCGGCGAACCCCGTTACGTCGCTTCGCCCGACATCAACACCGAGGATTTCAGCGCCGCCGTCGATTTCCTCTCGACGCGCGACAACGTGGACCCCGAGCGCATCGGCATCCTCGGCATCTGCGGATGGGGAGGCTTGGCGCTCAACGCCGCAGCCATCGACACCCGCATCAAGGCGACGGTAACGGCGACGATGTACGATATGCACCGCGTCAAGGCCAACGGCTACTTCGATTCGATGGATGCCGACGCGCGTTATGAACTCCGCCGGCAGCTCAACGCCCAGCGCACGGAAGATGCGAAAAACGGCACTTATGCGCTTGCCGGCGGGGTAGTAGACCCGCTGCCCGACGACGCCCCGCAGTTCGTGAAGGATTACCACGCCTACTACAAGACCCCGCGCGGCTATCATCCCCGTTCGCTCAATTCGAACAACGGCTGGAACAAAACCTCGGACCTGTCGTACATCAACACGCCCATCCTGACCTACAGCGACGAAATTCGCAGTGCTGTGCTGGTGATCCACGGCGAGAAGGCCCATTCGCGCTATTTCAGCGAAGATGCCTTCCGGAAACTGAAAGGCGACAACAAGGAGCTGCTGATTATCCCCGGCGCCAGCCATGTGGACCTGTACGACAACCTGACGTTGATCCCGTTCGACAAGATCGAACGCTTCTTCCGGGAGTATCTGAAATAAGAAACATGATGACACTCCCCGAATTTCTGGAATATGTGAAGACGCGCGGCCCGCTCGACACGCCCGATATCCACCGGTTCATGAACGAAATGAGCGACGAGGCCCGGCGTGTCACGTTCGAGCTGAACGGCGCTTACCACACGCCCGGCGAGGTGCGGGCCCTGCTCTCCCGGCTGTTCGGCCGCGAGGTCGCTCCCTCGCTGCGCGTCTTCCCGCCGTTCTACACCGATTTCGGCAAAAACATCCATATCGGCAGCAGGGTATTCATCAACGCCTGCTGCCATTTTCAGGACCACGGTGGCATAACCATCGGCGACGACTGCCAGATCGGGCACAACGTCGTCTTCGCCACGCTCAACCACGGCCTTGCGCCCGAAGACCGCAAGACGACCCACCCGGCGCCGATCACACTCGGCCGGAATGTCTGGGTCGGGTCGAACGCCACGATCCTCCAAGGAGTAACCATCGGTGACAATGCCGTCGTTGCAGCAGGGGCGGTGGTAACGCGCGATGTCCCGGCCGACACCATCGTCGGCGGAGTCCCGGCCAAACCGATCCGAGGCATCCATGTTCGACAGTAAAATGATCGCCCCCTGCGCAACAAGCCGCCGAACAGGACCGATAAGCAGGATTTGACATTGCCGATTATCCCGCACGATTTTCAGCTCAACAATTGGGAATTGACAGACCTTGTTTTTCGCTAAAAGTTTTATAACTTTGTCTCATTATAAGCCTAAATTAGTCTTTTGAGATAAATTTATGATAAAACAAAACCGTTTTAACTAACACCAATTTTTGACAAAACAGAAACGTAAATAAAAAATAACGATATTAAGCATTAGCTTTTTTTCGCTTCCCTAAACTTGGCCGTTTATTTGAAGCACAATGAAAATTACGTTAATGCCCACGTTTGCGTGGGCTTTACTTATTTATTTGTTGTGCGAGGTTGGCCAAGACCGAGGGAAGCAGATAATAGTTTAGTCCACGTTTTCGTAAACGTAACTAATGAATGGCGATGCTGAAAACAGCTCGCCGTTTTGCGTTTTATAGGCTTTAGTCACCCCGGAAACGTACATTAAAACGTAATGCTATCAACGCATCGGATTACACTACATACGTTGAACACTTTTATAAAAACACAATATTATCTGCGCCCCAAACTTGGTCATTGAAAAGTGAAACTAAAACAAAATGAAGATGAAAAACAAATTTGAAGATGTAATTGCGAAGAACACAAACGAAAAACTCGTAGAAATTGTATCCTCGCCCAAAGGTGATTATCAAGAAGAAGCCGTAGAACAGGCTTGGCTAGAGATTAGAAAAAGAGTAGTTAATAATGGGGATTCTAAAGAATTACCCAACGAACAAATTTTGGAAATCCTGAAAGAAATCATAAAAAATGAAACGAGTGTATCAAACGAAGCACCCAAACATAAAGGAGTTAAGATTCAGTACGAAACATCTACTCAATCCAATGCGTCAGAATCTGCGTTGAGAACTATTGCAACACTCGTTATGGTTTGCGGGGTTATTATTACCGTTACTGTCCTCATATTCGGAATAATGTTGATAAGTGATTACGATACGATAACGGGATTTACAGCCATATTAAGCGCAATCGCCATTCTTGTATCTACATTGGTTATTTGGGCTTTATTACGCGTATTTTGTAATATTTCACTTAATATAAAGGATATTAAGGAAACACTTAACGACAAATGAAAAAATCATTGCAGTAGTTGTTCTATTTACACCCCAACAAAAGCAAAACACCACTTAATCAACTGATTAAGTGGTGTTTTCCGTACCCGGAGCCGTGTTTGAAATATGCAATAAGTATCTATTCTGAACCTATCCTTTTTTCATAGGTAAATTAATTTATTTTCCTAATTTACAACATATTAAATCAAAGAAAGTTATTGCATTATATTGCCTCAAATTGTATTAAGTTGAAATTATGTTGACAATAATATTCATTTTTGTCAACCATTTCACTAACTTTGCCATTAGTTAAATCAATCGCTTATGGCACGGATCACAATTACGTTATCTTCCAAACAAGACAAGATCACCCGAAAATCTCCGCTGTTATTCCGATTCGTCGGCGGACGAGACTTTATTTTCAGAGTTAAGAGCGGCCTATACATCGCCCCTAACCGCTGGGATTCCGCAAAGGAAGAGCCCATCATCCCACGATTGGACAGACAAGAACAGAAGGACCTTGTAATACTCCAAAAGAAGTTGGATGAACTCAAAAACCTGATCATCGAAGCCTTCACACTCGCGGATAAAGCAACCGTAAATAAAGCGTGGATCGAACAGATCATCGACAAATTCCACCATCCGGAGAAGTACGAACGTTCCTCACAGACGTTTTTCGAAACCTTCGATGAATTTCTCGAAAAGCACAAACTATCAGAGGTCCGAAAAAAGAACTATCGTGTAGTCCGGAGAGCTCTGCAACGATACGAATTATACACACAGCAAATCCACGGCGAACGATTTCATCTAACACTGGATAACGTAAAAGTAGACACCCTGCAAGACCTTGAGCAGTTCCTCAAGTCAGAGCATCAGCTATGCCAAGACGAACGATTCAAAGTCATATACGAGGCCGTTCCGGAGAGCCGAACCCCTCAGCCACGAGGGCAGAACACACTCAACGACATTTTTACCAAGTTGAGGACATTTTTTCGCTGGGCCGTGGATGCGGAACGGACCTCGAACAATCCATTCAAACTTTTCAAGGTACAAGAGTGCGTATATGGGACACCTTATTACCTATCCCGAGACGAATACACCAAGTTATACCACACCAATCTATCCCGGCATCCGCAACTTGCCATCCAACGGGATATTTTCGTATTCCAGTGTCAGATCGGATGCCGCGTCGGGGACCTTCTGAAAATGACTAACGAGAATGTAATCGAAGGGGCTATTGAGTATATTCCACGAAAAACGAAGGAGGGACGGCCTCTCACGGTCCGAGTACCGCTTAACATGATTGCAAAACAAATACTCAATCGTTACACAGATCATCAAGGACCGGGACTGCTTCCGTTCATCTCCGAGCAGAAATACAACCAAGCTATCAAACGGATGTTCTTAGCCGCCGGGCTAACACGCAAGGTTACGATAGTCAATCCATCAACCCGAGAGCAAGAAGTGAAACCATTAAACGAGATAGCTTCTTCACACCTCGCCCGAAGAACCTTCGTCGGCAATCTTTATAAGCAAGTGAAAGACCCTAATTTAGTCGGAGCACTATCCGGACACAAAGAAGGAAGCAAAGCCTTTTCAAGGTATAGGAAGATTGACGAACAGATGAAAACTGACCTCGTTAAAATGCTGGAATAATGCAACAAAGATGTTGGTATTTTGTTCATAACCGATTTTTAGGAATCACACTCCCCAAAGCGTAATCTCCTTTACCTCAAAAGCGGCTTTAACCCCTGATACATACACAAGATCAACTCCAAGAGAGGCGAGCTTTCGCCTCTCTTTTTTTGCTTAGGGGGGGGGTATTTTCCCTTAGCAAGTATTTATAACAAACTGATTTACAACATAATAAATCATTTTTTCAGCATCATGCATGGAAAAAGGTCGCATAGCCTCCATCTTTGCAATGTCAAACATCCGGGGCCAAGGTAACAATCCCGAGGAAAGACAAAACTAAAAACCCAAAACAATGAATATTAATGAAATACTAACTTCCGAAGCAAAGTTAACACTATCAGTCAGCGCCGCAGACCTCAAGAATTTCGCACTTGTGATCATCAAAGAGGCCAAAGAACAGATGGAGGCCACGATCCGCGCAGAGACCGAGGAGAGATACCTCTCTATCAATGAGACCTCCAAGAAATTAGACGTCGACCGCTCAACCCTCTGGCGATGGAAGAAAGAGAGGTATTTACTCCCAGTCTACATCGGGGGTAGACCTCGCTACAAACTATCGGAAATTAATCAAATCTTAAACAACGAAGAACACAACAATGAATAAGTTCATCGACGACCCTTCTGAAAATCGGAGAATCCCCTCTACCGATCTGCCAATCAACATCGAACTGTTTGCCCCGGACAGCCCGGAGGAAGAAGCAGTTCCGGCCCTTCCGGCAAAGGCCGAACAAACTCCCCCTTATTCCGCTTCGTCCGAAGAGGCGGAGCCGACAAGGGTACAACCTACCATCCCGGATGATCTCAACGACATCAACCCCGACCCGAACGCTCTGTCGACGTTCCCGATCCGGGGGCTCCCGGAGTTCCTGCAAAGTTACATCCAAGACTACACACAAGCCTATAGTATACCGCCGGAATTTATAGCCGCTTCGATCATCCATGCAATCGGAGGAGCAATAGGGAAAGGGGCCTACACGCATGAGAGATACAAGAACTATCCCACATTATGGATGATTCTTGTAGCCCCGAGCGGGATCGGTAAATCAGATCCGATGACTGCCGCCTACACTCCAATTCAGGAAAACGACACGGAATCTTACACCGAATGGGAAGCCGCAGTTCAGGAGTGGCAGAAGAAGTACCAACAGCAGGCCAAAAAGCAAAAGCAGGAGCCACCTCCCAAACCGATCTATAAACAGCGACTTATTACCGATGTCACCCCGGAGTCTCTGTTTCAGGCCCTACACAATAATCCGGACGGCCTTGTATTATTTAGAGACGAGGTAAAGGGCTGGTTCAACGACTTAAACCGATACACTGGAACAGGCTCCCTTCAACACTATTTGTCGCTATTCGACGGTAGACCCGTTATGATCAATCGCAAGACAAGCGATCCGACACATATTCCAGAACCGTTTTTAGCAATATTAGGCTCTGTTCAACCTCCGGTACTCATGGAATGGCTTCGGGACAAGTCAGTACGGGATAACGGATTTGCACCGCGGGTCCTTTTTGTATGGCCGGACAACATGAAGAAAGCCTTATCAAGAGAAGACGGGGTTCCGGATGAAACCAAGCAAGAATATGCCGAATTTATCCAACGGATAGTCAACCGTACCAAAGAGAAGTCACTCGGAAAAATACCGATTACCGAGGACGCAAGAGCCGTCTTACGCGCTTTTGAAGAACGGACCGTCAACCTCCAAAACGGGACGGAAATAGACCATTTGAAGGCCGTTTACAGTAAGATGATGATTCATGTCAACAGGCTGGCAATCGCAATCGCTGTTGCGTGGCATATACTTGAACCCCTCCCTTTGGAAATAAACGGGCGTGTCGCAAAATATGCCGTCCAGTTGGCCGAGTATTTCATCGCAACCGGAGAAAAGGTGTATCGCCTGATAGCCGAAGGAGACAACGGGCAAGGGTTATCCAACGCAGACCTTCTAAAACAGTTGTCCAAACGATACACAATCAAGAGCCAAACCAAATTGGCCGAAGCTCTCGGAACAACACAGCAAGCGATAAGCAAACTTCTGAAATAGAAAAAGGTAGGTTGTAGGTTGTAAGCGACGTTCTCCCTTATAAATAAAGGCACAATCCGCAATACAACCTACAACCATTAAAACGAAGACGTTATGAAAAATATACTCGACGTACCCGTGAGTTTATTCGAAAACTGCACCAGCCCGAGGAATCCGCAGGAAATCAATCTTTGGGAATGGTTGCACAGCGATACACACCGAGCCGACATCGAGCGGCTTCGAACCTTCACCGAGAAGGCCGAGAGGGATCGGATCAAACGGTCATTGCCCGGCATCACTCCCAGCGGCTTATTCTCTTACCGCAAAAAAGACGGGCTGATTCGACACAGCGGATTGATCTGCATAGACATCGACGCGAAAGAGAATCCGGAGATCACCGACTTCGAAGAGTTGAAACAACGTCTTGCCCGGATGCAGAACATCGCTTATTGCTCCCTGAGTGCCAGCGGGCGAAGGAACGGATTGTTTTGCCTGATCCCGATCTCCAGCCCGGAAAAGCATGAACAGCACTTCGACGCCCTAAAAGGTGTATTCCAGAAGCTCGGAATCGTCATAGACGGATGTTGCCGCGACGTATGCAGGCTCAGGGGATGCACTTGGGACGAAGCTCCACACGTCAACATGCGGGCAAAGCCCTATTCCGGGCTATACACGCCCCCTAAACCCCGAATAGGGCCCTTGTATCATCCGGACGACGAAGAGGCCGCAAAACGTACCAAACAGCTCACGGAGCAGATATGCCGACAAGGAATCGACATCACGGGAGGATATGAGACATGGCGAAATCTGGCTTTTGCCATTGCCGACGGACTCGGGGAGCAGGGACGGGGGATATTCCATGCCATCAGTCAATTTGCGCCATCCTACAAGCCCGCAGAGTGCGACAGGCAATATTCGGCATGCCTGCGAAGCCGGGGAACGGGAATAACCCTCGCTACATTCTTCAAAATTTGCAAAGAGTACGGATTAACATTCAAACAGAACTTATGAAACGACGTGTTGTTTATAATAACTGCGAATCGGAAAACGGAGCCTGCGACATCAGACCCAAGACCCCGTTTATGCTTCGACGAGACCTGATAGACCGACCCACCAGAACGGCCATAACCCTATACGTCTTGGCAGGGTGGAGCCAAGTGGAGGCTTACCTCACTGCATTCCCGAACTCCAGATTATCCCCGCAGTCTGCGCCCGTGGTCGCTAACAGGTGGTTCAACAGCAGGGAAGTGAAGGTATATACCAAACTTTTCGCGGAGTATTACCTCGGGACATGCTTCCCCGTAAGGAACTCGTGTTTACATTATTAAAGCGACAAGGATTGGGAATTTGAAAAAATCGCTATCTTTGCGGAAAACCAAAACACGACAAACGGCAAAACAGAATAAAATACACACATATTAGTTAAGCACCAGCTTTTTACACTTGCTTTTAGAAACTTCGACAATTTCCAAAGCGATCAAGAGTAGAGCCAGTGCCCACGTTTACAGCGTGGGCTTTACTCGTTATTTGATCGCAAGGTAGTCGAAGACCTCTAAAAGCAAATAAGGGTTTAGTCCACGTTTTCATTTGAATTTTTCCCTGAAAGGCGGTGCTGACAACAGTATCGCCTTTTTCAATAGACTATTAATTGTTCAACCTAAAGTTATGTTATTATGGAAAATTCAGAGTTATGCCCCTATTGTGGAGCCGAAAATCTACCTGACAACAATCATTGCACACTCTGTGGAAAAACAATGAATAACAAATCTCAAAATGAAACCTACGTCGAGAAGACATCTCGTTTGATCGCCAATATTATTCTTGGGTTAAGTATTACTACAACACTATGTTCCCTTGTTCTTGCTTGTACCCACGAAGAATGGAGTATAGTAGCAATAGGATTGGGATGCCTACTTTGGGGCTTCACAATTTGGTGTGTCTTGCGCCTTTTGAGTGATATCTCCATATCTCTAAAAAACCTAACAAAATAAGCCCTCTAAAAAGGTGGGTATCATTGTTTAACTTAATAATTTACATGTATGAAAAAGCTACTCTTATTTCTCTCAATCATTACTTTATCTTTTACTTCCTGTTCTAAAAAGGATGAGTTTGATCCTAAAAAATTTGAATATGATGCAAATTTACTGTATGGAACATGGTACACCGATAGTTATTACGATGGGGGTAAAAACCAAAATTATAAAATGGATATTACTCTCACATTCAACAGTAACGGAACATTTAATAGTTCTGGACATGCTTATTTCTACCATGTAGAAAAATATAGCTTGGATGGGGAGTACATACATTGCAATTCTTGTACTATAAGAGTCGATAGACTATCTAACGATGAAATGTTTATTTTTTGGTGGTTAGGTGATGGTATTCGCGATATGCAACAAGCAAAATTCACAAAAAGAATTAATTAAAGAATGTTAAACCACATAGAAAAAGCGAGGCAACTTTAGTTCTTAAATAGCATTCTTCCGAATTAAATCTAAACAAGTTAAAACTATGAAAAAAGTAATTTTACTCCTTGTCGCAATCCTATCAGCAACTCTTGTAAATGCACAAGCCCCAATTCGGTATCAAGGCGAAGTAGATGCAGGGTATTCAATTGGTACTGGATTGCTCTCCCAGAACCGAGTAAACCTTCATTGGGTAAACGGCATCCGAGTTGGCAAATATTTTTCAACGGGGCTCGGGCTCGGCTTCGACTACTACCATCAAATGTACGACAAAGGAGAACTGGTTCTACCAATTTTTCTGAACTTGAAAGGCTATCTACCTGTCATGGAGAAAGTAAGTCCATTCTTTTCTTTTGATATCGGCGCCTCCGTCGGACTGACCGAAGGTGTAAGCGGCCTTTCCGGTCTGCTATGTACTCCGGCTGTCGGATGCGCATTCAAAACAACCAAAAAGAGTGCATTTCTCGTGAGCCTTGGCTACAACGTACAGCAAATTTCGGAATCTGGCGTGAGTATCAATGTCAATGCCGTATCCATCAAGCTGGGATATCAATTCTAAAAGATAATTCCAGAATACAAGCATCAAAAGGCTTGAACCCTATAAAGAGATTAAAAATTTGAATCAAAATGAATGCTAAACTCGTTTGCTTGATGTTGCTGGCAAGCCTGCTTATTGCTTGTGATAAGGATGATATTGAGACTATTCCCGTACCTCCTGATGAGCCGGAACAACCAGAAAGGCCAACGAAAATACCGCCAACAGAAGATTTGCTAAAGATCAGTATATCCGATGAAATTACGGCCATAATTGGAACAAATTCATGGAACGCTATCGCTTATGGTGATGGGACATATGTGGCCGTTGGAACAAATGGATATATAACTTCATCTACCGATGGAAAAACATGGACGATGCCCATACGAGTGGCAATACCACAAGGCAACTACTGGAATGCTGTCACATACGGTAACGGAATTTTCGTAACGGTCGGTTATAGTACATATATGGGCGCAGGCTATGTTTCCATATCGACCAATGGTACGACATGGGCTACACCACAGCGATTAGATACAAAATCTCTGAATGATATTACATATGGTAATGGTAAATATGTCGCGGTCGGTAGTTCTGGACGTATTACCACATCCTCCGACGGAAAAACATGGACCACCCCTAATTGGTTTGATTCAAGTCATAATATGCTCGCTATTACATATGGCAATGATCAATTCACTGCTGTTGGAGGCGGGGGTGTCATTGGGATATCACCTGATGGAATTAATTGGATCAAGACCAATAATTACAACGAACTTGACGTATCAAAGGCCATTACATACGGGAATGGAAAATTCGTCGTTGTTGGCGCAACAAGTTCATATAGCTACATAACGACCTCCACGGATGGTAAAATGTGGACCGCTCCAATTAAATATACCAATAATTCTTTTTCATCATGGCCTATTAAATGGCAAAGCATTATTTTTAGTAAGAATACGTTTGCAACGATAGGTTCAACCTATGATGCAGGCAGTTTCATAACGACCTCTCTTGACGGTACGACATGGACAGACCCCATTCAAATAAAAGACGAATCCGGTAATAGGATCACAGCAGATACAAAAGGAATCGTAGCAATGCCATAAAAGCCATCCTTATCTCTAACTGAAACCACCTCGCAAAAGTTTGTGAGGTGGTTTTTGCAAATATTACGATAGGATGAATTTTGGAACCCTAAAACCTCATTCAAAAAAAATTGCAATATCAGACTTCAAAATAAACACCTTGAGAGCCGTTTTACCCCCCCCGCCTATGGGAGAAGGGGAGGGAAATCCAAGTAAATTAGCCCAACAGAGAGCCTCTTGAAAGCATAGAATTTCGAGAGGCTTTTTATTAGATTGACATTTCGTTGACAAAAATCCCAAAAGAAAAACGCCAACAATCTAACTATAAGATTATTAGCGTTTTAAAAAGTACCCGGAGCCGGGATCGAACCGGCACGGCCATTACTGGCCACAGGATTTTAAGTCCGGCGTGTCTACCGATTCCACCATCCGGGCGCAGTCTTTCGGCGAAAGACGAGCGCAAAAGTACGAAAATATTTGGGATTTGCCAAAACATCCGCAACATAACGCTGCGGCAGGTCAAAATCGACCGTTTTCCCTATTTCGAATCGACATAAGCGATGATCGCCGCATCGTCGTCGGGGGCAAACCACCGTATCTCCGGATCGCGGCGGAACCATGTGAGCTGCCGCTTAGCATAACGCCGCGAATTGCGCTTTATCAGTTCCACAGCCTCGTCATAGCCGATACGTCCGTCGAAATAGTCGAAAAACTCGCGGTAGCCGACTGTCTGGAGCGCATTCAGCTCCCGGTAGGGATACAGCGCCCGGGCCTCGGCTTCCAGCCCGTCGGCCAACATCTGATCCACCCGGCGGTTGATGCGGTCGTAAAGCACTTCGCGCGGCAGGTCTATGCCGATTTTGATGATCTCGAACGGTCGTTCACGCCGTTCTCCGGTGCGTTGTCGGGAATAGGGCATACCGGTTTGGAAGCAGACCTCCAGTGCCCGCATGACACGCGCCGGATTATTGAGATCGACGATCCGGTAATACTCCGGGTCCAGCTCCCGGAGCTTCTCGGCAAGCGCCCCAAGCCCCTCCTCCGCCAGCCGGCGGTCCATCTCCTGCCGCAGGACTCCATCGGCCTGCGGCAGATCGTCCATGCCCTCGCACAGCGCCCGGACATAAAGCCCCGATCCGCCGACTGCAACCACATAATCACGCACGGCAAAGAGTTTTTCGAGCCTCGCAAGAGCCTGCACCTCGTATTCGCCACAGTTCAAGTTATCCTTGAGGTCATGCGAAGCAATAAAATGATGTTCAACTGCTTGAAGTTGATCCGCGGAAGGTTGAGCCGTGCCGATCGGCATACCCCGGTAGACCTGACGCGAGTCGGTCGAAAGGATCGGAGCCGCATAATGGAGCGCCAGACGGACGCTGAGGTCTGTCTTACCCGAGCCCGTCGGACCGACGACGACCAGCAACCGTTTAGTAGGTATCGTCGTAGCTGTCGTCACCTTCGAAATCGTTGAAATCGCTCATCACCTCGCTGAAGATCGAGCCTTCGCCCTCCACGCGGTTTTTCGAAGGGTCGTACTGATCCGGGGCCTCGGCCTGCGCATAGATTTCGCGCGGATATGCGCCGTCCTTGGCCGCTTCGTAGGCTCCGGTCAACTCGAGGAAATAGGCCCGGTCGCCGAACAGGTCGAAGAGGTAGATCAGGCGGTCGCGGCGATCGTGGATAATTTGGCCCAGAGTCACCTTATCCATCGCCATGGGGGCATTCTCGCCGCCGTCATCCATGTCCATGAGGGTAAATTCGCGCTGTTTCTCCCAGCGGTCGTCGGCCGTAAAGAACGAAGCCATGCAATCCTCGTATTCGAGCGATTGGAGGATGAAATTGTGGAAATCGAGCAACGTCATATCGTACAGCACTTCATAGTCGCGCACGAAATTGTCATTCTCATCGCTCAACATCCGGAATCGGAAAACCATCGACATCGTAGTAATGTGTTTTTTATCCGTATAGCAAATATAATACTTTTTCTCAATTCAGAGCCGTCAACCACGCAATTACATCCCTATTGTCGGGATAATCGGTCAACGCGGGCGACTGAGCACACCCGAATGCGGCGCGGCGGCTGTGGGGGAGACATTCGGTAACGACGCACTGCAACTCGTCGTCGTGCATCGCAAGCCATCCGGCAACCTCGTCCGGCGTTTTGTAATGCGTATAGGCAATCTGGCTCAGAGCCGTCGGGAAAGCCCGCTGCTCGACAGCCACGGCCGTGCCCAGGTCGAGGAACGGATGCCCCTGCATCGCCAACAACGCCCGCGCTTGAAGGTAATTATTTTTGTACTTGTCGTTTACAGGCGGCATTTGAAGCGTTGGTTCATATCCTTCGGGCAGGAACAACAGCGACACACTGCGGCATCCCAACCCGGAATAAGCCCAAATATCGTCGGCCAATCCGGCCAACTGCTCCGGTGTTTCATCGCCCGAAAGCACGGCGACCGACTGGCGGTTTCCGCGCAGCAGCGAGGGAATTCCGGCGTAACGGGCTCGGAAATAACGGTTGGCATTGTCACTGCCGGTGGCAATCACCGCATCGACGGGCGACGCTCCGTCGTAGAATTCCACGGGTGCCGAATCGTCGATATCCCGAAGCAATGCAACGATATACTCCATCAGGACGCTATCCTTGGCCGAGGGCTTTATCAGGCATCGGTGACCGCTGACGACCGTACACAGCAGATCGAAAAAGCCGACGAGCGGGATATTTCCTGCCATGACCACCAATACGCGGCGCGGCGCAACAACCGGAACGGCAGGGTAGTCGGCCAGCCATGTTTCGAGCTTTTCGCGGTTCAGCATATCCCGGGCGATCGCCCCGACGGCACGGCGAACCTCGGCAGGCGTAAACCAACCGTTGGCACGGCAAGCGGCATTCACAACGACCCGCGTCACATCGTCGCCGCCGAATCCGCGCAGTCGCACACCCAGTTCGGAAAAGAGATCAATTGCGTTTTTCACGAATACAAAGATACTATTTCACCCCGAATTCTGCACATTTTTCCGGAAGTTGTGCTATTTTTGCAAGAAAGCATCCGATACTAAATACAGTACGACCATGGAGAGAAATCTGAAAGAGGCCCTGCGCCACCGCCGCAGTTATTACGAACTGGCACCCCAATCCCCGATCGACGACGTGCAGATCGAGGAGATCGTGCGTTTCGCCGTGAAACACACCCCCTCGGCATTCAACTCGCAGTCGGCGCGGCTCGTGCTGCTGCTGCACGAACACCACAAAGCATTCTGGGAGTTGGTAAAGCGAACGCTGAAAGCCATCGTCCCGGAAAAGGCGTTCGCTGCCACGGAGAAAAAAATCGACGGCAGTTTCGCATCGGGATACGGCACGGTGCTCTATTTCGAGGATACGGAAGTCGTAAAAGGGCTTCAGGAACAGTTTCCGCGTTACGCCGACAACTTCCCCGTCTGGTCCGAGCACACCTCGGCAATGCATCAGTTGGCGGTATGGACGATGCTCGAAGATGCCGGGTTCGGGGCTTCGCTCCAGCATTACAACCCGCTGATCGACAACGAGGTTCGTGAACACTGGAAACTGCCCGGACAATGGCGGCTCATCGCCCAGATGCCGTTCGGACTTCCGGCCGGCGAACCTCAGGAGAAGAGTTTCGAACCGTTGGACGAGCGTCTGCGCGTCTTCAAATAACAGGAAGGGTAGAGGGGCATATCGTAAAGAATTTGCAAAATAGAATTGAAAAATTTGGAGATTCGGATTTTTTAGCTACCTTTGCATTCGCAATTACGAAACATGCCATGCGGAAATAGCTCAGTTGGTAGAGCGCAACCTTGCCAAGGTTGAGGTCGCGGGTCCGAGTCCCGTTTTCCGCTCTTAGTAAACGAGTGATAATCAATGAATTATCGCTCGTTTATCTTTTTACGGGTGTGAAATAAAACTCCCCATAATGCCTTTTTCGCGCCGTTTTCCGAAGAATGTTTTACCATTTGTTTAACCATGTTTTACGGCGGTAAAACATCGCTCGCGCCTGTCTGCGTAATGTCGCAACATTATGAGTGTCAGCATCAATGCCATTTGCAGAAAAGACCGCATCAATCAAAACCGCACCACGAACATCTACCTGCGTTTTACCGTCAATCGCCGCAGCCGCTATGTAAGCACAGGAATCAATATCCCCGCCGACGATTGGGATTTCGACACCCAAACACTTAAAACGCAGAATCCCGCCGTTCAGCTACGGATTTACGAGCAAATCGAGAAATACGACAAGCGCGTCAAACGGCTCGAAGCGTTGGAGGTCCCCGTAACGCTGGACAATGTGCTGGAAACCGACGGACGGAGGGTTTATTGCACGATAGCCGAATATTTCCGCCGCACGATTGCACAGTTGGAATCGGTGGGTAAAATCGGCTCGGCATCGAAACACAAGGTCACGTTCTCACTCCTGCAACAATTCCGTTCGACCAATATCCGTTTCGACGAAATTACGGTCGGCTACCTGCGTGATTTCGAACTGTTCCTAATGAAAAAGGGGAACAAGAGCAATTCGATAGCCACGAAATTCAGCGTTCTGAAAGCCGTCTATAACAAGGCTCTTGCCGAGGGGATTTTCACCACGCCGCACAGTCCGTTTCTGCAATTCAAAATCGGACGATTGTGGACAGCCACCCGTAAACGCGCCATCCGCAAGGAGGAGGTGCAACGACTGATGCAGGCGGAGATACCCGCCGACGGTTCGGCCTATCTGGATTTCGCACGGGACATTTTCCTGTTTTCCTACCTCTCGGCAGGCATCAATTTCAAGGACATCGCCACCCTGCGTTACTGCGATATGGAAGAGGAAAGAATCTACTATGCCCGCCACAAAACCAGCAAGGAGATGACCTGCCACCTCTCGGAGCAGTCGAAAGCGATTATCGGCAAATACGCCAAATCCGACCATGCGGACGAGGATTATATTTTTCCGATACTCGACCTCCGTATACACAAGACCGAGCAGCAGATTTACGACCGAGTGCGCAAGGTGCTGAAACATGTGAACAAGGCCCTGCACGAGTGGAGCCGATTATTGGGGCTGAAAATCGAACTGACTACCTATGTTGCGCGGCATACGTTTGCAACGGTCTTGAAACGGTCGGGAGTAAACATTGCCATCATTTCCGAATCGCTCGGGCATTCCGATTTATCGACTACCCAAATCTACCTCGATTCGTTTGAGAACAGCCAAATCGACGCGGCGATGCAGAATCTTTTATAAAAAGCAAGAGGTGGGGCACAAGTCCCCACCTCTTTGGCTCTATTGAATTTGGCCAGCCATTCGATTCGCAGTTTGTTTAATTCTATGTCCTTTTGTCGTTAAGATATAACCGTTTTCATCACTGACTACACCGCCGAGGCTTTGCGCCTTGTAGAAAATGCTGGCAATGAATTTGTCATAGGTAACACAGGTAAATGTGTTAAAGCCATTTAGAATAACTATATACTCGGCAACCTTGTTTTCGGGAATTTGCACTCCAGATGGTGTTTCCAGTCTGGTTTTGTTTGCGAGAAATTCCGCAGGATAAAGTACTAAATCAATAGGAGAATAGTTTTTCAACATATCAAGATGGAGGTCATCAATCGCAAAAGCGAATTTTCGATTCCCGAAGTCTGAAGGTCCTATAAACTGGTCGGCTGTCAGATTATCCAGATATTCTTGAATCATTTCTTCTGAAAATGTGAGAGACAGACACTCTTGTCCTGATGCATATTTAGGGTTAGGAATAATCATATATTCAGTTTTCATGTGTTCTTTTTTAGATGATTTATAATACGTTGATTTTGCGGTTTTATTATATTTATTTCCCATATCTATTTAATGTTTAATGAATTAGTTTGATTTTTCTTTGTTTCTCAAATACGTCAAAGTACCTGTCGCCACCTCTCACCGTGACTTGGGCTTCTGTCACTCGCCCCGTTCGTCTTGCAGTCGTTATCACCATCCGACACTGCAAAGGTCAGAAATCTGCTAACCAACGACAGGGAGTAAAAAAAGGGAGCTTTTCAGCTCCCCTACAAGTAAATTGCGGAATATGTTTTTGGAATTTTGCCCTTATAAGATTTTAGGATTCCTTTCAGCGGGTCGTCGCTGTCCAAAAATGCGGGATTGTCCGTGTAACGGTACATATAGACGATACGGGCGAACAGCAACATTTTGTTATAGGACACGAGCGACCCTTTGCGCCGTTTGGGTTTCCCTATCCTCCTGCATCGTTCCAATGCCGCGAACAACTCCCGCAACCGCTCCGTAGCGAAATACATCTTATAGGACAGTACAGGGTAATCTGCCTTGAAGTCCTCCGAACAGTAAAGAGGTTGTCCGCCCCTTTCCGCTTCAACTCCTCCAATTTGGCGTGCAGGGCGTCAATCATATCCCGCTTAATCATCGGGTGTACGTCCAAGTTCTTGCGCCCTTTGCGAATCTGAATCGTCACGTCGCCCATATTGTCGCCCAACTTGCCGAGCAGCTCCCGCAACAGCATCCCGTGCGAACGGGATTTTATATCGACGCATTTGACAAACTGATTCTCGGCCCAATCATAAATAAAGAGTACCGCCATCCAAAATTTCTCCGCATCCAATTCGTACCCCTCCAAAGTGGACACGATTTCGTCGTTGTCCATAAACTGCGACTTGCTGAAAGGGGCTTCGATTAACCCGTTGCACATGCGGTCGAAGAAACGGTACGGATAATGGCTGCCGTTCTCATAATCGTCGCAGAGCAAATAGACATACTCCAGATTCTCGGTTTCGTTCGGTTCGGGTTCGAAATAGACCGAGCCGTCCTCGCATTCTATCTTCGTGCTCATCGTCAGGTGGTTTTAGTACCCAAATTTAACATTTTCGGTTGTAAATAACACCTCGCCGCCAAGTAAAAGTTGCTGATAGTACTTGAAACACACGTTTCGGGAGAATAACAGAACAATAAGGCGGCGAAAAGCCCCTTGATAAGACTTTTGCACACGCATCGGGAGGCGTTTTAGAACAATGAAGCGTGCGGATTTTCGCTAATAGCGACTTTTCGCAGGTTTTCGGCAGGTCGAACGCACTCCGACACCCGTACAACACTCCTATAATGCCATATAAGGCAAGGATAAAAATGTTCGGATTAATTGCTGTCCGACCTTTGTTACCAATAAAAAAGGTGCTATCTTTATAATACGAGAGAGGAACATCCGACAAGTAAGGGTAAGGTCATGTAAGGGGCATTTTCGGTGTCCCTTGCTTTTGTGCCCTGCTCGCATATTTTTTGTGTCGGAAATTCAAATTCCCTATAAAGACAGATTCCTACACCGAAAAAATGCGGCCGCATAAAAAGCGTGTCGGAAATTAGATTTACTAATAAAGATGTTACCCGCACAAAAAATCTGCGACGTAATTTTTTCCTTACTCTTTACTTATGAACTCAATCATTACAGCACCCTCGGACGCACTCCACGTCCAGCAAATCGCCGAACTCAATAACGAATTGCCCGCAAACTGCATCTTTAACAAGGGCAAGACGGGATGCGGCGCAACGACACTTGCCATCGAGAACCGAGTGCCAACCTTAATTGCCGTTCCGACGGTAAACCTTATCAAGAACAAACTGCCCGAACACGCCGACCTGCTGGGGGTTTACAGCGGTGTCACCAACCAAGAGATAGCCGACTATCTGAAAACGCACGACCGCTGAAAAATCATGGCCACCTATGACGCGATTCCGCGCGTCGCAGAGGTTGCAGGAGCGGAGATATACGCCAAAGCCCTGTTGTTGGTAGACGAATATCACCGCCTGCTGTTCGACTATTCATTCCGACACCGAGCCGTTACGGGATTACTTGCCGAAATGCCCAAATTCAACCGTGCGACTTATATGTCCGCGACACCCATCGAGCGGGAATTTCTGTTGAATGAATTGCAGCCCTTGCCGACAACGCGGATAGTCTGACCCAGCGAACCGCCGATACAGGTGCGGTTGTGGCATGAAAACAGTCCGTTAGCATCGGTCGTAAATCTTTGCCACAATGCCGTAACGCACAATATTCCCTGCAACCTGCATTTCTTTGTAAACAGCGTCGATTTTATCGGACGGGTGCTGCATCATGCCCGACTGTCACCCGACAAGGTGAAAATCGTCTGTTCGACGAGCGGGACATCCGAGCAGATAAACCGCGAGAAATTAGGCGGAGATTATTCGATAGGGATTCCAGATAAAGAGGTTCGCAAAATCAATTTCTACACCTCGACGGCTTTCGAGGGGTGCGACATTTACGACAAGCAGGGCAAAATATACGTCGTAAGCGACGGTACGGCACGACACCACCTGCTGGACGTTTCGACGACGATACGGCAGATTGCAGGGCGCATACGCGATACACGTTACAAGGAGATAACGCACATCTTCTCGACGGTACGATACGCCGAGGGCATCACTTATCCGCAATTCAAAGCCGCAACGGAAAAAGAATTGGACAAGGCCGAACGCTTCGTGAAATGATATGCGACGGCAGATGAAGATTTGCGCAACCAAATTTATACCAACAACAAATACATCAATACCGATACAATGACCATAGACCGCAACCGAATCAAATTGGAACTGCTGAATTTCCGCAACTATGCCGAGATTTACGCCGACAGCCGTAACCTTATTACGGAATACGAGCGTAACGACAACAAGATAACAACTGCCGAACGGCATGACATCCGACTGACCAAGTTGGAAAAGAACGCCAAAGCCAAGATACCGTTTAAGGAGTTGTTCGACCGATACGCCGAACTCAAGGCGTCCGACACGAATCCTTTTTCGACGGACGTGTTCGCATTATCGCTTATCGAGCGGCGGAACCCGCTGGTAAAACAGGCCTTTGAGATATTGGGGACAAAACGGGTGCGGGAACTCAAATACAATCAGACGCAGATACGGCGCGAACTGATTAAATGTTCGGCGGGCGAACTCGCATATAAAATCGTCAAACGGATAAATACCGATTTCCCCCACGGAAAGGCGATCCCCTCTAAAATCATTAAAGAGAGGTTACAGACCATATACGACGATTTGGGGGTTGAGCGCAGAGCAAAAG
The DNA here is from genome assembly GCF_900083545.1 of Alistipes provencensis. Lineage (NCBI taxonomy): Bacteria > Pseudomonadati > Bacteroidota > Bacteroidia > Bacteroidales > Rikenellaceae > Alistipes > Alistipes provencensis. The sequence continues at coordinate 2,970,918 of NZ_LT559262.1, read as the reverse complement.
CGACGGATATTGCCCAATGATTCGATACGGCGAAAGGCTACAAGAACATCGACGGCAAGAACACCGAGTGCTACACCATCGTTCGGGATAAATTCGTTGCGAGGAAAAAGATTGCAATATAGCACAATTAGGAGAGTGACGAATATAATGTTGTAATATTTCATATATATTTGCAATATGAATGAATTTGCGGATTATTGTTCAATATTAAGTTTGATTATAAGTGGTGCAACTCTTATCGTATCTTTAAGAGTTAAAGCGTCTATTCAAGACGCCAAAAAACATGTGTACCTCAATAGTCAAATGGATGATTATATACATAGAATAACCGCTTTAAAAGATGCTTTATATAAAGCGTACACCCGAAAGGATTGGGGGCAAGTTAAGGAAGAAGTTTCTCAGATTAAATCCTTAATTGTGTTAATTGATAAAATAAAATGTAAATCCTTCAATTCCGACCTTTCATTTTTTATTAAATCTTGTGATTTGATTATTTATAGTAATTTTGTTTTAGAGCGAACTAAAACTCCCTTGTGGAGAATATTTCAAAGGATTTACACTAAAGAATATACAAAGGAAGATGTGATTAATCTATATAGCCACATATGCCAATTATCTGATTTACTTAAATTTGAAAAAAGCCAATTATAATATGAAAAATCTATCACTTGAGGCTACAATAAAGAAAATGACATCTCTTACTAGAGAAGGACAGATAGAATGGGAGCCAATCTCATTAAGGAGAGATAATATTCAGACAAATCTTTATGTCGAAAATATTGGGCACGCAATGATGGCTACAGTTACTGTAGGTGGTCAAACGAAGAGCTTTTCATTATACCGCTATTCCTACAGATTTTTTACAGACGCGGATTATGATGAATATACAATTTGCGAAAATATTCAATTGGATATTTGTGATCCGATTTCATATAATAGTCGCTGGTCTTTCCCTGCAAGTCCATATATTTCAGATTTATATGATGCGGCTATAATTCAATCAGAAGGAATAGATAAGTTTATAAATTCATTTCTGGAGAAATAATAAATTGATTCATATTAGCGAGGATTTTTCCTCGCTTTTTTATAGTGTGCTTATACCGACACTCTCCATTTTTTCACCCCTCCCCATTTTCAGATGGAAAACCGAATTTTCATCCATCCCATTTAATCGGATTCCACATAAAACAGACTACTCCTATCTGCGTTCAGGACACCGATACAATAAAAGACTATTGATATTATATAGAGTTGGATTACTACTGATAAGCGATAAACAAAACCTTAATCGCTATGTACGAAACACAAGAGAGAGCCAAACGAATTACGGACATCCATGTCCTATGGGGACAAAGCACAGTTATCGAGGGGTTAATCCAAGCGGGAAAAATCGACGAGGAATACATCTATCCCTTTAACGGAGACGAGGTGCTGGAATGGTGGCTCGTTACTCCGTGGCTGGCCGAACGGCTGAAAGAACAGGGCGAAATCATCATCGACGAATTAGGGTGTCGCTGGTGGGGACGGCTGACAAGCGGGCAGGCGATTTACATGGATGGCGTGATACAAGAAATTTGCGGAGAAGATTAACCCGATCAATTTTAATTCTACGTCTATAACTGCAACAGCCCCCAAGATGCCGATAATTGCATAATCCGTTTTTGTTTCCTACATTTGTGGGACATACGAACAAACACGGAAAGTGTAAGTTTATTCCTTTGTAACGAACGTAGGAAATTCGATAGAAGAAGGAGTAAGCCGACGACTTGCCGCGTCATATCCTTATATGGGATAGGCGTGGGGCTGTTGCTTATTTTATCTTCGAGGTTTCCTACGACCTGTTACAATGAAATGAGTTTTCAGCACCACGCTTTCTGTTTAATTAAATCCAAACATTAATCGTCGTGTTGGTGCTGGGGCGACAACCTAAACTTATTCAATTATGAAAAAGTTGTTTCTATTGGTGGCTCTATTCGCCACAACTGCCTTTGTCGCCTGTTCCGATGACGACGATAAAGTGCAAATCAATTTGGATGAACTTGTCGGAACGTGGCGTTACACACATTCCGTCGGTTATGAAATCGACGAGGGTGTAAAAGACGAGTGGAACGAGGACATGAACGATGCGCAAATCTATTTCGTGTTCAATTCCGATAATACTGGGTCTTACAAGGAAATGGATTCATCGGAAAGCATCGACTATTCGGTGTCGTCCAATAATAAACTGACGGTGCGATATAGCCAATACGGCGACCCGCAAACCTTTACAATTAAGGAACTGACGGCATCGACCCTTAAATTGGAGTACCACGAAAAGGGTGATGGTTGGGAAGAATACGAACTTAAAATATTCAGCAAACGATGAAAAAGATGCTTTTACTTGCCGCCGTTATGTTTGCGGCTGTTACGTTCTCGGCCTGCTCCGATGATGATGACAACAAGATTGACCCTAATCAAATTGCGGGAACGTGGCAAATCACCCTCATTGAGGGGTGGAGTGTCAATAACGATGGGATACGAGATGAATGGTCTGATTCATATCCTGCAATAGATGATGACGATTATTATTGGACTTATACCTTTGACGGGCATGGAAAAATGAAAAGGGTAAGCTATACGAATCAAAGCGTCAATAATTCAAAAAACGGAACATATACGATGTCTAATAATGTACTGACAATCGTAGAAAAGGATGGAGATTATGAAGAAATGCAGGAATTTCAAATCAAAAAACTCACATCTTCTCAACTCATATTATTTGAACGCAGAATCGACCCCGAATTTACAGAAGAAGATACCTATACCTACAAAAAAATAAATAGATAAAAAGGATAATAGCACCATATATAAATTCAAACTACCATGAAAAAGATTCTCTTATTTGTAACTGCTATCTTTATAACGACTTCATTTTTCGCTTGTTCTGATGATGACAAAAATGAAGAAAATTCAATCGTTGGTAAGTGGGAATACACGCATCTTACAGGCTACGATAATGGTGTGATTGTCGTAGATAAAGATATTCCCAAAGACGACGAACCGATGCACTATCTGACATTTAATAGTAATGGAACTTGGACGGAGGAATACCCGAATTCAGGGCATACGTCAAAAGGGACATACTCAATAAGTGGGGATAAACTTACGAAAATTTATCACGACGATAAAGACGACGGTTATACCGAGCAGTCAGTTATCGAAATGATGAACTCCACAACGCTTAACATTATCGACATCGACGAGGAAGACGGTTACAACGGGAAAGAGGTTCGTACTTATAAGCGCATCTGATTCTGATTTACTTTACAGACTTGGACAAAGCGGTTGATTTCATGCCATTTGTCCAAGTTTGTCTTTTCTTTCCGAGTGACAGGCTTTGTGAAAAGGTTAATCTATAAGACCCTTTTGCAGAGTTTGTCACTTTCTTATTTTGTTTATTACGCTAATAATCTTATCTTTATAAAGATAAAAATAACATAATATTTTGCGCAATATGAACAGATACAAACAACCGAAAACCGAATGAAAGGCCGAAACGTGGGAAGATAGGCAGATAATCCAAAAGACGGTCAAATGAAGCCAGACAGAGGGAATAGCCCTGCTTGTCGAGAAACCCAAAGACAGAATATATCCCGAAACATTTATCTACTTGTTTGCCCCTAATATGGCAGACATAACAAAGCCCGTCGAAATAACACTTACCAAAAATCGACGCTATATATTCGGATGAAAGTGCGAACTGAAAGACATGGACGGGATAATCGGCATAATGGCAGCAAATACAGTACGGATAGAAGGAACAGACGAACAGGTGAGTTTGTTCGACTACCATGTAAAAGCCGATACAATCCTATTTCAATACACCACGCCCGATGGACGGGACGAGATGGTGAAATTCCCGTTAGCAGGATTTTGCGAAAATTATCTGATGCAATTTGCCCAATAATTTAGTGGAGTTGAATTGCATCGTATCTATAAAGGTTAAGGAGAGAGGGCCGAAAAAATGCGGCGTTTTTCCTTTACTTTCAGTAGACAGACACAAATTCTCGGCTTAACGGTCGGGAATTTTTATTTGGAAACCATTAAATCACTATGCCGATGAATAACAAGAAATGACGTGTTCAGAACTTATTTAGCCCATTGAACAATTCTCTAATTAACAACCATTTACAAACCAGCAGACAGACGCAAATGTTTAACCATCCGTTTAACCAATGCGAAAAACGAGGTAAAACACATTCGGAAAAATCGTCGTAAAAGAAAATAGCTCAGTTGGTTACCCCTAAACGCGCAGCGTTTTGGGGGCTTGAGAGCGCAACCTTGCCAAGGTTGAGGTCGCGGGTCCGAGTCCCGTTTTCCGCTCTGGAGACCTTTGAAAAAGGCGCAGATTAAAGCAGAAAACCTTATGTATCAATGATATGTAAGGTTTTTTCGTTTTTAGGCCCTGCGAAAAGATGCATTTGAAAGCAGGTTTGTACGACCCAATTCGTGACCTGTTTTCACCCGGACAAAAACAGGTCACGAATTACGCATAATGCGCTGTTTTGCATTGTTTTACGCTGCAATATTTCTATGCTGCATACGTTTAACCATTCCAAACCCATGCAGCCATGCACAGAACGACATTCAACGTGATTTTCTTCTGCAAGAAGACCAAAGTAACGAAAAAGGGCAAAGCGCCCATTTACGCCCGCATCACGACCTCCGGCCGTGCGACCGAAGTCCACACCCAGTGCCAGATCGAACCGGAACGCTGGAACCAGCGTCTCGAACGCTCGCTTTACAAAGACGAGATAGACCAGCGAATCAACAGCATTATCGCCAGCTACCGGGCCAATATTCTCGCGGCCTATGACCAACTCCTCAAAGAGAATAAAACTCCGGACTGCTTTTCGATCAAACAACGGCTAATCAGCTCCTCCGGTTCGCGGATGTTCCTGTCCGAATTTTCAAAGTACTGCGACAAACGGCAGAAGGAGGTCGGGACCCGCATCACCCAGCTTACGGCAAACAAGTACCACCGGCTGCTGCGCTACCTGACCGAATATACCAAACAACAGTACCGCAAAGACGACCTGCCGCTGGATATGATCGGCTACGAATATATCGACGGTCTGAATACCTTTATGCAAACAGCACACAACTGCAAGAACAACGGTGCGGTCAACCTGTTGTGCTGTCTGAAAAACTTTATCCTTTATGCGATAAGAAACGAATGGATCGAAAAGAATCCGTTCCGGTACTATAAGATGAAGGTGGACCGGACGAACGTCAAGGTTCCGCTGACGAAAGAGGAACTGGATACCTTATTGAAAAATCCGATGCCCAACGACAGATTGGACCGCATCCGGGACGTATTCTGTTTCTGCGCCCTGACAGGCCTGGCCTTTACGGATGCGGACCACTTGCAGCGGGAGCATATCACCACGGACGAGCAGGGAATGCAATGGATTCACAAGCCCCGAGAAAAAACGTCGGTGATGAGTAGGGTGCCGTTGCTGCCGCAGGCCGTCCGGATTCTGCAAAAATACGAGTCCGACGAAACCTGCAAATCCCGGGGCAAACTATTGCCCGTTCCCTCCAACTCAAAGATGAATGCCTACTTGAAGGAACTGGCCGGGATATGCAATATCCCGAAAAATTTGACGACACACTGCGCCCGTCATACGTTCGCTACGCTGGCGATTGAATACGGCATGCCGATCGACATCATCGCCAAGATTCTGGGCCATACGAATACGAACATGACGCGAAGGTATGCGAAAATCTCGGAAGCGAACATCAGTCGGGAGATGCGAAAGATCGGGGAGGTGCTGACGGCATAATACCAACAACGAACGATTGAATCGGCAGCAGCGGCAAAGAGCTATGATGGCTCTTTGCCGCTGCTGCTGTTTTTATTCGGAGATATCCTGATATCTATATTTCTGGACATATTGGAATAAATATTTCTGGAATTCAATATTTCAAGAAATCTGGAAATCTTTGGATAGAGAATTATTTTTATGAATGGCCATCCATCTATTGATTGAACCAGTGATTTGCATCAATTCCGTTGCAAGGTAATACGGCTTTTATTTCCTGATTCCAAGTGCCCTCCCCGGGCCGTCTATGGCCGGTAACGATGCTTTTTAGTCTTTGAAAATCATCGTAATATTGCATCGGGAAACTCCCCGGCGCCAGAACTCCCGCCAGCCACTTATCAGAATCTTCGATCCGGATTTTCGGCGGCGGGTCTTTACCCTCATCAGAGGGTAGCGAGGTGTACCTTTGTCCGACAAACTGCGTTTTGTCCGACAAAGGTCCTCGCTGTGCGAGGCCGGATGTGGCGTTCCCAAGTCACGCCACTTTAACTACCAACGAACGCGAGAACTGAAAACTCTCAGCATTGAGATTCGGAATCTTGCAAAACAAGCTACGGAATGGCTGAAATGATTTTTGCGACATTCGCAGTGTAATTGGGAACAATAAATCTGCCAACAAGAATATATGGTCTCTTTGTAAGAGACCATAACTGACTGTACAAAAGTATGTATTATTGTTTAAAGGGCCAAACAAAACAGGGTAATTTTTACTATGAAAAATCCCCCCCCCC